>NZ_JBQERM010000043.1:0-674 GCF_056535045.1 Ruegeria sp. O6 | reverse complement strand
TACAAGCGCCCCCGGTTTCCGCCTCAGCTCATCGCGCATGCAGTGTGGCTGTACGTTCGCTTCAATCTGAGCCTGCGGGAAGTTGAAGAGATGCTGCTGCAGCGCGTGCGCTATGCTTCTTATGAAACTGTTCGGCGCTGGGTCATCAAATTCGGGCCGGTGGTAGCTCGAAATCTGCGGCAGAGACTGAACCGTCCAGGTGGTGTCTGGCATCTGGATGAAATTGTCGTGGACATTTCAGGTCGCAAGTATCGGCTTTGCGCGCGGTCGATCAGCATGGCGTCGTGCTGAAGGAAATCCTCCAACCCAGGCGGGACAAACGGGCGGCAAAACGGCTGTTGCGCCGCCTGATCAAGCACCTTGGTTTCATTCCCAAGCGGATCATCACGAACAAGTTGCGGTCCTTTGGCACCGCCAAACGGGAAATCGCGCCGGGCTTGGATCGTTGGTCGCACAAGGGCCTCAACAATCGAGCTGAAAACAGCCCCCTCCCATTCCGAAAGCGAGAACGGACGATGCCAGGATACCGATCTCCAGGAGGTTTGCAGCGGTTCGTAACCACCCATCAGCCGGCAGAAATTGCTTCCGCGTCCCGGCACGTCGTCGCTCCGCACAACCAATCCGTTATCACCGAATCGAGGCATTCGAAGCCGTGAATGCGGCCACTCGAGCCG
>NZ_JBQERM010000042.1:0-895 GCF_056535045.1 Ruegeria sp. O6 | reverse complement strand
TGTCCGTCATCGAATGATTTGGAACACGAGCGTTTGATTGGCTTAGGAGGATCAGGCTCGCCGCAGTTTCAATCTACGCCGCGTTCTGATGATGCAGCAAGCGGCGTTTCTGGATTGTCTGGTGTTTGATTTCCTTTCTGCGTCTGAGGATTGTTTCGGCTCGACCGAAATAGACATCGGCGGGTGTCAGATTGCTGATGCTCTCGTGGTATCGGTTGTGGTTGTAGTGATTGATGAAGTCGCCGATGGCCTGTTCGAGCGCTCCTGGCAGATAGTAGTTTTCCAGCAGGACACGGTTCTTCATCGTCTGATGCCATCGCTCAATCTTGCCCTGGGTCTGCGGATGGTTGGGCGCTCCCCGAACATGATCCATACCCTGCTCATCCAGCCATTTCGCCAACTCGCCAGAGATGTAACTGCTGCCGTTGTCGCTGAGCAGCCGGGGCTTGTGGGCAACGGTGACACTGTCACAACCTGATGCAGCCAAAGCGTCTTCCAGCGTTCCTGTGACATCGTCAGCTTTCATCGTGGTGCAAAGGCGCCAAGAGACAACGTAACGGCTGTAATCATCCAGGATCGTAGACAGGTAGAACCAGCCCCAACCGATGACTTTGAGATAGGTGAAGTCGGTCTGCCAAAGCTGGTTCGGCCGCACAGTCTTCTCATGGAATTCATCCGCCGCTTTGATGGTGATGCAGGCTGGGCTAGTGATCAGATCTTGTGCCTTCAGAAGCCTGTAAACACTGGCCTCAGAAACGAAGTAGCGCCTGGTGTCGGTGAACCGCACCGCAAGCTCGCGGGGCGATAACTCGGGTTCTTCCAGAGCCAGTTCCACGATCTGCTTGCGCACCTTGTCGGGGATGCGGTTCCAAACCCTACCTGGCCGGGAATGGCG
>NZ_JBQERM010000041.1:0-1419 GCF_056535045.1 Ruegeria sp. O6 | reverse complement strand
CACGCTCGGACGGGGGCAGGTTGGAGACGTCCTTGCCATCCTGCATAACCGTACCCTTGGTCTGCAGATCCAGCCCGGCAATCGCCCGCAACAAGGTGGTCTTGCCGCAGCCGGACGGGCCAAGGAAACAAATGAATTCACCTTCTTTGATTTCAAGAGAGATGTCCTTGAGTGCCAGAAAGCTGCCGAACGCTTTCCACAAATTCTGGATGCTGAGATACAGTTCGCCGGGTGGTGTTTTCTGAAGCACGGGAGAGGTCCTCACATCTGCACCTCGGGCACGACCGATCCTGGCTGGTGCGCGCCGGGTGAGTTGGTTGTGTTGGTGGGAACAAGAGAGTGGCGGGCAGGAGAGGCACAAAAGCCCCTCCTGCCAATGGAATTATTTCGCTTCAGACTTTCCGTCATAGCGAGACTGCCATTCCTTCAGGATTGCCGCGCGATTGTTGGCGGCATACTCGAAATCATTGTTGATCATCGCATCCAGAAGACCTTCTGGGAAGTGTTCAACCGGTTTTGCAACGCCGGGATACGCCACGACCGCATAGCCGGTATTGTACATCTCGTTGGCCTCTTTGGTGACGGTGAAGTCCACCAGCTTCTGCGCGGCTTCCAGATTTGCGGTACCGGCCACAATCGCGGTTGCTTCCATGTCCCAGCCGACGCCTTCCGAAGGCACAATGATTTCCAGCGGTGCGCCATCAGCTTTGGACTTCGCCCCACGGAACGCAAAAGAGATACCAATCGGGATCTCACCCGCCGCCGCCAGTTTGCAAGGCTTCGAGCCGGAATGGGTGTAGCGCGCAATATTCTCGTGCAGCGCATCCATGTATTCCCAGCCACCTTCTTCGCCAAACATTTGAAGCCAGCTGGACACATCAAGGAACCCCGTGCCAGACGAATTCGGGTTCGGCATGATCACCTGATCCTTGTACATCGGATCAGTCAGGTCCTTCCACGAAGTGGGCGGCTTCAACCCGGCCTTTTCCGCCTCAACCGTGTTGTAGCAAACCGAGGCAACCCAGGCGTCCATGCCAACCCAGGCAGGCGGGTTGTCACCATCGACGAATTTCGCATCCAGCTTGTCTACGCCAACCGGGGCATAAGGCTCCAGCATCCCTTCGGATTTCAACAGCAGCAGAGAGGTCGCCGCCAACCCCCAGACCACATCCGCCTGTGGGTTGTCCCGTTCAGCCAGCAGTTTCGCGGTGATGATCCCCGTCGAGTCCCGGACCCAGTTGATCTTGATATCAGGGTTACTCTGGTTGAACGTCTCTGCATACCTCGCCAGATCCTCCGCCTCGACAGCGGTGTAAACTGTCAGTTCCGTCTCCGATGCCGCAACCGTCGCAGTCAGTAAACCGACCGCCAATGCCGAATAAAATGATGTCGTCCGTTTCATGGTTTTCCTCTGTTGGT
>NZ_JBQERM010000040.1:0-1812 GCF_056535045.1 Ruegeria sp. O6 | reverse complement strand
GCGACTTTTTGTTTTTGTTTGTGTTTATTGAACTGTTGGTCGAAGAGGTTTTTGAAGGGTCCGTTTTTCTGCATGAGTTGGTCGAGGTTTCCCTGTTCGGCGATAGTGCCGTCCTGGATGACGATGATCTTGTCTGCCTCCAGCACGGTTGACAGGCGGTGGGCGATGACGATGACGGTGACATCCTGTGTCAGGGCGTCCAGCGCCTCTTTGACCAGCGATTCCGATTCCGCGTCCAGCGCGCTTGTTGCCTCGTCCAGCAGCAGGATTTCGGCCTTGCGCAGAATGGCGCGGGCAATCGCGATGCGCTGTTTCTGACCGCCCGACAGAAAGGTTCCGTTTTCGCCCACCGGGGTCTCATAGCCCTGCGGCAGGTCTGTGATGAACTGATGCGCATGTGCGGCCCGGGCTGCCGCGATCACCTCTTCATCGCTCGCCTCGGGTGCCGAGCAGCGCAGGTTGTCCATCACCGAGGCCGAGAACAGGAACGTGTCCTGACCGACATACGAGATTTTCCGCCGCAGCGAGGCAAAGCTGACATCCCTCAGGTCCTGGCCATCGATCTCGACGCTGCCCTGATCGGGGTCGTAAAACCGCATGATCAGGCCAAACAACGTGGATTTGCCACCACCGGACTGGCCGACAAGGGCCGTGGTTTTCCCGGCCTCGAAAGTGGCGCTCATGTTGTCGATCACCGGCACCGTGCCCTGATAGCCAAAGGTCACATTGCGCAGCGTGATCTGTCCGGGGCCGTCACTCAGGTCACGGGCCCGGGGGCTTTCCACCATCGTGTCCTCCTGATCCAGCAGGCTGAACAACAGGCCGACACCGACCATGCAGGTTTCAATCTGGACCCGCATCCTGGACAGGCGCTTGGCGGGTTCATAGGCCATCAGCAAAGCGGTGATGAAGGACATCAACTGACCCGCGGTCGGCTGTTCGGTGCCCGCGATGCCCATCGTGCTGACAATGAGAACCCCGGCAACCGCCAGACCGGCCAGAAACTCCATCAGCGGGCTGGCAATGGCCTGCAGCCGGGCGATGTCGTTCGAGCGCTGTTCGACCTTCCGGATCGCGGTCTCCATTCGGTCGATCATGCGATCTTCAAGCGCAAACACCTTGATCACCTTGATCCCCGCCGAGGTCTCCTGCAGCACCCGGATGATCTCGGCCAGCGATTTGAACTCGGCCTGCATGATCGAGCGGACGCTTTTCAGCAGATACCGCACCCCCAGAAGGGCAACCGGGCCCACCACAAAGAACATCACCGACAGGACCGGCTGCTGATACACCATGACCACAATCAGGCCGACCAGGGTCAGGGCATCGCGGACAAACCCGGTGACCAGAACATCGATCAGGCCCCGGGCCGATTGCGCGCCATTGGTCGTGCGCATCAGCAAATCCGATGATTCATTGGTCGAAAAGAACGACACCCCGTGCCGGACCAGCTTGCGGTACAGCTTCTCCTGCTGCTGGGCCACAATCCGGTTGCCCGCGCGCGCCAGAAAGACGGCCTGAACATACGAGGCCACCGCCTTGGTCAGGAACAGAAGCACAACCCCCAGCGCAATGACATGCGCCCATCCCCGCAATTCCGGGCTGGTCATGGCATCAACGATATATTCCATCATGTAAGCCGAGCCGGCGGTGGTGACCGCCACCGCGATCATCGCCAGGATCGCAACGCCGTAAAGCCCGCCCTGCGCATAAAAGCTCTCACCGACAAGCCGGCCCATATAGCCCGATCGCCACTTGTTCCAGGCGCGCTTCATCATTGCGTTCTCCAAATCCGTGAAACGGTGCGCACGC
>NZ_JBQERM010000039.1:0-1925 GCF_056535045.1 Ruegeria sp. O6 | reverse complement strand
AACACCCCTATGAAGATGACGACGGAAGAGGCCTTTGTTAAGGTTTTGCAGATGCATGGTATTGAACATGCGTTTGGGATCATTGGCTCTGCGATGATGCCGATTTCGGATCTGTTTCCGAAGGCTGGGATCATGTTCTGGGACTGTGCGCATGAGGGCAGCGCGGGGATGATGGCGGATGGCTACACCCGGGCGACCGGCAAGATGTCGATGATGATCGCGCAGAACGGTCCGGGCATCACCAACTTTGTGACCGCCGTCAAGACTGCCTACTGGAACCACACCCCGCTTCTGCTGGTGACCCCGCAGGCGGCCAACAAGACCATCGGTCAGGGGGGCTTTCAGGAAGTCGAGCAGATGAAGCTGTTCGAGGACATGGTCGCCTATCAGGAAGAGGTCCGCGACCCGACCCGCGTCTGCGAGGTTCTGAACCGTGTGATCATGCAGGCCAAGCGCGCCAGCGCCCCGGCCCAGCTGAACATCCCGCGCGACATGTGGACCCAGGTTGTCGATATCGACCTGCCCGCCATTGTCGAGTTCGAGCGCCCCTCGGGTGGCGAAACCGCCGTGGCCCAGGCGGCCGAGCTGCTGTCGAACGCCAGAAACCCTGTCATTCTGAACGGCGCCGGTGTGGTTCTGGCCGAAGGCGGCATCGAGGCGTCGAAAGCGCTGGCCGAGCGCCTGGATGCGCCGGTCTGCGTCGGCTACCAGCACAATGACGCCTTCCCGGGCAGCCACCCGCTGTTTGCCGGTCCGCTGGGCTATAACGGTTCGAAAGCGGGGATGGAACTGATCAGCGAGGCGGATGTTGTCCTGTGCCTCGGCACCCGTCTGAACCCGTTCTCGACCCTGCCGGGCTATGGCATCAACTACTGGCCCGCGGATGCCAAGATCATCCAGGTTGACATCAACCCTGACCGTATCGGCCTGACCAAAGCGGTCAGCGTCGGCATCATCGGCGACGCCGCCAAGGTGGCAAAGGGCATTCTGGCCCAGCTGAGCGACACCGCCGGTGACGAAGGCCGCAAGGAGCGCAAAGAGCGCATCGCGCAGAAGAAATCGGCCTGGGCGCAGGAACTGACCTCGATGACCCATGAGGATGACGATCCGGGCACCACCTGGAACCAGCGCGCCCGCGCGGCCAAGCCCGACTGGATGAGCCCGCGCATGGCGTGGCGCGCCATTCAGGCGGCGCTGCCGAAAGAGGCGATCATCAGCTCGGACATCGGCAACAACTGCGCCATCGGCAACGCATATCCGTCGTTTGAAGAGGGTCGCAAATACCTGGCGCCGGGCCTGTTCGGCCCCTGCGGCTATGGCCTGCCCGCCGTTGTCGGTGCCAAGATCGGCTGCCCGGATGTTCCGGTTGTGGGCTTTGCCGGTGACGGCGCCTTTGGCATCGCGGTGAACGAGTTGACCGCGATTGGCCGCGAGGAATGGCCCGCCGTGACCCAGATCGTGTTCCGCAACTACCAGTGGGGCGCGGAAAAGCGCAACTCGACCCTGTGGTTCGACGACAACTTCGTGGGCACCGAGCTGGACACCAAGGTGTCTTATGCCGGTATCGCGCAGGCCTGTGGCCTGAAAGGCGTTGTCGCCCGCACCCAGGACGAGCTGACCGCGGCGCTGAACCAGGCGATCGAGGACCAGAAGAACGGCATCACCACGCTGATCGAGGCCCTGATCAACCAGGAGCTTGGCGAGCCTTTCCGCCGCGACGCGATGAAAAAACCCGTCGCCGTCGCCGGCATCAGCGCCGATGACATGAAGGCGCAGGGCGCTTAACCCCAGGACGAGGCCGGAGCACATGACCCTGACACCCGTCGAGCTGTTGCGGCAAAACGCTCCGGCCACCCGTCCCATAATCGCCCTCAGCGAAGGCAACGACCCCCGCATCACAAAAGGGGCCATCAACGCGCAGAGGG
>NZ_JBQERM010000038.1:0-2402 GCF_056535045.1 Ruegeria sp. O6 | reverse complement strand
GAATTGTTTGACAGGTTCGCCATTCTTGCGCGGCGTAAAATTCACATTTGAGCAATGGTATCTTGACAGATTAATATGCCAAGAAAAATCGATTATACCTTCAACGTCATAAGTCTGACCTATGGATGGCCTTACATAAGAGTTTCAATGTGATCCGAGGGAGCCTCGTGTGGCAAGCTGATCAGAATAGAGAATAGACGGGGATAACCAGACGGTTCCTTTCCTTCAGTACAAACGCACCAGTTCCCTGATCCTTTGCGGATAATCGTCTGGAAAACGCCAGATGACTTCGCCGGGTGCGCGCACCAGTCCGCGCGCGGCGGGGTCTTTGTTGGTCAGCAATGACAGGAAAAGATCGCTGCTGGCCCATGGTGAAGACCGGAAGTACCAATGCCCGTTGCCAGTGCCCGCCTCTTCGGCATCCGTCACGTCGATGACATGCAGCCTTGGGGTCCGGGCCAGTTCCGCTTGCACCGCAGGCACTGCTTCGCCGGGCGGCGAGGTCTCTCCGACGCGCTTGCGGCCAAAGACAAACCTAGACATCGCCAGCGCGGAATCCGTTTGCGACTGATAGATCGTCAGGTCCGTAACCGCATCGAGAAGACCGTCCTCGATAGCATGAAGGAAATAAGCGCGGTCCAGGTCGCTGCCGATCAGGATGAGTTTGCCCAACCGCGCATTTTCCTCGGCTCCCAACGCGATTTGATAAGCGGCATCAAAGGCCAGCCTAGTCCCGGCGCTGTAGCCGATCAGGTGAATGCGACGGGCATCGGTATGAGTCGAAAGAAAGGCAATCAGCTCGCGCAGATAGCGTCGCGAGGCCAGCGCCGATTCCTGATCGCGGAAATAGGCCAGCGTACTTGGGGTTGCTGTCCAATTGTAACTGATGAAAGCGCCCTGATAGCCCAGGAAATGCTGCAACTGGCTTGAGACCAGGGTGGAATAGTCGAAGTCCACATTATAGCCGTGGATGTAAATGAAAATGTCGTTGTTGGCCGATTGCGCCAATTGCGCAATGATTTGTGACGCAAAACGGCGACCGGCAGATTCGACCTCGGCACGGCTGGGTGGCGTATCCATGTATTTGATTGCGCTGAACGGCAGAATGCCGGTCTCGGTCACGCCCGCCACACGTAGCCTATAGTCCCGATCCCGCGCCGCGGCGAGCGTGATGCGCCTTGCGTTTTCCCAGCTTTCAAGCGGCGGGTCCGACGCAATCTGCGCGACACCCGCCCGCAACACGTGCCCCCGTGCATTATTGTAGCTTTTCTGCGGGTCGTCCGGTTCTGCGGGCTGGCGGTCGGTTGCGTAAAACAGACGCGCCCGCGACTCGAAATTACCCTCGGTCACATCCCCGAACGGGTCAAGCGTGCCATTGGCAAAGACCGTTGGCGAAGGCATGATGTCAATTTCATTGTAGGTTTTCGCCGCACACCCCGTCAGGGTTATGAAGATAATTAGCCAACAGAACCTATGCATCAGACACTTTACGCCCCAGAATTTCCGCCGCATTGAGATTTGCCGGCACGAGCTTTCAACCATTTTTGCAAATGGACCATCTTTGGCAAGCCTTTGAGGATGCCTGCGACAACGATGGCAGCAGATTGCGGGCCGGGACCGTGGATGATGCTGTCAGAGAGACGTTTGAAGGGTTCGAGTAAGCGGCCACATTAACCAATGGTCGCCGATTTCGGGGTCGGCTTCTTGATGAGTCTTTTACAATGTGAAGCTACGCAAAGGCGCAAGGGACCATGTGAAAACGGCTATGAAACGGGCCAGATGTTCATCAAGGTGAAGGGCATGTGCGAATAGTCATGAACGTTTCCTGCACTGAAAAGGTTCGCACCAGAATTTTACCACTCTTGGCTGTCCGGCTCCCGCCGCAAGTTTGTGGGCTCCAAAAGGATGTTTGTTTGCTGTTTTTTACCTTGGCCTCACCCTATCCAGGGATCGAAGCTTCCAGAGAACCCGGCGCAATTCAGCGGTTTTTCGATTTGATGAAACTCCTCCAGTGCACTGCCTGTGCCCCAAAGTTAGAACGATTTGCGATCGTGTGGCTTTTTGTTGCTTTTTCTTGACCGAGCAAACGAATTGATACATTTTACCAAAATAAAACCAGAATGGAGCACAAATTATCACGAATATAGACCGTTTTTGTCGCTCCATACCGCCCTTGAGTCAGAGGTTTCGTCTCGGTGTAAGGATGGTTTCGGAGCGGCGGCAGTACTAATAACGGAATGTCCTGTGCGGACTGGTTATGGTAACCTGAAATAGAAAGGTATCGCCCCGACAGTTTGCAGTTAACTGCACATTATGAGGGTGCAATTCTGTCAAATTGGCGGTCACTGGCTTCACTTGACCCAAAGCGCCTCGCAAAAGAAGGCACCCAACAAAAATGATCA
>NZ_JBQERM010000037.1:0-2466 GCF_056535045.1 Ruegeria sp. O6 | reverse complement strand
GGTCAGACTTTGACGGCTTGTAGTTCTTCGAGCAGGTCGAGGAGTTGGTTGAGTTTTTCTCGTCCCATTTGTTTTTCGATGCTTTGGTAGATCTGCAGAGAGGTTCCGAGGTTATCGGCGAGGATGTTTCGTCCTTCGTTTGTGATCTTCACCATTGTGCGTCGTTTGTCGTGGCTGTCCTGGCGGCGTGATATTTGGCCTTCGGCTTCCATCGTGCGCAGGATGCGGGTGAGGCTTGGCAACAGCAGGCAGGCCTCTTTGGCAATCGAGCTTTGCTCCACTTCACCCAACTCGTCCAGCACGCGCAGGATGCGCCATTTCTGCTCGGTCAGTTGTATCCCCTGCAGCATGTCCCGGATGGGGGCCATGACGGTTTCGCGTGCGCGCAGCAAGGCAATCGGAAGGGCGCGCGAGGTGTTCTTGGTGTGGCTTTGTTCACTCATGACAGTCTTCTAATTCGCAGAGTCAAAAGATGCAAAGATTAACAAAGCAAGTTCTTGACAGCGGGGGTTCCAATTTACTAAACATGTTTACCATTGGAGGGAGCATATGCCACATTTTCACGTCGAGTATTCCGGCAATCTGGAAGACAGGGTCGATATGAGTGGCTTGTGCGAATGCATCCGGGCCACGGCTGCCGGGATCAAGACATTTCCCCTGCCCGGTATTCGTGTCCGGGCCACGCGGGTCGATCACTATGCCATCGCGGACGGCAATCCGGCGCATGGGTTTATCGATATCTCGATCCGCCTGCGCGCTGGCCGGGCTGCGGATGTCAAACGGGACGCCACGCAGCGCATTTTTGAGGCGGTTGAGGCCTATCTGTCCCCCGCCTTCGCCGGACATTCCATCGCGCTCTCGCTTGAGATGCGTGACATTGACCCAGACCTTTCGCCCAAGACCGGCACGATCCGGGACCATTTGGGCGCGACCAACCAGGAGACCTGATCCATGAGCGCACTGGATACGAATATCGAGAAGCTGGCGGGCTTTCTGGCCCGGTTTAAGGAAACCGGCATCAAGAACCGGATCGCGGGCGAAGATCGCGACGGTTCCGCAGGGGTGTTCCAATCCACCTCCCCGGTTGACAGGTCGGTGATCTGCGATGTCGCCCATGGCACAGCCGATGATATCGACGCTGCCGCCAATGCCGCCCACGCCGCATTTGCCGATTGGCGCGACATGCCTGCCACCGAGCGGCGCCGCATCTTGCTGAACGTTGCCGATGCGATCGAGGCCCGTGCCGAGGAAATTGCGCTGTGTGAATGCTGGGACACCGGCCAGACCCTGCGCTTTATGTCCAAGGCCGCGCTGCGGGGGGCCGAGAATTTCCGGTATTTCGCGGATCAGGTGGTCCAGGCGCGGGACGGTCAGCACCTTAAGTCGCCGACCCTGATGAACATCACCACGCGCGTACCGATCGGTCCGGTGGGGGTGATCACGCCGTGGAACACGCCGTTCATGCTGTCGACATGGAAGATCGCACCTGCTTTGGCTGCCGGGTGCACCGTGGTTCACAAACCGGCCGAAGATTCTCCGCTGTCCGCTCGCCTGCTGGTGGAGATCGCCGAAGAGGCCGGGCTGCCCAAGGGTGTGCTGAACACCGTGAACGGGTTCGGCCCCGATGCGGGTAAGGCGTTGACGGAGCATCCGTTGATCAAGGCGATCGCCTTTGTCGGTGAAAGCCGCACCGGCAGCAGCATCACCAAACAAGGTGCCGATACGCTCAAGCGGATGCATCTGGAACTGGGCGGCAAGAACCCGGTTGTTGTGTTCGACGACGCCGATCTCGACCGGGCGCTGGATGCGGTGATCTTCATGATCTACTCGATCAATGGCGAGCGCTGCACGTCATCCTCGCGCCTGCTGGTGCAGGACACCATCAAGGACGCGTTCGAGGCAAAGCTGATCGAACGGGTCAACACCATCAAGGTCGGCCATCCGCTGGATCCTGAGACCGAGATCGGGCCACTGGTGACCGAGGAGCATTATAACAAGGTGACCTCCTATTTTGACATCGCCAAAGAAGACGGTGCGACTGTCGCCGCCGGAGGTGTCAAGGTGGGCGACACAGGGTATTTCATTCGCCCAACCTTGTTTACCGATGCCAATAACCAGATGCGTATCGCGCGCGAAGAGATATTCGGCCCGGTTCTGACCTCGATCCCGTTCTCGACCGAGGACGAGGCGCTGCAGATTGCCAACGACACACCATACGGTCTGACCGGCTATGTCTGGACCAATGACCTGACCCGCGCCTTGCGGTTCACCGACAAGCTAGAAGCCGGGATGATCTGGGTGAACTCGGAAAACGTCCGCCACCTGCCCACCCCGTTCGGCGGCGTCAAAGCATCCGGTATCGGCCGCGACGGCGGCAACTGGAGCTTCGAGTTCTACATGGAACAAAAACACGTCGGCTTCGCAACCGGAAACCACAACATCATGCAGCTGGGGAAACTGTAACCG
>NZ_JBQERM010000036.1:0-2994 GCF_056535045.1 Ruegeria sp. O6 | reverse complement strand
CCCCGCGTGTATCAGGCGGTCAGGCCTTCTGGTTCGGGGAGTTTGTTTGCGCGGCAGCAGGCGGTGAGGGTGTTGGCCAGCAGGCAGGCGATGGTCATGGGGCCGACGCCGCCGGGGACCGGGGTGATGGCGCCGGCGCGTTCGGCAGCGCTGGCATAGTCGACGTCGCCGACCAGCTTGGTCTTGCCATCCCGCTCGATGCGGTTGATGCCCACGTCGATCACGGTGGCGCCTTCCTTGATCCAGTCGCCAGGCACCATTTCGGGGCGGCCGACAGCGGCCACGACGATATCGGCGCGGCGCACCACATCCGGCAGGTCCCTGGTGCGCGAATGCGCGATGGTCACAGTGCAGCTGTCCCCCAGCAGCAGCTGCGCCATCGGCTTGCCCACGATGTTCGAGCGACCGATGACAACCGCATCCATGCCCGACAGCGACCCGTGGTGATCGCGCAGCATCATCAGGCAGCCCAGCGGGGTGCAGGGCACCATCGATTTCTGACCGGTGCCCAGCAGGCCCACATTCGAGATGTGGAAGCCGTCCACATCCTTGGCCGGATCGATCGAGTTGATCACCAGATCCTCGTTCAGGTGTTTTGGCAGCGGCAGCTGTACCAGAATGCCATGCACCGCTGGATCAGTGTTCAGTTTGTCGATCAGCGCCAGCAGGTCCGCCTCGGAGGTCTCCACATCCAGCTTGTGCTCGTAGCTGTTCATGCCGACCTCGACGGTCATCTTGCCTTTCGAGCGGACATAGACCTGGCTGGCCGGATCCTCGCCCACCAGAACCACGGCCAGGCCGGGGGTGATACCGTTTTCCTCTTTCAGCTTTGCAACCTGATCGGCCACCTGCGCGCGCACTTTGGCGGCAAAGGCCTTCCCGTCGATAACCTGCGCTACCATCCTTTGGTCCCTTCTTTCAAAACCCAAACGGGCGCAGAACGCGCCCGGTCTTTACTCGGGGCCGAGCACACGTTCCTCACGTGCAATCGACCAGTCAATCAGAATGCGCCAGAGCGTTTCGGACAAATCGGGGTCCATCCCCGCGGCCTGCGAACTGGCGCGCACCTTTTGCACCACATCCTCGACCCGGTCCGGGATGCGGGCGGGCAGGCCCTCGCCCGGCTTCAGCTCAGACGCGCGGTCGATATAGCTTGCGCGCCTCACCAGCATCCCGATCAGCTGGCGGTCCAGCCTGTCGATCTGAACCCGCAGATCCCGCATCGAATGGCAGTCCTGCGGCGGTGTCAGAGTGGGCATCATCGTCTCCTCATGGCCCGGGGGTCCCGGACCACGAGATGTCTTATTCAGCGGCTTAGAACAAGCCCTCGATCTCACCTGCGTCATTGAGGCAGATGGTTTCCGCGGCCGGTTTGCGGGGCAGGCCCGGCATGGTCATGATCTCACCGCAGACAACCACGATAAAGCCCGCGCCCGCGCTCAGGCGGACTTCACGCACCGGCACCGAATGGCCGGTGGGCGCGCCCCGCAAGCTCGGGTCGGTCGAGAAGCTGTACTGGGTTTTCGCCATGCAGACCGGCAGGTTGCCATACCCCGCAGCTTCCCATTCTTTCAGCTGCGTGCGGATCTTGTTGTCGGCCAGAACCTCGTCGGCGCGGTAGATGCGCTTGGCGATGGTTTCGATCTTCTCAAACAGCGGCATCTCGTCGGGGTAGATCGGCGCGAAGTTCGCAGACCCCCCTTCGACGATTTCCACAACCTTGCGGGCCAGATCGGCAGAGCCTTCCGAGCCCAGTTCCCAGTGGCGCGACAGAACCGCCTCGACCCCGTGAGAGGAACAATAATCCTTCACCGCCTGAACCTCGGCATCGGTGTCGGTGACAAAGTGGTTGATGGCGACAACAACCGGCACACCGAACGACTTCACGTTCTCGATATGGCGGCCCAGGTTGGCGCAGCCCGCCTTGACCGCATCGACATTCTCGGCGCCCAGATCGGCCTTGGCGACACCGCCATTCATCTTCATCGCCCGCACGGTGGCAACCAGAACCACGGCAGAGGGCGCAATGCCCGCCTTGCGGCACTTGATGTTCATGAACTTCTCGGCACCCAGATCGGCGCCAAAGCCCGCCTCGGTCACCACATAGTCAGCCACTTTCAGCGCGGTCCTGGTGGCAATGACCGAGTTGCAGCCATGCGCGATGTTGGCGAACGGGCCGCCATGGACAAAGGCCGGGTTGTTTTCCAGCGTCTGCACCAGGTTCGGCTGCATCGCGTCTTTCAGCAGAACGGTCATCGCACCTTCGGCCTTGATGTCGCGGCAGTAGACCGGGGTCTTGTCGCGGCGATAGGCCACGATGATGTCACCCAGACGCTTTTCCAGATCCTTCAAGTCGTTGGCCAGACACAGGATCGCCATGACCTCGGACGCCACAGTGATGTCAAAACCTGTTTCGCGCGGGAACCCGTTCGACACGCCGCCCAGGCTGGCAGTAATCTGGCGCAGGGCGCGGTCGTTCATGTCAACCACACGACGCCATGCGACCCGGCGGGTGTCGATCTCGCATTCATTGCCCCAGTAGATGTGGTTGTCGATCATCGCCGACAGCAGCGAATGGGCCGAGGTGATCGCGTGGAAATCGCCGGTGAAGTGCAGGTTCATCTCTTCCATCGGAACAACCTGCGCATAGCCGCCACCCGCAGCGCCGCCCTTCATGCCGAAGTTCGGACCCAGCGAGGCCTCGCGGATACAGATCATCGCATTCTTGCCGATCCGGTTCAGACCGTCACCCAGACCAACCGTTGTGGTCGTCTTGCCTTCACCCGCAGGCGTCGGGTTGATCGCCGTCACCAGCACCAGCTTGCCGTCCTCACGACCCTGCACCGAGTTGATGAACTCCTGGCTCACCTTCGCCTTGTCATGCCCATACGGCAAAAGATCATCACTGGATATTCCAAGCTTCGCGCCGATCTCCTGGATCGGCTTCTTATTCGCTTCACGCGCAATTTCGATGTCGGATTTATAGCTCATTGG
>NZ_JBQERM010000035.1:0-3023 GCF_056535045.1 Ruegeria sp. O6 | reverse complement strand
TGGTGGGCGCACTGCAGCATCTGTTAGGAATGGTGAAGGTCAGCAATGGGTCGTCCCCGATGTATCATCTCGCCGTGCGACAGCTAATACTGCGTTGCCTCTGATGTCGGCACGGATGAATGAAAAGCCCAAAGGGTGGAGCATTCAGGTCAACGGAACTGACTTCTCACTCTCGCCGCGGCGAACGATTTGCATATCATCCGCCCTGCGGGACGACGACGAAAAGGGCCTTCGCAGCAGTCGCTCCAAAGTCCGCTGCCTGGAAGCACGTCAAAACCACATGTCCTTTACAGTTCGGCTGTCACGAGGAAGTTCTCGAAAGCTGTCGTGCCCCTCGAAGTGACGGATTGGAATCTCACTGATTGGTGAAGGATCAGACATTCGAACATTAACCGCGGACAGTTTGCGGCCGTTTTCGTCCGAGAAATACGCAACGTAGTGCGTCACACACCCGCAATTGGCGCAGAAGTGGAAATGGATATCCCCGCTATCGCGACGCAGATATGTACTTGTTTTCCCGGTAGTTTGAATGTCATAGCCAATGTGCCCGTAGGCCCAAAGGGCACCGTAACGCCGACAGATTGTGCAATTGCAGGCCGTGACCGACTTTGGCACAGCATCGAGAGTCCAGCCAACTTCGCCGCAGTGGCAAGTTCCTTTCAGCATGTATCAATCTCCGCTCTCGGCACTGACGGCATCATGACGACCGACTCAAGTGCTTTGGCCCAGGCGCGGATCGCCGCTTGGGTCAAGCTGCACTTGTGGCCTTCCCTTGAACAGCAGTTAGCCGATTTACATTCACGGCGATACACAGCTGGGTCACAGGACCACTGGGCGGAGATGCGTGACTGGCTGGTTCGGAATGACGTTCCTGCTCCAAAAAATCTGCCGGGGTGGCCAGAAAAGGAATAAGGGCTGGCTGAGGGGGTCGAGGCCAGCCCCTATCTTCGTCACGAGGGGGTAAGTGGTTATTCTGATCCCAATCTATCCAACTCAAGCAAAGCCCGAAATTGGGGGATTCCCGTAACATTGCAAACTTCACCGAAAAAGTTTGTTTCCTAAAGGCGAACAGTGAGTTTCAAAACGAGATGTGGACACAATTTCGCCACAATGCGATCCTCTATCCGTGGATGGCGCGTGTTGATTTTAGAGCGTTCCAGTTTTTCCATCTGGATTTGGGGGGGTTGTTGAGTTCGGCGCGCCGCCCCACGAGTACTTCATCGAACCGCCAGAGTATTGAACTGCACTTTCCGAGTGCCGGAGCGCCAACGCACTTTTCATCTCATGAACGCAATTTGAACACTCTCCGCAAATATCAGTGCGGAGCGGCGCGTCTTGATGGGGATTATGATTTCAATGAGGGGGTACGAGTTCGGCGCGTCGTACCACCACCGCCGGACATACTCGTTGTCCTTTGATTTGTTTAAATACTATCTTTTGATCCGGTTTGCGATTTTTGTGAATGGGTGATTAGTGGAAGAGAATGAAGGCGTCTGGTTTAGCCAGGTCATGTATGACACAACGTTGATGAAGCCCATTACCTCCGAGCAGGCTTTAAGCAACTTGCCGACTGCTGGTGCAGTAGACAACAAAAACAGGGCTGGATCGTTCAATCCCGTGAAGCCTTTCCTAAATTAGTTTTTGGAATGTATCCGAACAAAAAGCTTCAGGCGCTGCCCGAAATTTTCAATGGGCCATATGGTCCAGTCGTATCTCGCGCGGTAGCGAATGTACTTCGCGAAGCAGAACTGGGAAAAACGAAAATCTATCCTTTGAACGTTTGCCAACACGACCGTGTGACACCAGTTGAAGGCGAGTATTTTACACTCGCCCTTGGTGAACAAAAAACGGCGTTTGTTCCGGATCGGTCGAATATGGTCAAACCTATGGGGAATAAACCAGATACTTGGATGAAGCGGGGCATGAAACCCAAAGACTTCGACATTGTTGTTTCAGGTATAGCCTTGGAGGGACCCGATTTGTGGGTTGATCCGCGCTTGTACTGGAGCCTGTTTTTTAGCGCCCGCTTGGTAAAAGCGCTGAAGGCAGCGAAGCTCGCACGCCGCTTCGGACTGAGTAAATGTAAGGTTGTTTCCATTCACTAAAGGGGTACGAGTTTGGGGGTGACGCATTATCGATACCGGCCAAGTCATGGGAAAATCTGGCTGGTTGTTAGGGTCCTATTGGAGGCGGTTTGAAATCTATTTCAGTGCAGAGTAGCGGCCCGGATTTTTGGCTCATCGCCGGAATACTTCTGGGCGTCATCCTACTGTATTTGACCTTGCGATTGATGCTCCGCGTATTCGGGGCAAACAAAGAGAAAGTCTCGTGCCGCTGGAAGAGAGAAACCGCGCAGGACAAGGAAACTCTGTGCGCTTGGAATTGTCGGGCATGCGGTGTTACAGCATATTCTGGAAACGGACGGAAACCCACAGGCTGTCGCAAGTCCGCCAAACCACAGAGCTTATAGTCAGGATGGCACGGACATGAATGTAGATGAACCGAAGCTGGTGATGTCAGACAGGTGCAAGGCTGTGCTTTTAGACGGGTATCGGTTTGAAATCGAAATCTACCGCTTGGACAACCAGGACAAATGGACGTTGGAAGTGGTGGACCATGAAGACGCCAGTTATGTCTGGGACGACAAGTTCAATTCGGACCAAGCGGCCCTTGATACAGCAATTGAGGTTTTGAACAACGAAGGCGCGTTGGGCTTCATGGGGAATGAGTAGAAACCTTAGGTAATCTTAGTGTGGCTAGTGCCGAAACCAAGCCAGATATCCAGTGGATCTTTACACTTCCTGAGTTCTTTTCCTGACTTTCCTGCGTGCCCTCGCTGACCGTTTTCTACACCCCTCAGAGCAATACCGCGCATCAGTCCTGCGATAGTCGGGCAGGTCATCCCCACACCACCGACAAACCCAAATGCCTTGCTTCACACAGCATAGCATCGCCTTTGCCCGCTTTAAAACCGGAAAGCGGTCCATCTCTGCTACCGCGAACCTGTCAGCGCGAAAAGCTGG
>NZ_JBQERM010000034.1:0-4046 GCF_056535045.1 Ruegeria sp. O6 | reverse complement strand
CATTAGATCCTATCTAATCGCGTTTTTTGACCGATTGACAATCAAGCCTTATGCCGAAACAAATGTCTGCCGCCTTCACCTTTGATAAGGTTGATCGCATCGTGCATGATCTCGTCAATGATCTGTTCTGCAGGTTTCGAGGTTCTTATGATACCCACACCTTCGCCGACAATACCGGGAACGATTGACGGATTTCCGGAATTCTGAGCATCGTTCCAAAGTCGTCTTTCGACATCCAAGCCGGCGTCTAGCGCGGCTTCTCGACCATGCCATTTACTGACAAAATCATTTCGACGTACCCGGATTGAGTATCGGTCCGGCCAAGAATAACCGCGAATGATGTCGGGAACCGAGGTTCGAACGGTTTCATCCCCTGATGCGCGCAAGATGTCGCTGAGAATCTGCGGATGGATCAGCGCCTCATCTGCAGCAACAAACCGAGTTCCTATCACAACGCCATCTGCGCCAAGCATCAGGGCCGCAGCCAGACCGCGACCATCGCCGATACCACCGGCGGCGCAAAGTACAGCCGAACTGTTCGATGCGTCAATTTTATCCGCCACTTCGGGCACAAGCGCGATCGTGCCGCGCACCTCGCCGTGGCCACCAGCTTCGGCCCCCTGAGCCACAATGACATCGGCGCCAACTGCAATGGCACGCAGCGCGTCCCGAAGTGTCTGGATTTGGCAGATAAGCGGAACGCCCGTCCGTTTGATCCTGTCGGCAAAGGGTGCAGGATCACCAAAGGACAGAAAGACCGCGGCTGGCCCGCGCTCCAGCACGTAATCGAGCAGAGCGGGCTGCTCTGCCAGCTTCCATGTGATCAGACCGCACCCGACAGGGGTGGTTCCGGCTGCATCGAACTGTTGCGCAATCCAGTCCCGATCGCCGTAACCCCCGCCGACCAGCCCGAGCCCGCCCGCCTGCGTCACAGCCGAGGCCAACGACCCACCCGCAACAAACGCCATTGGCGCCTGAATGATCGGGTGGGACAGGTTCAGGCGCTCGGTCAGCCGGGTTTTCACGTGGCCGTCTTTCGGTAGTCGACAACCGGCAGCCCACCGATGCCCCAGTTGTCCAGATCGACCTCGTCAATCACGACGACTGTGGTTGCCGGGTTTTTGCCCAGCACCTCGTGCAACAGTTCGCTCACTCCGGCGATCAGCTTTGCTTTCTCGCTCTGGCTTGGGCCGGTTCCGTCAGGACCACCTTCACGGGTTACTTTGACATTCACATATGGCATGGTTTTAATCCTTCCTTGGAACGTAGGAGAAGACCTTGGTGACAATCCGCCAGTCATTGCCGTGGCGGACAAGGGAAAGGTAATCCAGATAATCGCGCCCCATCATCGACATACGGGCCATGACATGGGCCAGCCTCGGACTGCCGAAGGAGATCTGCAATATCTCTTCATCGCGCGGGTCACCGCGCTTTGCTGGCTGTTCACGCTGATCCACACGGGCCATATAGCTCTCAAGATCCAGATACAGCTCATCCCCTTCGGTGGCGCAGATATAGGCCAGTTTCGGGTGAAACACCTGTCTCAGGGCGTTGCTGTCGGCGTGATGAAGGCCCTCGAAATAGGCCTCCATCAATTCGACCACAGCTTTGTGATCGGCCGGGGTCATTGGATCAGCCCTTCGGCGCGCATCGCCGTTTGTGTTGCGGGACGTGCTGCCACCCGCTCGACATAGGCTTTCAGGTTTGGCCAGCCGGACAAATCGATTTCCGTAAAATTTGCCCAGTTCGAGACAACGAAAAGATATGCGTCCGCGACCGAAAACTTTCCGTCCACAAGGTATTCCCGCCCATCGGCCAGTATGTTTTCGACCTGATCGAATTTTGTTTTGACGATGCTGCGCGCCTTGGTTTTTTCGGCGTCGGTGGAATCACCCTTGAACAGCGGGCTGAAGGATTTGTGCAGATCGGCCGCCACAAAACTCAGATATTCCTGAACCCGTGTCCGGGCCATCGTTCCGTTTGATGGTGCCAGATCAGAGGACGGGTTCTTATCAGCAAGATATTGAAGAATAGCGGATCCCTCCCTGACAAGTTCACCGTCGTCCAGCGCAAGCACCGGCACATATCCTCGGGGGTTGATGGATCTAAAATCCGCGCCGGATTCAGTGCGGCCAGCCGCGGTATCAACGGCCTCAGTTTCGAAGGGAGTGCCGATTTCGGTCAGCACGATGTGGCTGGCAAGCGAACATGCGCCCGGTTTGTAGTAGAGTTTCATGGTATTCCTTTCTGGGGATTACTGGTGGCACCATAGACATGGAGAAGGGCATATCCGTTGACAACTAGGTTTCTGATGGTTACTTAAAAAATAGAGTAACCCAACAGAAACCTGGTAACGACTCATGGCCCTGAAGATGCGGAACAACCGAAGCCCTGCGCCACCCGAACCCTGCATGCTGACCGAATGCATGGCTGTGATTGCAGGTGCCTGGGCGCCGAACGTGATCTGGTCGTTGCGGGCCGGGCCGCGCCGCTTTAGTGAACTGCGTTCGGATATTCCGCCGATTTCTGCCAAGGTACTTTCGGCCCGTTTGTCGGAACTGGCTGCACGAGGTGTGCTGGTCCGCCATGTCCGGCGCACGTCGCCCCCCTCGACGGAATACAGCCTGACCGAGCTTGGGGCCGAATTGATCCCGGCCCTTGACGCGATTGTTCAGGTCGGCCACCGACTGAAGGCACGACAAAGTAGTCAACAGGGGGCAGATTAAGTGGTCCCGTCTTCTCGGACAGCTTTGCAGCAAATCTAGCAACTGTATTTCTCAGGGGGTCTGAGCCGACCAGTTTTGCTGAGATTTGAGGAGTGCGTTCGCGATTGTAACAAGCTTTCTAGCGACTGCTGTGATGATGACTTTGTGTGGCTTGCCCGCGTCACGCAAACGATCTGCGAAGATCTTGAGATGCGGATTGTGATGACTCGCGACGAGAGCAGCCTGGAACATGACGTGTCGTACCTGTCGCCGTCCCCCACCAATGGCGCGCTTGCCACGCATCGCACCGCTGTCGTGAGCAATGGGAGCCAGACCCGTGAGCGCGGCAGCTTGTTCTCCCGAGAGTTGGCCCAGTTCAGGCATTTCCGCGATAAGAATAGTGCTGGCAACGGGGCCGATCCCAGGAACAGAACGCAAGATATCAGCGGTTTTTGCAAGGCCCTGATCTGCGGCGATGGTCTGCGCAATCTGATCTTCCAATTTACCGATCTGTCGATCCAACAGCGCCCTCAGCTCAGCATCAACTTCAGTGAAAATCCCATCCGTTCCCAATTTCTCATGCGCCTTGATCTGCGCCAGAAGTCTCTTGCGCGTCTCGACAAGCTGCGCACGCTTGGATGCCAAGGCTCTGAGAAGGCGCAATTTCCCATGTGGCAGTTCGCGCCCTGCGTCTGGTCGAAATGCCATGAATCGCGCAATGAGTTCCGCGTCGATCCGATCCGTCTTGGCGCGTGTGCCATGGCTGGCAGCGAAGGCTTTGATCTGAGCTGGCGGCAACTGCCGAGTCGCGATACCGGCTGCATCCAGCGCGGTCCACAGACGCCATTCCTGCCCTCCAGTCGCCTCGAAACAAACAAGCGCGTGCGTTGATTGTGCCAGACCAACAAGCTGCGCGTGACCCTCATCGCTGTTCGGGAGCCGCAACCTACGAATGTCCGGCAGACAATGAACGTCAAGCCAATCGCGGCTGACGTCTATGCCGATGATCTGTTCGTGTGATACTTTGTTCATACCCTCTTCCTTCTGCTCCGCGGTCCAGACCGGCCGCATTCAACTGTTCGAGACGATGAAGAGAGACGGTGCTGGCTCGCTAGAAAACGTGGTCATGCCACAAGGCTCAGACGCCATACACCGCCCCGTCAGCAACCTCGGCAAAGGTGGCTGACGGGGGTTAAGTTAGCAAACTCGAGATACAGAAGGGTCAGGATTCATTGGTTTTTGTTGTGCCGCGTGCTTCACAGCTCCGAAAACGGAGCGGTGACATGAGTGATTTTTCTGGCTGATCGACGCGCAAATGGCGTGTCTCGAGCCTTTCTTTCT
>NZ_JBQERM010000033.1:0-4270 GCF_056535045.1 Ruegeria sp. O6 | reverse complement strand
ACTCAGCGGCGTCTTCGTATTCTGTCATTGGTGGGCATGTGCAGACGAGGTTTCGGTCGCCGTATGCGTTGTCGACGCGGTTGACGGGGGACCAGTATTTGTCGACGCCCATGGATCCCGGAGGGAAGCAGGCCTGTTCGCGGGTGTAGGGGCGGTCCCAGTCGCCGACCAGATCACGCACCGTGTGGGGGGCGTTTTTCAGCGGGTTGTTTTCCGCGTCGATCTTGCCGTCGATGATGTCCTGCGCTTCCGAGCGGATCGAGAGCATGGCGTCGCAGAAGCGGTCGAGCTCGTCCTTGGGTTCGGATTCGGTGGGCTCGACCATCAGGGTTCCGGCCACCGGCCAGCTCATCGTGGGGGCGTGGAAGCCTGAATCGACCAGACGCTTGGCCACATCGTCGACGGTGACATGCGCCGCCTCGTCCAGCGGCCTTGTGTCGAGGATGCATTCATGTGCCACCCGACCCGTTTCCGAGGTGTAGAGGATCGGATAGGCGTCCTTGAGGCGCGCCGCGATGTAGTTGGCGTTCAGGATCGCCACTTTGGTGGCCTGCGTCAGCCCCGCGCCGCCCATCAGCAGCACATAGGCCCATGAGACGGGAAGGATCGAGGGCGAGCCGAAGGGTGCCGCCGAGACCGGACCCACGGCGGTGCCATATTCCGGGTGGCCCGGCAGATGCTCGGCCAGATGCGCCTTGACGCCGATCGGACCCATGCCGGGGCCGCCACCGCCATGCGGGATGCAGAAGGTCTTGTGCAGGTTCAGGTGGCTGACATCGCCGCCAATGTCACCCGGACGTGCCAGCCCGACCATGGCGTTCATGTTGGCGCCGTCGATATAGACCTGACCGCCGTGATCATGGGTGATCTGGCAGACCTCCTGCACGGTGGTCTCGAACACGCCATGGGTCGAGGGATAGGTGATCATGCACGCGGCCAGATGATCCGAATGCTTTTCCGCCTTCTCGCGGAAGTCATTCAGATCGATATTGCCCTTGTCATCCGATTTCACCGGCACAACCTGCCAGCCCACCATCTGCGCCGAGGCCGGGTTGGTGCCATGGGCCGAGGTCGGGATCAGGCAGACATTGCGCTGCCCTTCGCCGCGGGCGAAGTGATAGTTGCGGATGGTCAGAAGGCCCGCATATTCGCCCTGCGCGCCCGAGTTGGGCTGCTGGGAGATCGCGTCATACCCGGTGATCTGGCACAGCTTGTCGTTCAGATCCGCAATCATCTGATGGTAGCCCTGCGCCTGATCTTCGGGCACGAAAGGATGCAGGTTGCCGAACTCGGGCCAGGTGACCGGGATCATCTCGATCGTGGCGTTCAGCTTCATGGTGCAGGACCCCAGCGGGATCATCGCCCGGTCCAGCGCCAGATCGCGGTCGGCCAGACGGCGCATATAGCGGGTGATCTCGGCCTCGGCCCGGTTCTTGTGGAAGATCGGGTGGGTCAGGTACGCGCTTTCGCGCAGCGCGTAATCCGGCAGGCGGTATTGCTTGTTCGAGCTGTCATCCTTGCGGTCGATGCCGAAGGCACCCCAGACCGCCTCGATGGTCTCGGGGCGGGTCTGTTCGTCCAGGCTGATGCCCACGCGGGTCTCGCCGACCTTGCGCAGGTTGACGCCACGGGCCACGGCGGCCTCCATAACGACATTCTGCAGATGACCGACCTCGACCGTGATCGTGTCGAAGAACACCTCGGGTTCGACCGCAAATCCCGCCTCTTCCAGACCGGCGGCCAGGCGCGAGGTCTTGCGGTGCACCGATTGCGCGATCGCCTTGATGCCGTCGGGTCCGTGATAGACCGCATACATCGAGGCAATGACAGCCAGCAGCGCCTGCGCGGTGCAGACGTTCGAGTTCGCCTTTTCGCGGCGGATGTGCTGCTCGCGGGTTTGCAGCGACAGGCGGTAGGCCTTGTTGCCGCGGCTGTCGATGCTGACCCCGATGATCCGGCCCGGCATCGAGCGCTTCAGCTTGTCGGTGGTCGCCATATACGCGGCGTGCGGGCCGCCATAGCCCATCGGCACGCCAAAGCGCTGGGTCGAGCCGATGGCGATATCCGCGCCCATCTCGCCGGGGGATTTCAGCAGCGCCAGTGACAGGATATCGGCGGCGACAACGGCGATGGCGTTATGTTCATGCAGCGCCGCGATCTCGTTCGTGAAGTCGCGCACATGGCCATGGGTGCCCGGATACTGGAAGATCGCGCCAAAGACGGCACCTGCATCCAGCTGATCGGGATCGCCCACCTGCACGTCGATGCCCAAGGGTTCGGCGCGGGTTTTGATGACCGCGATGGTCTGCGGATGACAGTTGCGATCCACGAAGAAGGCCGCGTTATTGGCCTTGGACCGGCCGCCGCGCTTGGCCATCGCCATGGCTTCTGCTGCGGCTGTGGCTTCGTCCAGCAGGGACGCGTTGGCCACATCGAGCCCGGTCAGGTCGCTGACCATGGTCTGGAAGTTCAGCAGCGCCTCAAGCCGGCCCTGGCTGATCTCGGGCTGATAGGGCGTGTAGGCCGTGTACCAGGCCGGGTTTTCCAGGATGTTGCGCAGGATCGGCGCCGGGGTGGTGGTGCCGTAATATCCCTGACCGATCAGCGAGGTCAGAACCTTGTTCTTGCCCGCCACCTGCTTCATGTGAAAGAGCGCATCGCGTTCCGTCATCGCCGGGCCCCAGTCCAGCGGTTCCTTCTGCCGGATCGCGGGCGGGACGGTAGCGTCGATCAGCTGGTCCAGCGTCTTGAAGCCGATCACCTGCAGCATGTCGCGCATCTCGGTCGGGCTGGGCCCGATGTGGCGGCGATTGGCGAAGTCATAGGCTTCGTAGTCGGTCAGTTTGAAGGCCATTGCAGCGCTCCTCAAGGATAGGTCAGGTCCGGCGGAGACGGCAGGAGCCTCCGGCGGGAGTATTTGGAAAAAGATGAAGCGGGGAGCCCCGGTCTCTGGGGCTCCGGGCCGGATTTAGCCGATGAAGGCCTTGTAGCCGGCTTCGTCCATCAGGTCTTCCAGCTGCGCGGCATCGGCGATCTTGATCTTGTAGATCCAGGCCTCGCCCTCGGGGTCGTCGTTCAGCGCGCCGGGGTTGTCAGCCAGCGCCTCGTTCACTTCCGTAATCTCGCCATCAACCGGCGCGTAAAGCTCGGAGGCGGCCTTGACGGATTCGATCACGCCGATCTCGCCATCCTTCTCGAACTCGTCGCCCACTTCCTGCTGCTCGACAAAGACCACCTCACCCAGCTGCTCGGCCGCGTGTTTGGTGATGCCCAGCGTGGCCGTGTCGCCGTCGACCGCCAGCCATTCATGCTCTTCGGAATAATAGGTTGCCATGGTGTCTCTCTCCTGACTTCAACGCTTGTAATTTTGTTTGACGAAGGGCAGCGCCACAATCTGCGCCGGTTGCGCCTTGCCCCGGATGATCAGGTTGACCTTCTCGCCCGGCTCGCCATGGCCCGCGGACACATAGCCCATCGCAACCGGGCCGCCGACCGTGGGGCCAAAGCTGCCCGAGGTGATCTGACCGATGGTATTGCCCTCAAGGCATTGCACCTCGACCCCCTGACGCGCGGGGGCGCGGCCGTCGGGCTTGATGCCCACCAGCTTGCGCGCAGGCCCCTCGGCCAGTTCGCGCTGCACACGTTCCGCACCCGGAAAGCCGCCTTCTTCCTTGCGGCGCTTCTGCATCGCCCAGCCAAGGCTGGCCTCGACCGGCGAGGTGCTCTGATCGATGTCATTGCCATAAAGGCACAGACCGGCTTCAAGCCGCAGGCTGTCACGCGCGCCCAGACCCGCCGGTTCGCAATCCTCATGCGCAAGGAACGCCCGGGTGATCTCGATCGCCTTGTCCTCGGGGATCGAGATCTCATACCCGTCCTCGCCCGTGTATCCCAGCCGCGAGATGCGGCATTCGACACCCAGGATGTCGGCAATCGTAGTTTCCATGAACTTGAGGTCGCGCACCGCAGGGCAGAGCGCGCCCACCACGTCCTCGGCCTTGGGGCCTTGCACCGCGACCAGCGCGCGGTCGAAAATCTCGGTCACTTCGACGCCGTCCAGATTGGCGCGCATATGCGGAATGTCCTGATGGCGCAGCGCCGCGTTCACCACCACAAAGTAATGATCCCCCGCGTTCGACACGATCAGGTCATCCATGATCCCGCCTTCGGCATTGGTGAAGAACCCGTACCGCGCCTTGCCTTCCTTCAGCGTCGCATAAGCCTGCGGACACAGAGCTTCCAGCTTCTCGCCCACATCCTCGCCCCGCAA
>NZ_JBQERM010000032.1:0-5293 GCF_056535045.1 Ruegeria sp. O6 | reverse complement strand
GTTTCCCGGATTTCATTCTCATCTCCACTCTCTGATGGTTACGATGAGCCTGAAATCCTCCGCTACGCAATCAACCTAGTCTGTTCCATGGGTGCTGATGGCGGACAGCGAAATAACCTCACAGGAGACTGCGTTGCGTTTGAAGTCAGCGACGAGCTCAAGCGGCTTGATGTCGTGTTATTCCCAAAGTTTGACTATAGGTGTCGCGCAGTTATCGGGTGCTGCCCACCGTTTACCTGTCGATCTTCTCGCTACCAAAAGGTGCCATATACCCCCTTCCGACCCTGATAACGTAATCAAATCCAGATGCGCTTGACGTCAAGTGTATCTCGTCTTAATAAGTTAGTTATTACTCACTAACATAATGGTTTCGAATGCCCGCCCGCAAGCCCGCAGATGAACGCAAGACCGAGATCGTACAAGCCATGCTGCGCCTCGCGGACGAGTTGGGCCCTGATCGCCTGACCACACAGTCGGTTGCTGATGCAGTCGGGCTGACGCAGCCCGCAATCTTCCGGCACTTCGCGACCAAACAGGATTTATGGTTGGCGGTAGCTAACGAGATTTCTGAACGCCTCCGAACCGCGTGGGGTGACGCGCTTAGGACATCTGCCGATCCGGCAGAGCGGATCAAAGCGCTGATTTTGGCTCAATTGCACCAGATCGAGACTATGCCGGCCATCCCGTCTATTCTTTTCTCGCGCGAGCTACAGGTAGAAAACGACGATCTCCGGCAAGCTGTTCTTACGCTGATGACTGAATTGGTCGCATTGCTGTCCATCGAGCTGACCAACGGACAGAAAGCGGGCCTGTTTGACACAAACCTGCCGCCCGAAGACGGAGCGCTACTGTTGATCTCGCTGGTACAAGGGTTGGCGATCCGCTGGACTCTGGGGAAACGCGGTTTCGCATTGGAATCCGAAGGGCACCGATTGCTCGACGCTCAGATGCGGCTATTCCGAATAGCAAGTACAGAGGTTTCGCCATGAACCGCCGTATCATCTTCGGTGTTACCCTTGCTGTCGGCCTCGCCGTCTTTGGCTGGCTTGTCCTTACAGAGCGCCCGGTTGGTGTTTCCACTGCCGCAATTGAAAAGAATGTCCCTGTTCGTGTTTATGGGCTAGGGACGGTCGAGGCCCGGATCGTCTCAGATGTCGGATTTGAAGTTGGTGCCACGCTGACAGAACTTTCAGTCGACAGTGGTGATACGATCAAAGCGGGGCAAGTCCTTGCCCGGCTTCATCCGACGGAACAACAAGCAAAAGTCGCGCGCGCCAAAGCCGGGATTGCCGCCGCAGAGGCCACTTTGGGCAAGGCTGAGGCAAATGTGATCCGCGCGCGTGCCATTCTTGCGCAACGGCAGTCGACAAATGCGCGCCAGCAGGAACTTGCCGGGCGCAATGCCGTCTCGACTCAGGCTGCAGAAGAGGCGCAGCGGGATGTCGATGTTGCAGCCGCTGATCTGGCCGTAGCAGAAAGTGATGTTGAGGTTGCCAAATCCATGCAAAGTGACGCCAAGGCAGCCCTGCAATACGAGCGTGTGCTGCTTGATCATCATGTGTTGCGGGCGCCATTTGACGCGGTCGTTGTTGAGCGCCACGTCGAAGCAGGTACTGTTGTTGTCGCTGGTGAACCTATCTTTACCCTTTTGGACCCGAACACTGTTTGGGCTTTGGCCTACATTGATGAAGAGAGGGCCGGGCCCCTGCAACTCGGACAAGTTGCCGAAGTGAGGTTGCGGTCTTTGCCCCATAAGGTCTTCACAGGCAAGATCGCGCGGATCGGTATAGAAAGTGACCGGGTGAACGAAGAACGCCGGGTCTGGATTGCATGCAATCAGTGCCCGGAACAGGTTTTTCTTGGCGAACAGGCCGAAGCTTGGATCACAGTGACAGAGCTGGTCGATGCGATGTTGGTTCCCGAGATCGCAATAACCGGTTTTGACGGGCATGAAGGTCTTATATGGGTCGCGCAGGATGGGCGTGCGCATCAGGTGTCGGCAGTCTTCGGTCACCGGACCGAGGATGCGCGGGTCGAACTGGTCGGTGGTATTCCCGACGGCTCGCAGGTCATCCTGGCACCCGGTAAAGGGCTGTCTGAGGGGCGCATGGTTCGGGTCGTCGAGAGGGATGCGCCATGAACCTCGCCTACCGCGATGTGCGTCACAATCTGTTCCGCTTCATGCTGACTTGCCTCGGCCTCAGCCTTCTGATGGCGGTCGTGCTGGCAATGATTGGTATTTACAATGGGCTGGTTGCGGACGCGCTGAACATCGTCAAAGCACCTCGAGCAGATCTTTGGATTGTTGAATCTGGTACACGCGGACCGTTTGCAGAAGCCTCGAAAATTCCCGACGGCACCCGTGATGCCGTGGGGCGATTGCATGGCGTGGCCGAAGCGGGCAGCATCACATACCAGACCGTCGAAGCGCCCTTTCGCGGCGAAACGCTACGCCTGTACGTGATCGGATACGAGCCAGGTCACCCCGGTGGACCCGAAGCAATCTCGGTAGGGCGTGGGATCAGCCAGTCCCATTTCGAGATCGTGGCAGATGCCAAATCCGGACTGTCCGTCGGCGATGTGATCCGACTGGGCCGCGATCCTTTCACTGTGGTCGGGTTGGTCGAGGATACGATGAATTCCGCCGGTGATCCGGCGGCGTTTATCACCTTGCGCGATGCGCAAGTGCTACAGACGCAACTGGCCCCGTCGGCTCAACGCGTCCAGGAGGCACGAGGCGCGGGGTTGCTCGAAAGTCAGGACAGCGTTGCGGCTGTGATCGCACGGCTTGAACCGCTTGCAGACCCGCAAGCAGTGGCGCAGTCGGTGCGCCAATGGAAACATCTTGGGGCCCTGACACAAGCCGATCAGGAGTCTATCTTGCTAATGTCTGTGGTGGATCGGGCAAAGCGGCAGATAGGTTTGTTTCTGGGCATCTTATTGTCCGTTTCAGCCGTTGTGATCGCATTGATTATCTACACGATGACCATGGAAAAGCTAAAGCAGATCGCCACACTCAAACTGATCGGCGCCCCCGACCGCACGATCATCGGGCTGATCGTGCAGCAATCCATTGCACTTGGTGCGGTCGGCTGGAGTTTCGGTCTGATCCTTATCCTGCTTGTCAAAGACTACTTCCCCCGCCGGGTTGTGTTGGAGCCGATCAACGCCGTCGCGCTGGCAGGGATCATCCTCATTGTCTGCATCGTCGCCAGCGGCCTTGGCGTTCGTGCAGCACTCAAGGTCGATCCGGCTACGGCAATCGGAGGGTGACGTCATGCTCAATGATCCGCGCCGCGTGATTGTAGATGTTACCAATGTCTCAAAGCACTTTGGCGAGGGCGGTGCACGTGTCGATGCACTGAAGGGTGTTGATCTGTCAGTCGAGGCGGGCGAAGTGGTGGCACTACTCGGCCCGTCTGGATCGGGTAAAACGACGCTTCTGAATGTCATTGGCTGCATCATTGCTCCGAGTACGGGGAAGGTTACGCTGGACAATGAGGCGGTTTACGACAAGCAATGGCTGCGAAACGATTTGCGTAGGCTACGGCTCGACAAGATCGGGTTTATCTTTCAATTCCATAATCTTCTGCCATTTCTCGATGCCAAGGATAACGTTGCTCTGGTGCTGAAACTGGCTGGAAAGTCGACGGTCGAGGCGCAAAGGCGCGCTGTCGAACTGCTGGACTATCTGGAGGTCGGTCACCGCAGGGATGCGATGCCCGCGCTTCTGTCCGGAGGTGAGGCGCAGCGTGTGGCCATCGCACGCGCCCTTGCCAACAGCCCGCGCATCATTCTGGCAGATGAACCAACTGCGGCGCTTGACAGCCAGAGGGCCGGGATCGTGATGGACCTGATGCGCAAGCTCGCAGCTGAGCAAGACGCCTGCATCATCGCGGTGACGCATGATGAAAAGATTTACGACCGGTTCGACAAGCTGTTCCACTTACGCGACGGCCGACTTGATGGAACGGAAGGGGGCGCGACATGAAAAATGCAACCACTGGCAACCGCGCCCTGAACATAGCGGCGAGCGTGGCAATAGTGTTCGGCGCGTTGACTGTTTTCTCAGGCGGACGGGCCTTGTTTGGTGGCGATGAAGCACGCGCAGCCGTTGGTAATGCAGTGCCCTTCGTGCTGTGGTTCAACTTTCTGGCAGGATTCGCCTATGTCGTGGCCGGCATTGGACTGTTTCTTCGGCACCGGTCAGCGGCCTGGATATCAACAGGTATTCTGGTTGCCACCGTTCTGGTTTTTCTGGCCTTCGGCGCTCATGTGCTGCAAGGCAATGCCTATGAGATGCGCACCCTCGGCGCGATGACCTTGCGCACGGGTGTCTGGTTAGCCATTTCCGTTGTGGCTTGGGTGCATATCTGGCGAGCAGAATGACTCGCCTGTAGATATGCCGTTACTCGCGGGACATTTCCTTTAACCTCGCAGTCGGGGACAAAGGAGATGTTTATGAATCAGGACGTACGCGGGTATTGTCACGTTAACGTCCGGTCGACGAGGGAATGCTGATGGTCGGGATTCAAGCGGCTCGAGTGGCAGCATTCCAGGCGTTAGTTGCCTCGAGGCGGTGACAACGGATTGTTAGTGCGGAGCGACGACGTGCCGGGACGCGGAAGCAATTTCTAACGGCTGATGGGTGGTTACGAACCGCTGCAAACCTCCTGGAGATCGGTATCCTGGCATCGTCCGTTCTCGCTTTCGGAATGGGAGGGGGCTGTTTTCCGCGCAGTTGTTCAAGCCCTTGTGCGACCAACGATCCAAGCCCGGCGCGATTTCCCGTTTGGCGGTGCCATAGGACCGCAACTTGTTCGTGATGATCCGCTTGGGAATGAAACCAAGGTGCTTGATCAGGCCGCGCAACAGCCGTTTTGCCGCCCGTTTGTCCCGCCTGGATTGGAGTACTTCGTCCGACACGACGCCATGCTGATCGACCGCGCGCCAAAGCCGATACTTGCGACCTGAAATGTCCACGACAATTTCATCCAGATGCCAGACATCATCTGGGCGGCCATGTCTCTGCCATAGATTTGGAGCAACCACCGGCCCGAATTTGATGACCCAGCGCCGAACAGTTTCGTAAGAAGCATCGCGCACGCGCTGCAGCAGCATCTCTTCAACTTCCCGCAGGCTCAGATTGAAGCGAACGTACAGCCACACTGCATGCGCGATGAGCTGAGGCGGAAACCGGGGGCGCTTGTAGCTGATTGACGATGTCTTCATCAATGTCACCTCCGCCCAATGTCGGGCATCAGCAGCCTAACGACAGTTAATGTGACAACAC
>NZ_JBQERM010000031.1:0-7877 GCF_056535045.1 Ruegeria sp. O6 | reverse complement strand
CCCGCCTTCGGCATTGGTGAAGAACCCGTACCGCGCCTTGCCTTCCTTCAGCGTCGCATAAGCCTGCGGACACAGAGCTTCCAGCTTCTCGCCCACATCCTCGCCCCGCAATATCACCTGACCCATATGCGACACATCAAACAACGCCGCCTTCTCGCGGCACTGCTTATGCTCGCCCATGATCCCCAGCGGATACTGAACCGGCATCTCCCACCCGGCAAAATCAACCATCTTGCCGCCCAACTCAACGTGAAGCCCAAAAAGCGGCGTGCGTCTAATCTCGGTCATCTTGGATACCTTTTCGTATCTTTCGGTTTGGAACGCATTCCCGTCAGTCTGCCTCAAGTAGTCAATATTGCAACGATTCCGGTCAACTTGCGAACCGACGCGCCGCCTGTGGGGCAAGTCTGTATACGGGCGTATGCATCCATTGCGTTCCTATAGGAAACTTTTTTCCGTTAGGCAACATTTGTCATTTGGCCTCTGCAAGGGTTTGCCGGTCAAAGCTTTGAACGCGACGATAACACCAGGCAAGCCGACTGCAATGGCCTGAAAAAACGGTATTTTGCCTGCACCTTATCGCGCCTGTCCGACAAGTGACTGCACCGCGAGATCCAGCACCCTCAGCCCGGCGACAAGATCGCTTTCGGCGGTATCTTCGGCAAAATCGTGGCTGATACCGTTGATTGAGGGCACGAACAGCATCGCAACGGGCATCAGGCGCGACACGTTTGTGGCATCGTGCAACGCGCCCGACGGCATCCTGCGCCATTTGCCGGGGGCCACCTGTTCGGCCCCATGTTCCAGCGCCGCGCGCAGCGTTTGATCCATCGTGACGGGTTCCAACCCGAGCAAAGGGCCGTAGGTCAGCACCATGTCCTGTTCGCTGGCTATTTCCTGCGCTGTGGTACGGATGATCTCCTCCATCCGCGACAGCCGATCCGGATCGCCATCGCGCCACTGCATCGAGAACCGCGCCCGACCCGGCACGATGGACGACGCATTGGGGTGAAGATCGACCCGACCGATGGTCCAGACGGTTTGTGGTGTCACCACGTTGCGAAACCGTTCGTTGAGGCGCGTGTTGAACAGTGACAACGCCTGAAACGCATCGCGGCGCAAATGCATCGGCGTGGTGCCCGCGTGATTCTGCTGCCCTTCGAAAGTGACCGACATTTCCCGGATGCCGGCGATATCGGTAACGACGCCGATCTGCTCGTTCGCAGCGTCCAGAGAGGGGCCCTGTTCGATATGCATCTCGACAAAGCCACTGAACCGCGCGGGATCGACAAAACCCTGCGACAGATCCGCCATGGAAGATCGGGCCTCGCCAAAGCTGACGCCGGCCCCGTCGGTCAACACATCGGCCTTGTCCAGAGGCAGACCGCCGGACCAGACCGCCGAGCCCGTGGTCACACCGAACCGGCCTTCTTCGTCCTGAAAACTGACGACCGAGATCGGCTGGTCGCTGGTCCGCGCGATCTCGAGCGCGGCGATCACGCCGAGCGCGCCATCCAGCCAGCCGCCTTCGGGCTGGCTGTCGGAATGCGACCCCATGAGCAGAGAGCGGCCGGGCGCCAACCCGAACAGGTTGCCGACCGGGTCGAAATGCGGTGTCAGACCCGCGTCGGCCATACGATCCGCCAGCCATTGGCGCGCCGCGATATCCGCTTTGGAATAGGCCGGGCGGATGACCCCTTTGCCCACACCCGAGGCACCGATTTCACGCAGCTTGTGCAGATCCTCCAGAAAACGCGTGTGGTCGACGGCCATGTATCCCTCCGGGCGCAGTTGGTCAGGGCGACCATAGCCAGAAACCGGACAGCTGCGAATGTTTTTCCGGTGAGATCAAGAAACCCCTCTGGTCCCGGCAGGGAACCTGCCCTAAGACTTCGGCGCAAGAGGGAGCGACATGTCACATATCACATTGGTGCGGCACGGGCAGGCAAACACGACGGCGCGCGACGAAGCAAGCTATGACAAGCTGAGCGATCTGGGCCATCAACAGGCCCGCTGGCTGGGCGCGCATCTGCGTGACACCCGCAGCCACTATACACGCGTCTATTGTGGCACCCTGACCCGCCATACCGAGACGGTCACCAGCATGGGATTAACCGATCCTGTCTGCGACGCACGGCTGAACGAGATCGAGTATTTCACCCTTGCACAGCTGTTCGAAGAACAGCACGGCGTCGAAATCCCGACCGATCGCGAGGGATTTGTCGAACACCTGCCCAAAACCTTCGCGGCCTGGGCCAGCGGAAAGATCGAGAACGCGCCGGAATCCTTCGACGCGTTTGAAGCCCGCGTCCGCGATGCATTGCACGAGATCGGGACCGAGGGCGGACCGGCCATCGTCGTGACCTCGGGCGGGTTGATCTCGATGGTGGTGCGTCAGGCGATGGGGCTGGACATCCCGTCAATGGCACGGGTGGCCCTTGCCATCATGAACACGTCGATGCATCGTCTGCACCCGATTGGCGCACAGCTGAGCCCGGTCCTGTTCAATGCGGTGCCGCATCTGGAAGCACCCGACCGGCAGTTCGCGCAAACCCACCTCTAACCAGATCGGAGATCCCTGATGCAGCTTTATTATGCACCCCGAACCATCTCGGTCGCTGTTGCGATTGCTCTGGAAGAGGCCGGGCTGGACTATGAAGCAATCAAGCTGGACTTTGCCGATGGGGAACAGACAAAACCGGCCTACAAGCAGATCAATCCCAAGGGGCGCGTTCCGGCACTGGTGGTCGATGGCGGCATCCTGACCGAGACCGGCGCGTTGCTGGAATATATTGCGACCAAGGCACCCGAGGCCGATTTGGTGCCAGCTGATCCGGTCATGGCCGCCCGCATGCGCGAGGTGATGTTCTATCTGGCCTCGACCATGCATGTGAACCACGCCCACAAGCTGCGCGGGCATCGCTGGGCCGACAAGAAATCCAGCTGGAAAGACATGACGGACAAGGTGGCGCAAACGATGACCGCATCTTGCGACTATATCTCGTCAAACGGGTTGCGCGGGCCGTTTGTTCTGGGGGACGCGTTCTCTCTGGCCGATGCCTATCTTTATGTGGTTTGCAGCTGGCTGGAAGGTGACGGCGTCGATGTCTCGGCCTTCCCCAAAATTCTCGCCTTCCGCAAGGCGATGGAGGTACGGCCTTCGGTTCAGGCGGTGCGCGCTGCCGGGATGCTCTGACAAAAGGAAATAAGATGACACATCTCTGGGTCAGGGCGGAACAGCGCCCGAACGAGGAACGGGTGGGGCTGACACCCGAAGGGGCCGCAGCACTGATCGCCGCAGGTCTCCGCGTGACGGTCGAAGAAAGCCATGTCCGCGCCATTCCGATTGATGGCTACAAGGACGCTGGCTGTGCAATCGCGGCTGAGAATTCGTGGCCCGAAGCCCCGCTGGATGCGATCATCTTTGGCCTCAAGGAACTGCCCGAAGATGGCACCCCCCTGCCCCATCGCCACATCATGTTCGGCCATGCCTATAAGGGCCAGCATTCGGGTCGTGCGCTGCTGGAGCGGTTCAAGGCCGGGGGCGGCACGCTTTATGATCTGGAATATCTGGTGAGCGAAGATGGCCGACGCGTTGCCGCCTTTGGTTACTGGGCCGGGTATGCCGGTGCTGCGGTAACGCTCAAGACGTGGGCGGCACAGCAACGGGGCGACGCATGCCCGCCGGTTGGAGTATATGCAGGCAAAGACGTTCTGAACGCTGAATTGCTGGCCGAGTTGGACGCCACCGGAGCCCCACGCCCCCGCGCCATCGTGATCGGTGCACTGGGTCGCGTGGGTACGGGGGCCGCAGACCTGTGCGACGCGATGGGCGTCGACGTCACCAAATGGGACATGGCGGAAACCGCCAGCGGCGGACCGTTTCCGGAAATTCTGGACCACGACCTGTTCCTGAACTGCATCTTCGCGCGCCCCGGAACCCCGGTCTTTGTTCCGCGTGAGGCGTTGACTGCCCCGCGCAACCTGACTGCTATCGGCGATGTCGCCTGCGACCCGGACAGTGATTACAACCCGGTGCCGGTCTATGACCGTGCAACCACATGGGACGCGCCCGCTTTGCGCGTGGCAACCGATCCGGTGATGGACGTGATGGCCATCGATAACCTGCCGTCGATGCTGCCGGTCGAAAGTTCGGAAGATTATGCGGCACAGCTTTTGCCGTCGCTTCTGACCCTGACCGATCTGGACAGCGGCGTCTGGGGTCGGGCAGAAGCAACTTACAAAACACATATCGAAGGGATCTGAGCGATGACGATTCACTGGTGTGGCACCGGCCTGTCGGCCATCCCCGGCCTGCGCCGCCTGATCGAGGGCCGTCACAAGGTCACTGTCTGGAACCGGACGGTCGAAAAAGCCAGGGCCGAGGTTGGGGACCTGACCAACGATATTCGCGCCTTCGACATCGACGCTCTGGGTGATGTGCTCGAGAAGGGCGACGTGATAGTGTCCATGCTGCCGGGCGACTGGCACGTACCACTGGCGGAACTGGCGATTGCGAAACAGGCCAATTTCGTTTCGTCATCGTATATCGCGCCCGAAATGCGCGAACTGGACGACAAGGCGCGCGAGGCCGGTGTGGCGCTGGTCAACGAAGTTGGTCTGGATCCGGGCATCGACCACCTGATGGCCCATGCACTGGTCGATGACTATCGCGCCTCGGATGCGTTCGATCCGCAAAACCACCTGAGCTTTATTTCGTATTGCGGTGGCATTCCCAAGATCCCGAACCCGTTCCGCTACAAGTTCAGCTGGTCGCCGTTGGGTGTGCTCAAGGCGCTGCGGTCGCCGTCGAAGTCGATCCGCGACTATGCCCCGCTGGACGTTGCCCGTCCGTGGGATGCGATCAGCAGCTATATCGCGCCGCTGCCAACGCCGGAAAGTTTCGAGGTCTATCCCAACCGCGACTCGATCCCGTTCAAGGCGCAGTACCAGTTCGAGGATCACTGGCCAGTCAGAGAATTCGTCCGCGGCACCCTGCGCCTGAACGGTTGGGCGGATGCGTGGTCGGATGTGTTCCGTGAAATCGAAACCCTGTCGGGTCCGGAAGGGGATGCGCGTCTGAAAGAGATGTCTGACCAGTTCTGGAGCGAAAACGCCTATGACGAAGGTGAGCCCGACCGCGTTGTGCTGTGTGTTGGACTGAAAGCCGAGAAAGACGGCGTTCCTGTATGGCACAAGACCTATGTCATGGACGCCTGGGGCGATGAGCGCGGCACAGCAATGGCGCGTCTGGTATCGATCCCGGTTTCACTTGCCGTCGAGGCCGTTATGAACCGCGCCATCCCGGCAGGCGTTCACGCAGCCCCAAGCGACCCAAAACTGGTACAAGGCTGGATGGCCGAGATCGACCGACTGGCCCAGCACTTGCAGATCGTGGATCATACGGTCTGATTGCACCAAAAAAGCCATTCCAGATACACCGGAATGGCTTTTTTGAACAACATGATCGAGCAGGATCACAGGTTTTCAAACGGCGGGTGCGGAACAACCGATGTTGCCCTGCTCGCCACTTACCTGGGCCAGTTAACGGCGGGCAGGATTTGCCCGACGCAATCGCCAAAGCCGATCTGGAAGCCTTCGCCCTTGGCCGAACCGCGCAGGGTCAGGGTGTCTCCGTCTTCGATGAAAGTCCGGGTTTCGCCGGTATCGAGCGTGAAGGGCTCGCGACCAGCCCAGCTCATCTCCATCAGAGAACCGTATTCCGTCTTGGTTGGGCCTGAGATCGTGCCAGACCCCAGAAGGTCGCCCACATTCATCGCACAGCCGCCGATGGCGTGGTGGCAGAGCTGTTCGGCGGCCGAGTAATACATGCGGGAGTAGTTGGTTTCGCCAACGACGCTCGCCTTCTCGGCTCCATCAGGCTGCATCAGCACCTGAAGCTCAATGTCGTAAAGGCCGTCCTTTGAGCCGTCGAGGTAGGGCAGAAGCTTTTTCTCGCGTTCGGGCGTTGGCGCACGGAACGTTTCCAACGCGGCGGCGGTCACGATCCAGGGGCTGATCGAGGTGCCAAACGCCTTGCCCTGAAACGGTCCAAGCGGCTGGTATTCCCAGCCTTGGATGTCACGCGCGGACCAGTCGTTCAGCAGCACATAGCCGAAGATCATGTCGTCGGCTTCATCCACGGTGATCGGCTGGCCAAACTCGGACGGCTTGCCAACAATGGCGCCCATTTCCAGCTCGATATCCAAACGCATCGAGGGGCCAAAGCTGGGCATCTCGGCGTCGGGCGCTTTGCGCTGACCGTTCGGGCGGTGAATCGGCGTACCCGAGATCACAACCGAGGACGCGCGACCATTATAACCGATCGGAATGTGCAGCCAGTTGGCCGGCAGTTCGGGCGAGCCGCGCAGGATCGCGCCCATGTTCGCGGCGTGCTGACGACCGGCATAAAAGTCGGTGTATTCGGACACAAGGAACGGCATGTGCAGCTCGGCATCGGCTTGGGCGACCAACAGAGGCTCAACAGTGTCACGTTCGGTCGAAGCCTCGCCCAGCAGCTGTTCCAGACGGGCGCGCAGGGCGGCCCATGCGTCCGATCCCTGCTCCATCAATTCATTCCAGAAGGGCACGTCGAAAACGGGTTCATCACCAATCTCGATCAGGCCAGCTTCTTCGGCAGCGTGCATATCAAGGATCATATCCCCGATGGCCACGCCACAGCGCGGTGCGCTGTCTGAGGTCGAAAACACACCATAAGGCAGGTTGTTCAGGGGAAAGGGGGTCTCGGCAGAGTTCGCGCTGTCCACCCATGACTTTTTCAGTTGGCTCATGTGATCCTCACTCGGCATCCGGCTGTACCTCGGGTCGCGCATCGGCGAAGGCGGACAGGGCCAGACAGGTTTCTTCGATTTCGGTCAGACGCGCAAAGGGCGTCATGTCCACACCCCAGCGATGCCCGTTGTAAAGCTGCGATACAAGGCAGATATCCGCAAGCGATGGCATGTCGCCAAAGGCAAAGCGGGTGCCTTGGGGCAGCATAGCCTGAAACGCGGTCAGACCTTCGTTCATCCAGTGGACCATCCAGTCCACACTTTCCGCTTTGCTGTGCCCCATCCCGTCCAAATGTTGAACAACGCGCAGGTTGTTCACCGGATGGATGTCCAGCGCAATCACATGCGCCGCCGCCATCACCTTGGCCCGCGCAATCGGGTCGTCCGGCAGAAGCGCCGGGTCGGGATAGGCGCGGTCAAGATAATCAAGGATAGCCAGAGATTGGGTCAACTTGGTGCCATCCTCAAGCTCTAACACAGGGACGCCCTTGCCGGGGTTCATCGCTTGATAGGCTGCGCTTCTTTGCTCGCCTTTCACCAGATTGACCGGGCAGCTTTCGAACGGCACACCCTTCAGGTTTAATGCAATACGCACCCGATAGGATGTGGTCGATCTCCAATAGGTATATAACTTAAGACCCATCATTTCTTACCTGGCGTCCCGTCGAACTTCTTCTCAACGCTGTCCCAGCAGTCGATGTAATTGTCCTGCAGCGGGGCTTCGTTCGCGGCGAAGGCTGTCAGGTGCTGCGGGAAGCGGGTCTCGAACATGAAGGACATGGTGTTGTCCAGCTTTTCAGGCCCAAGGTTCGAGTTCGAGGCACCCTCGAACGCGTCGCGGTCTGGCCCGTGCGGCAACATCATATTGTGCAGGCTGACGCCGCCGGGGATAAAGCCCTGCGGTTTGGCGTCATACTGGCCGTAAATGTTGCCCATTAGTTCGGACATGATGTTCTTGTGATACCACGGCGGACGGTGTCCGCCATCAGCACCCATGGAACAGACTAGGTTGATTGCGTAGCGGAGGATTTCAGGCTCATCGTAACCATCAGAGAGTGGAGATGAGAATGAAATCCGGGAAACAGA
>NZ_JBQERM010000030.1:0-8369 GCF_056535045.1 Ruegeria sp. O6 | reverse complement strand
GTCGCACAAGGGCCTCAACAATCGAGCTGAAAACAGCCCCCTCCCATTCCGAAAGCGAGAACGGACGATGCCAGGATACCGATCTCGAGGAGGTTTGCAGCGGTTCGTAACCACCCATCAGCCGGCAGAAATTGCTTCCGCGTCCCGGCACGTCGTCGCTCCGCACAAACAATCCGTTATCACCGCCTCGAGGCATTCGAAGCCTTGAATGCTGCCACTCGAGCCGCTTGAATCCCGACCATCAGCATTCCCTCGTCGACCGGACGTTAACGTGACAACACCGTTTCGGATACTGCGCACCTTTGAAATAAATCATGGACTGGTTCTCGAGTGAATACACCGGCGACCGTTCACCGTCTGCATTCGAGCGCGTCAATAGTCAAAAGTTTGCAACAGAACCCTTTACGGTGCCCGGCCAAATCACAAGCCCGGCCCTCTTGGTCAACTACTCTGCTGCGTCCGAAACCATGGTTTCTGAGTATATCCCTTTCACACGTTCCTTTGTCGGATCAAAATGAGGGAATGGAACGATCCTGGCTTTCAGCCGTTTTTGTTGGCCGTCCAATTGCCCAATTTCGATGTCTGCCCCAATTGTCGCGTGGGTAACTGAAATCCGACCCAAAGCGATGACTTTCCCTAAAACGGGTGATTTCATTGCGCTGGTAATCGCTCCAACCTGCGCCTTTCCGACGCGGACGCAGTCGCCGGGTGACGGGACGACGCCGCCTTCGATTTCAAAACCAACCAGCCTTCGGTGGGGGTGCGCCTTGCGTTCTTCGATTGCTGCCCGCCCGATGAAATCGTCGGTTTTTGATTTCAGCGGCACGGTAAAACCGATGCCGGCTTCAAACGGGTCCGTCTGGTCGTCGAATTCTGACCCGGCAAAGATCAGGCCCCCTTCGATCCGCAGCATATCAAGTGCCCCAAGGCCCAGCGGCGTGATCCCATAATCCTGACCAGCCTCCCAGACTCGGTCGAAGATTTCCACTGCATCTTTGGGATGGCAGAAGATTTCATATCCAAGCTCACCGGAATACCCTGTTCGGGAGATCACGACAGATGTTCCGCGCACATCTCCGACCCGTGCAACGGTCAGTCTGAACCATGGAAGTTCGTCAATCGTTGGTTGCTGTGGGGGTGTCCAGAAAATTCTGGAGAGAATGTCGCGACTGTGCCGCCCTTGAACCGCGATGTTGTGCAGCTGATCCGTCGAATTGCGAACCCAGACATTCAAGTTGCGTTTTTGCGCTTGTTCCTGAAGCCACAATCCACTGGTGTCATTCCCGCCGATCCAGCGGAAGTTCGTCTCACCCAGACGATAGACGGTGCCATCGTCAATCATCCCGCCGTGCTCATAACACATTGCGGTATAGACGACCTGACCGACGCTTAGCTTTTTCATGTTGCGGGTCACGCATAGCTGCATCAGCTCTTCTGCATCGGGTCCGACAACCTCGTATTTACGCAAAGGACTCAGGTCCATGACGGCAACCTTGTCCCGACAGGCCCAGTATTCAGAAATCGCACCATGATTGGTCATCGTGTTCGGCAGCCAATAGCCGTTATACTCGACGAAATCACGGGTATGCCGCGCAAAGCAGTCGTGAAAAGCAGTTTTCTTGGTTTCTTCCACATCCGCCTCCGCAGATTTTCTATAGCCGTAGGATCGTTGAAAATCCTCGGTCGCTTTGTACGTTCGCACCTGAATATCGGTCGGGTTCCACCCGTTTGCCGGATCGATGTCGCAGGGACATGCCGTGCTGATGCAGACCAGATCGGTCAGCGCGCGCAGCAACACGAAGTCACCCGGTCGCGACCAGGGATCGTCCATGCCAATGGCATTGGCGTCATCCAGCATCGTGTTGAAAAAGAAGTTGATCGCAGGCCAGCCGCCGCGCGGCTTGATGCCATACTGGTCCAGATCTTTGTTAATATTGTCCGAACAGTTTACGTGGCCGGGATAGCCAAGGTCTTCGTAGTACCGCGCCGTACAAGCAAGGCCAAACGTGTCATGACGACCGCAAGTGTCCTGCACGATTTCGATCAAGGGTTCCTGATCGACGGACCAGTATTTCGAAAATATCCCCGGTTGCGGATACAGGCTGCCCATCAGGCTGCGGGTCGTCGTCGGATCGATTTCGCGCTCGATCCCCTGATCCAGCGCCCGGCGGCTGAAGGCCTGAAAATCCGAGCATTCGCGGCCGCGAATATCCAAGATCTGGATGAATTCTCCAGCTTTGACCTCATAAGATATGGCGTTTCCCGGTTGAATGTTGATGTCCCTGAGAGGGTCGGCCAACGGCTCAGGCGCGCCAACACCCGGCTTTTCCAGACCCGGCGCGGAACGCTGAATATAGAGGATGATATCCGTTGGAGGGTTGTTGTTTTCCGGGCGCATCGCCTCGCCGGGTGCGGCGACGATCAGAAGACCATCGCTTTCCGCCACGAAATGCACCATGTCGCCGGGGCGCGAGCCTTCGACAAAAGCGCGGATTGCGTCGCCCTGCCCGATGTCAAACCCCGCAGCCTCGAGCGCGCGCAGAACCTTCCGGCCCGAAGCGGAACCGTTTGCCAGCGTTGCGATCACCCCGTCGGGACACCCGTGTCCCCGCGCGCCGAGCATCGCCGCGTCCGAGCTTCGGTCGGGGGCAAAAAATACCATCTCAGCGGGCTGCATTCCATCGCGATCCAGCAATGTGATCGTGTCCCCTTTGGACACCGGAACGGCGCGCGATCCCATTGCGGGAACCGGATGGCGTTCTGTGCCATGCGGCAGGATGGGCAGACCAGGAGCCAGCACCCCGCTGCGTTCGAACGGTACCTCAAACAAGGGTTTGACGTTCATCTGAACAACTCCGGTTAATCCAGCCCCAAAGCGCGCTTGCGCTTTTCGGCCCAACTGCTGATTGCCATATCAAAGGTCAACGCCATCAGAGACACGTTCAGACCCAGTACAAAATTCTTGCCCAATTCGGTGCCTGCCAGGGTTCGCTGCAATTCCTGCCCCAGATCCTGCGTGCCGATGAACGCGGCGATAATGACCATGAAGAACGCGAACATGATGGCCTGATTGAACCCGACGGCCATGGTCGGCAGCGCCAGTGGAAACTGTACTGACATCAGTTTTTGTCTGCGCGTCGAACCAGACATATCCGCGGCTTCGGTCATTTCCGGCGGCACGCTTCCCAGACCGATGATGGTATAGCGGATCAGCGGCACGGCGGCGAAGATCAGGATGGAAAACACGACCGCCACGTCATTGACGCCGAACAGCATGATCGCGGGGATCAGATAGATGAAGCTAGGGAAGGTTTGCGCAGTGTCGCAGGCCAGCAGGATACTCTTGGACCAGCGTTTGGACCGAGCTGCGACAACGCCCAAGGGGATACCGATCAGAGTTGCCAACACAACCGCTGAAATCACTGTATAGAGCGTGATGACCGAGCGATCCCACCAGCCGGAAAACGCGACAATTGTAAAAAACACCGCAGCATAGATACCGGGTTTGCGGCCTCCGACCCAATAGGCAAAGGAGACAACCAGTAGGATGAACGCAGGTGTCGGAATGGCAAGCAAAGTATCACGAAACGGGATCAGAACTTTGACGTTCAGGAACCAGCGCAGCCATTCGGTTGTCCCTTTGATCACATCGAAGGCCAGAACCGACTTGATCACATCGTCGATTTCCTTTCCCTGGCTCAGATGCTGCTTGCGACCAACTTCAGCCAGGATCGGAAACACTTGCGACAGCAGGGTGAACCCGACGAACAGACCCACTGCGATTAGCGGATTCCGGTGCCGTTTCCACCATGGCGTTCCGCGTTCGAAATGAATGGGCTGCTTGACGACCCAGGCCTTCGACATCCGGTCAAGCATGACCGCCAGAAGAACGATGGTCACGCCGATTTCAAACGAACGGCCAAGTTTGAAGCTGCCCATCATTGCAAGCAACTTGGCTCCAAGGCCTGGCATGCCGATAAAGGCGGTGAGAACCACCATTGCCAGACACAGCATGATCACCTGATTGACACCTACCAGCACTTCGGTGCGGGCGGCTGGGACGTATACATGCCGCAGCATTTGCCAGCGTGTACATCCAGACATCTGGCCGGCTTCGATCACTTCGGGGCTGACTTTCTTCAGACCCAGTGTGGTCATCAGGATCATCGGCGGGATGGCAAAGGTGATTGTTGCCACGGCCCCCGCGGTTGGTCCGACTTTGAAAAAGATCACCGCTGGCAAGAGATAAGTAAAGAATGGCAGGGTTTGCAGAACGGACAGGATGGGTTTCAGCACCCGCTCGAACCGGCCATACTTCCAGGCGGCGATGCCCAGCACCAGGCCCAGCACAAACGCCAGCGGTGCCGCCACTACAATGACAGACATGGTCTGCATGGCGATGTTCCACTGGCCGATTGCAGCGGTCCAGATGAACGTACCCGCACCCAGAGCCGCCAGCCGCCACCCCCCCACGGCATAGCCCACAACAGCAGCGACAGCAGCGATTGCTGACCACGGGATTGGGCCCAGATAAGGCCAGCGGCGCTTGCCTTCGAGCAGGTTGGCCGACATATCCAACAGGAATTCCAACGGGCCTTCGGCGATAAAGCGGGTCACGTAGATCAGACCAAGGTCGTTTTGGATGAAATTGAAGATCGCATCCAGCACCTGCGCCGTCGGCGGGATTGCTGCCTCGGGAATGCGGTTCAACCATTCAGGGAGAATTCCGACCGCCTTGGCAAGGATCAGCGCAAAGGCGGTGATCAGAAGTGCGGTAAGGACTCTGGTGCGCCCCCACGCACCGTCTGCCGTGTCCGGTAATTCGGTGGACAGTGTCGCCATCATTCGGCTCCGAGCAGAACGTTCAACGCGGCATCGCGATCCAGAACACCGGTGACAACGCCAGTTTCATCCGCAACCGGCAGCAGGATACGCTTGTCATTGACCAGAACCCGGGCCAGTTCATGAATGGTTGATCCGCCATTGATCGGCGCGCCTTCAAGGGTATGGCCGTTCACCGGTTTTGCCAGCCCTTTCGCATGCACCACGCGGGCCTTGTCGATATCCTCGGTGAATTTCGCCACATATTCGGTCGCCGGGTTCATCACGATCTGATCCGGAGTATCGCATTGTTCGACCGCACCGTTGCGCATTATAGCAATCCGGTCAGCCAGACGCAGCGCCTCGTCGAAATCATGGGTGATGAAGACGATGGTTTTGCCCAGCATCTCTTGCAGGCGCAGGAATTCATCCTGCATTTCACGGCGGATCAGCGGATCAAGCGCCGAGAAGGGTTCATCCAGAAACCAGATATCCGGTTCGATAGCCAGCGACCGGGCGATACCGACCCGTTGTTGCTGGCCACCGCTCAATTCCCGTGGGAAGTATTCTTCCCGTCCTTCAAGGCCCACCAGCTTGATGACCTCCAAAGCGCGTTCGCGCCGGTCGTGGCGATCCTGCCCACGCATTTCCAGCGGGAAGGCGACATTGTCCAGAACCGTGCGGTGCGGCAGCAACCCGAAAGACTGAAACACCATCCCCATCTTGTTGCGGCGCAATTCGATCAGATCGCGCTCGCTGAGTTTCATGATGTCCTGACCGTCTACTTCGATCGTGCCTCCGGTGATGTTGTGCAGACGCGAAAAGCACCGCACCAGCGTGGATTTGCCCGATCCTGACAACCCCATGATGACAAGCATCTCGCCACGGCCAACCTCGATCGAGACATCCTTGACCCCGGCGATATACCCATCCTCACGGATCTCGTCGAAACTGCGGCCTGCCGGCATGGACTTCAGATAGCTCTCGGGCGAGGGTCCAAACAGTTTCCAGACATTCTTGGCTGATATGACAGGCGCGATGGCGGGCATGGCTGCTTTTCTTTCTTGTTGAGCGCGGCCCTGGATCACAAAACGATCAAGGCCGCGCCAGATTCATTATACGTAGCCGTTATCAACTGCAGGCATTGATCCAGGGGTCAACAACGGCACGGTTGGCGTCCAGCCATTCCTCTGCCGCTTCTTCCGGCTCAAGCTCATCAGTGTCGACCAGCTTTGCCATTTCCGCGATCTGAGGGTTGGTGAAAGAAATCTGGGTCAGGGCGCAATACGCGGCTGGCCACTTGTCTTTCATGCCATCCCAAGCCGCCTTTTTCAGATATCCACTTGCCGGGTTGCCACAATCATACAGCGCGTCCGGGTTCGGACCCTTGGCAGGATCCTTGTCGCAGCCGTCTTCCCATGCAGGGAACTCCACAAACTCACCGGGCCAGACGGCTTCGGCAAAGTTTGGCGTCCAGTTGAATACAAGAACCGGGGTCTTGTCGGCCTCGGCGGCACCAATCTCGGCCCACAACGCTGCGGCGGAACCCGCATTGATCACGGTGAAGTTCAGATCAAGCGCTTCGGCGCGTTCCTTACCATGTTTCAACCAGTCTACCGGACCATCAAGATACCGACCCTTATCCCCGGTCTCGGCCGTGGCAAACAGGTGCGCGCAGTCGTTCAGTGCATTCCAATCAGGCAGGCCCGGGCAGGATTCCTTGGTCCACATCGGGTACCACCAATCTTCGCGCGTGACGGCATCATGATCGCCCGCGTCATGCAAACCGCCCTTTTCCAGCGCGGCCCGGTAGGATGCGCCAAACGCGCCTTCCCAGACTTCCATCTCAAGCGCGACGTCGCCCAAGCGGACCGATTCATAAACCGCCTGGCTGTCGGTGGTGACATATTCGACGTTGTTGCCCATCTCTTCGAAGATCAGACCGACGACGTTGGACATCACGATCTGGCTGGACCAGTTGTGAATTGGAATGACAATCGGGTCGCTGCTGTCTTCGGCAATCGCCCCGGTTCCCGCTACTGCCGCCAAGGTTGCTGCGGAAAGGAGGTTTGTAAGTTTCATGTTCGCTCCCTGAGTGAGGTTCGTTTTTTGTCAAAGGGGCTCTTCCGGCCCGCGAATTTGTGCATTTTGCCTAGAATCGCTCATAATGCAGAAAAGAAATTTGAGGGGCGTTGACCATAAAATCTTGAGGCAAACTCAACTTTTTACTATGTTAACAGTCGGTTGCCCGTTCAGACGGCAACGGGTGACCATGAATGTTTTTGCGTGTGGCCGCGTCCAGATCGGGAAAGATCCTGTAAATGCCAAAGAAAACATCAGTCACAGGGAAAGTCCTTCCTCCGCTTGATTATTTGTTGGCGTTTGAAGCCGCGGCAAAAGCGCAAAGCTTTGTGCAGGCCAGTAAGGTGCTGAACATCTCGGAAACCGCGATCAGCCGCAAAGTGCGCCTGCTGGAGCAGCATTATGATGTGCCATTGTTTGTGCGAGGTCACCGTTCGGTGTCACTGACGCAACAAGGTGCCATTCTGTTGGCAACTGTCGAGAAGTCTCTGGATCAGATGCGGGACGTCAGCCGTGAGATGCTGGCCAAACATCAGGCCAACAAGGTGTCGATTTCCGCGACGAACTCTGTCGCGTCTTTGTGGTTGATGCCACAACTGCACAAGTTCAACAAATCCAACGGTCGTATCCGTATTTCGCTGGTGTCTTCGGACAGTGACGCAGAATGCCTTTCGGATTCCATGGACCTGACAATACTGCGTGGAGATGGCGAGTGGCCGGGATACGAAGCAAAGCTTCTGTTCGGAGAAACAGTGTTTCCGGTTTGTAGCCCCGAGTACCTCAGAAGCAACCCCAATGCGGCAGTTCTTTCCGCGCTGCCGGAACTGGACCTTATTGAAGTCACCAGCAGCCATGCGGAGTGGATGACATGGCGTACATGGTTCAGCGGTAACGGTGTTTCCACCTCAGCGATGGAACAAGCTGTGGCTTTCAACACCTATCCACTGTCGGTTCAGGCTGCCGTCGATGGTTTGGGAATTGCATTGGGCTGGGCCCATCTTGTTGACCCCTTGCTTGAGAGCGGCGCGTTGGTCAGGCCGGTCCAGAACGCTTCGGTGCGAACGCAATCCGGATACTACCTGCTGAAAAGGCCGCTTCAAAAAGCTTTCCCGGAACAGCGCATCGTCGAGGATTGGTTGCTGGGTCTCAGCGCAGGTCGAAAAAGATACGCCTGATCCTGGTCGCAACCCCCGAATCTTAACTTGATGTATGGGAACATCCCTTGGGTATTTAAACTCACGTATTGACCCTTGGGAATATTTATTTACCTTAAAGAAAATTTTGCCCGAATCTGGCCCTGCGTTTTGTCGCTCTGGCCGGACCAATCCAGACTATCTCACGCAGGGAGACCAAACCCAATGAGCTATAAATCCGACATCGAAATTGCGCGTGAAGCGAATAAGAAGCCGATCCAGGAGATCGGCGCGAAGCTTGGAATATCCAGTGATGATCTTTTGCCGTATGGG
>NZ_JBQERM010000029.1:0-12412 GCF_056535045.1 Ruegeria sp. O6 | reverse complement strand
GCACGGCATTTCTGAGAGCGGCCGGGTTATTTTCAACAAGCCGATCAAGCGCGCGAAGCTACTGGCCTTTTTTGAGACGCTTCCGCCCTGCGTCGTAGGCATGGAAGCCTGCGGTTCATCCCATCATTGGGGCCGTCAGCTGCGCACGCTCGGCCATGATGTGAAGCTCATGCCCGCTGGTTACGTCAAACCGTATGTGAAGCGAGGCAAGAACGACGCGGTTGATGCGGAAGCAATATGCGAGGCAGTTCGACGCCCGACCATGCGCTTCGTCGAGATCAAGACGGAGGACCAGCAAGCTATCCTCTCGATCCATCGCACGCGCGACCTGGCCGTCCGGCAGCCGCACCCAGCTGGCCAATATGATCCGCAGCCTGCTGCGCGAGTTCGGCCATATTCTGCCCATTGGGATCGAAGCGGTGACGGCTTTTGCGAAGCGTCACTTGGCTGGGGATCACCCGGACATGCCGGAGATCGCGACCGGCATGCTCGGCATTCAGTGCTATCAGTTCATCGGCCTGAACGAGCGCATCGACGGATACTCCAAGATGATCGAGCAACATGCCCTGTTGAACGCAGATGCGCGCAGGTTGATGCGCATGCCGGGGATCGGGCCGATCACGGCTTCAGCGATTGTCGCCACTATCGGCGATGCGCATCAGTTCCGAACAGGACGAGATCTGGCCGCCTGGCTGGGCCTCACCCCGCTCAACAAGTCGAGCGGCGGCAAAGAGAAACTGGGCAAGATCACCAAGCAAGGGGATCGCTACATTCGAAAGCTGCTGGTTGTGGGTATGACATCGCGCGCGGTCATGGCAAAACGGTCGCCAGAGAAAGTCGATCTCTGGACAGCCAAGATCATTGCCGACAAACCGTTTCGGCTGGCAACAATCGCGATGGCAAACAAGGCAGCGCGTTCAATCTGGGCAATGCTGACAAAGAAACAGGAATACCGGCAGCCAGCGTTCTGACCGCGCAGACTGCCCACGAGATGCAAGACGTTAAAGTGATGATGCGGAAGTAAGTCAACCAAGAGCAAGGACACTCCGGGAATGGCAGCGGCCCTCTGAGGTCGATAAGCCGATTGGAACCTCGCTCGCGGAATTCATCAGGGCCAGTGGAGGCAATGCCAAAACACAAACAGGCCGGACAGACGACAGTACTGACGAAACGACCGCGAAAATCGCTAAAAAACTCTTGCAATGCAGGAGCCACCCACAGATGCCGTTCAATCCGACCCAGTTACTGTCTCCGCTTTGCATTACCGCGAGGCGCCTAGTACCCGACGACTTCCCCCAACACTTCTCCTGCGCCGCCGTCGGGTGGGCGCGTATCTGCGACCGCGGCAAGCGTCAGCGCCAGATCGACTGTATGCACTCGACGCGAGACCCGCTGTGGCGCGAGGCTGAAACCGGCAAAAGCTATGGGCACGTGGGTGTCATAACGCCAGGGCGAGCCGTGGGTGACTGTGACCGAGAGACCGTCGAAATCGTTGATGAACCAGCCGGGGCTGGCCACCAGATAGATGTCGCCCGAGCGGTCGGGGTTGTAGTTGTTGGCCACGGCGCGCATCAGCGCATTGTCGGGCAGGGCGCCCGTACGAATGCGGGACGAAGGCACAGCGAAGGCGATACCTTCGAAGGTCGACAGTTCTTCGGCGATGGCGGTTTCCAGCGCGACAAGGTCGATGTCGTCGCGACTGTGCACCTCTTCCGAGAGGGTGAGGTAGGGGTGGTCATAGCCGGCTATCAGCGGATCGCTAAGGCCAAAGCGCGCGCGGATGCGATCGGCGGCGGGCTGGGTCGCCCAGTGCTCGGGGTTGACGTAGCCGCCCATCTCTCCCAGCTCGGCCAGGTATCCCGGCGCCTCGGGCGTGCCGTGATCGGCGGACAGCGCGATCAGGGTGTTCTCGAGCCCGATCTCGGCGTCGATAAAGGCGAAGAGATCGGTCAGGGTGCGGTCGAGCCGGAGCAGGTTTTCCTCGGCCTCGAGGCTGGAGGGGCCGAAGCCGTGGCCAATGTAATCGGTCGCCGAGAAGCTGACGGAGAGGTAATCGGTGACATCATCCTGCCCCAGGCCCTCGGCTGTGATCAGGGTCTTGGCGAAATCGGCGGTCATCTCGTCCCCGGCAGGGCTGAAGGTGAGCAGCGTGGGGAAATAGGGATCGTTCTTCCACGAAAGCGGATCGACGGTCGAATAGGGGTGCGGGAAGGTGCGCCCGAACCCGGCAAGATCGGTTTCCCAATCCTGATCGTCGCGATCGCCAAAAAGATAGCTATCGATGGGATGGGTCAGCTGCCACGAGGTGCCGAGATAGTTTTGCAGGAAATCCTTAGCGTTCCAATCGGTCACCCAATCCGGGTAGCTGTCGTAATAATAGCTGGAGGTGACGAATTCCCCGGCGGATTTGGAGAACCAGAACGCCTTGCCGGTGTGGCCCGCCATCGAGACGGCACCACGATCCTTGACCGAGACGCCAAAGACCTTGGCGCGGCCCTGGGTGGCGATGGACAGCTCGTCGGAAAAGGTGGTGGTCAGGATGGCGCGGGGCGAACGGCCATCGGAACTGGCGGCAAGCTGGGTGGGGTCGACCTCGGTGTCGGGGTTCACGTCCGCGCCCCGAGTGAGGAGTGGATAGTCGGCGTCCTCGACATTGTAGATAGTGCGCCCCGTGGCGCGGTCGTACCAGAGGTTGCCTACCATGCCATGGGCCGACGGATGCGCGCCGGTGGCCAGCGTGGTATGGCCGACGACAGTTTCAGTATTGGCGTGGGCGTGGTGGGCGTTGTCGTAGTAGACGCCCTGATCCATCAGATAGCGGAATCCGCCCGAGCCAAATTGGTCGTAGTGGCGGAAAGGCAGGTCGCCCCGCAGCTGATCCACAGTGATCTGGAGGATGAGGCGCGGCTTATCCTCGGCTAATGCACCGTTCGCCAAGGAAAACGCCAGGAAGACGGCGCAACTGGCCGTTTGGACAGGTGGCTTTTTCAACATCGAAGGCTCCTTCCTCTCGTCGATCGGCCCACGCGGTGCGCGGGCCGTCGCGTCATCAGTTTAGGGGCAGGACATCCGGGAAGGTCCAGCTGCCATCGAGGATTTCGGCGCGTGGCTGGTATAGCCGGACCGTGTAGTTCCAGCCCGGCGTAAGAGGGATGCAGTTGATCCGGCCATCCTCGCAGCCACCGAAATGGATGGTGAAGGAACCATCCTTATTCGGGGTGGCCGAGGTGTTGTTATAGCTGTTCCGCCCCAAATCGTTTGGCGCGAGGAAGCCGTCAGCGTCGTAGACGGTGATCGACCAGAACGCGTCCACCGGCACGTCTTGCAGCGTCACGGCATGGGGGGTCGCGCCGTCATTCCTATCGACGGCGTCGACAAAGGCGCTGGCCGTCCTGGCCGGCTGCCCCGCCCAGCCCGCCATTCCGATCAGATGGCCCAGCGGGTCCACCTCGTCGCGGCGGCCAAAGGCGATGCTGGCATCAAGGCCGACGGCAGCGGCGAGGTCACTGACCGCCTTCCGCGCAGCGGCAAGGGTGTCAAGATCCCAGTTCGGAGCCTCGAAGGGGCCGGTTCCGCCGCCTTCGAGGCGAATTCCGTCCTGCACCGCATGGGCGCGCGCCGTATCGTCGGGATCGCCCGCGTCGATGAAGGTGCGGAACAGGAGCATCGCGAAGCGGGTCCCGACCTCGTCCTCGGTCAGCTCGTATGCACCGGGTTCGGCATAGGCAAAGTTGTAGTGGTCCTGGCTGATCACCAGCACCGACTGGAACCGTCCGTCGCCCTCCGGCAGCGTCACCGTCACCGGCTGGGACAGATCGATGAGGGCGGACGAATACAAGGTGTCCTGGTTGGGCCGGATGACCGGCTGCGGCTTGTCGGCGGAGGTTACCTCGCGCTCATGGGCGATCTCGCCGACACCTGTTCCGTTGTTCTTCATAGTGAGCCGGAACATCGTATCGCTCTCGGCGCGCATGAGGTTCCGGATCGTGATATCTTCGGCGAGAACTGGTGCGGGTGCGTAGAGGGCAGCGGCAAGGAGAAGGTGTTTCATTTTCTGTCCTTTCTGTCAGTTCGCGGGCTCGACACCCGGGAAGACCCAGCTTCCATCCAGCACTTCCGGCGCTGCACGATAGAGCCGCACGGTGTATTGCCACCCCTCGACAAGCGGCAGGCAATTCACGCGCCCGTCCTCGCAGCCGCCCAGATGCACGGTCATCGAGCCGTCCTCATTGTACGTCCCGCTGACGGAGTTGATGACATAGGCGTCCATCGCGTTCGGCGCGAAATAACGGTTTGCATCATAGAGGCTGACCGACCAGAAATCCTTGACGGGCACGTCGGCCGGCACTTCGATCTTGTATTTCCCGACCGGCAGGTTCGGCGAGATTCCGAGATAAAGTGCCTCATCCTCGGGCAACCCACCCCAGCCACCGGCCGTCCCAATGAAATGCCGCACTGGATCGACATCCTCCTTCTTGCCGAACATGTGGAAACTGTCCGGAAGGTAGGCGCCGACACCGACGGCGGCCCTTACGAGCCCTAAATAGCCCTCTTCATCATAGGGCGGGACGATGAAAGGTTTGGACGAGGCAGCGTCGATCGACATCTGGTCCTGGATTGCGTGCACGGCGGCCAGGTCCGCGGAATCGGTCGCATCCAGCAGGACGCGCAGATAGACGGCGACATATGGCGTGTCAAACGTGTCCATATCGAGTGTATAGGCGCCGCCACCGTGCAAGACCTTGTTCAGGTAGTGGTCCTGGTTGATGACCATCGCCGACATGTAGCGGTCGCCGACATCCGGAAGGGTGACCGTCGCGCCCTTGCTGATATTGATGATCGCGGCGCTATAGAGAGTGTCCCGGTTCGCGCTGATGGTGGTCTGAGCATGGACGGGCATCATTTCGCGGAAGTGGTAGAACTTGTTTACCCCTCCAGCGAGGGCAACATATTTGCCGAACTCGATATCTGTCGCGGCACGGATAAAGTTGTCTACCGTGACTGGGATTTCCCTGCTGTCGGCAAGTTGGTCCACTGTGGTGTCGAAGTTTTGGGCATGAGCGGGACCAGAGACGATCGCGGCCAGGAATGCAAGAAACAAAAATATGCGGTTTGCCAACTGTTTACCTTTCATGAGTCGCCCCTCAAGTCTTCGCTTTCCTGGCGTTTTATCATAGTGCGACCGGTCATTTTGTGACAAAGAGACGCTATGAGACAGAAGTTGGTCAACATCATCGAACTGGCGCACGTCGTGGACATTCTTGACAGCTTCGTCCCGAAACACGTCGTCGAGAGTGCGCTCCGAACGGCTGGTCTCGACCGTAAGATGCTGTCAGAAGGAACCGGGTTTGTTTCCTACGCTGCTGAGGCCGTCATTCTGGAGTCCGTCGCCCGCATGATAAGCGATCGCCATCTGGGTGCCAGGGTTGGCTGGGCCTTCGACTACTTGGCTTACGGAGCTTATGCGAACTACGTGCTGGGCGCACCGGATCTGCGATCTGCGCTTGACCGCGGGCGACGCGCGCTGTCGCTGACGCATCCTGGCTCTGAAATCGTGATCCGACAGACTGACACGCACGTTGTCGTCGGACGAGACTCGAAAGGCTTCTCGGTCGTCGGCCACCGACACCTCGACGAAGGGGCGCTGTTCGTTATTTCCAAGGTGGTCAGGCATTTCCTCGGCACGGACTGGCAGCCCGATTGGTTTGAACTTCCCGATGGCAATGGTGACGACAAGTCAAAGCTTGCAGATCTGTTCGGCGCACCTGTTAGGACGGGAGCCCAGTCACCGTCCGTCGCGCTTCGGCTTTGCGACCTTGACACGCGAAACCCGCACCCCTTGCAGTCTCGGAAGACTATTACATTGGGGGACCTGGGTGCGCTCATGGGGGTTGAGCCGGTTCAGTCCATTGAAGGCGCGGTTTTGCAAATCATGCGCGCTCATCTTCCGACAAGTGTGCTTTCCGAGAGCAAAGTTGCGGCCCATCTTGCGATCGGCCCCAGGTCACTTCAGAGGGCCCTTAGGGCGGAAGGGACGGCATACAGGACAATCCGCTCCATGCTCATCGAGGAGCAGGCGCGCGAAATGCTTCAGAAATCGGACATTCCGGTCGAACGGATCGCCGAAATGCTGGGATACAAAGAGCCGAGAAGCTTTCGCCGTGCGTTCAGGGAGTGGACCGGCTCTTCACCAAAGAGCTTCCGGGGAAACCGAAACACAAACACTTGAGTCGTTGCCGCTGATCACATTCGCATATACACGATGGATTTTCTGGAAACCCAAGGCGTCCTGAAGTCTGCCAAAAAATTTTGAATTTCCCAGACCTGCGCTTCGTCCGCTCTGCCGGCATTTGCCGTTCTTGAGAATGTGCGGCCGCAGCGAATGGCAGGTCCGGCGACGCCGCACTGCGGAGACTGCAAGCGGGGAGAAGGGCCGCAAAGGGCCGGATTTCCCACCGTGGGAGGCGAATGCAAAATGAAACGTCGCTGATGGCTGAGAACCATTCTAACTGCAAAGCGACCGGTCACTCGGCAGGCCATGTATCCACTACAGTGCGGTGTGCAGTCTGCTACCGAAATAGCGTTAAAACCGCCTTGGACGATCAAGCATTAGCTGGAGCACAAGCTGTTCCCTTCCTGTTCTATTGTTTATGTGCAACTTTTGGAGGGGTCGACTTGCTTCAACCGGCAAGCTTCCTCAGCAATCGGTACTGCCTTGATGCACGTAAGCTTTTGGACCTGCGGCCAGACCCTAGAATGTGGCAAACGGAGAACAACATGAGCGCTAACGCGGACAGCGATCTGAAGGGCAACCAAGACGTTGCAGATATTGAAGGTGACTATTCGGTCTATCCGCATATGGATGGAATCAAATGCTCGATGTCCTGGAAACTCGGAAGCTATGGGGAACGCGGCGCGCTTTCCGAGGACATGATCGAGAGCTTGAGCGAACAGTTTGACCTCCCAACAACGCTCGTGCGCGACCTATCCGTAATTCTCGGTGACTGCCTCAACAACGATGACGACATCGCGATCAATCTGACCGAGGTCAGTCGTTCACAGGCGATTGAACGAGGTCAAAAATACCTCAAAAAGCTATTGCGGGAAGCCAAGCGGGACGCCATTGGTCCCCAAGAACTCCGGAACGCATTGGGCACGCTTTCGACCTATTTCGCGTCGCTCCCGGAAGACGCAGAACTTTTGCCGCAATTCCTCCAAAAGCTTGAGACCGCAAAAACGCTTTCTCAGGACGTGGTGGATGACATTCGACGCATCATCGAGACACCCGGCGCGGTTGCAGAGATGTCGCCACGAGACAAGCGGTTCTCGCGCGACAAACGCCGTCAGTACATCGTCGAGAGTTGCTGCTATTTCTGGAAAGATGCCGGTCGCCCCCTGACCTACACGACATATTCAGACGGTCGCCCCGGAGGACAACGGCAAGGCCCGCTCGTAAACTTTATCCAGGCTGCCGTGAAGATCATAACCGAACCGGAGCAAATCCTGAGCGGTGAGACGATCCGCGTGGATATTGACGATTTTCGCGACAGGCTTGAGCGCGAAGACAAGGAGCGTTGGGCCCCGCCGGAATTGGCCAATCAATACACTTAGAAGGAGCCCGCCTGCGTTGTCATGGTCATGGCATGACACGCGTTCCTGCCATTCCCCCTTCTGACGACCACGCGCACAAGCAGGTTGAGACAGCGATTGACCAGTTGGTCCGATTGCTAGCTGCCCAGGCAGTACGGGAACTGGGTCGGAACGCCTCTGACCAAAAGGAGGCGCATCAGGATGCCACAGATCACTTCCAAGAAGAGCCGACCCCGCAAGCTTCTGACGGTGAAAGACGTCGCTGAGCTGGACAATTGCTCCGAGAAGACAGTGCGCCGTGCGATTGCAGCAGGCCTGCTTGAGGTTATTCGGGTCGGCCCCGGCGGACGCCTCATCCGCATTGATCCGGCAGCACATGCCGCCTACCGGCAGGCACAGTGCTGGTAGGCAATCGCGACCAATAATGTCCGTTTACGTCAAAGATTTAAGTGGTTTTCGGGAAGAGGGCCTGCCCGTAAGTTGCGGACTTTCTGTGCTACGCTTTTCCCGAATCGGACCCCCTGTCCACACCCGTCCACCCGAGACTGACATGTCCAAAGGAACGCAATCCCGATGACTAGCCAGAGCCCCGTTCCATTGACATTGGCCTTCGTCAAAGCCGACACACCGATGTTTGCCGAAGTCATCGACCAACTGCGCTCCGAGAGATCTCTGTCGGACGGACGCTGCCGCGACATGATCTCCGGTCTGCGCCGCGTGGCCAAAGCCCTTGGGCTGCCGCCAGAGGATGTGCCCTGCGATAGCCGCTGGTTGCAGCCCCGTCTGTCCAAAGTCACACCGGCTGCGCTTGGTCTTGCACCGAAGAGTTGGCAAAACGCGGTCAGTGATACGCGTGCCGCCCTCGCGCATTTCGGGCTGGTGGAACGGCGCTTCAACCGGATCGATGATCTGTCTCCCGATTGGCAAGCGCTCTGGGTGAATGTACTGGCGTCCGGCGACAAGACATTACAACCCGCGCTCTGCCGCTTCGTGCATTTTCTGAACCGGCAGGGCGTCAAACCCGCCATTGTGCGCAAAGAGCATGCCACGGCCTATCGAGAAGCCCTTGCGCATAACGAGATCAGCAAATCACCGGATGTCGCATATCGGGCTGCGGTCAACGGCTGGAACCTGGCGGTTCGACGTATTTCACAATGGCCCAACGTCACTTTGGCTCTGGAATCGCGCCGGAAGGTCATCACTTTTCCGGTGACCGCGTTTCCAGCGCCCTTCCAAACCGCTCTTGCAAAGCTGATACATCGTCTGTGCAATCCAGACCCCTTGGCAGATGACGGTCAGAACAGGGCACTCCGACCCGCGACCCTGTCCCAATACCAAAGACAGTTGGTTCGGTTTGCCTCCGAACTGGTTCATTCTGGCCTCCCAATTAGCCACATTGGTGGTTTGGACGTCCTGATCAACCCGGTGATGGCTGAACGGGGTTTGCGCCAGATGTTATCGCGCACCAACAACCAGACCACAAAGATGATCAGCGAGATCGCCGCGCTGCTTCGCAACTTGGCCCGGATACTCAATGCACCCGATGACACCCGGGACGCGCTGTCGGGGCTTGCCGCGCGCCTGGCCGTCAAACCTCAGAATGGCATGACTCCCAAAAACCGAAGCAGGCTGCGGGTGTTGCAGGAGGATCGGCATCAGCAGCGTCTGCTGCTCCTGCCCGAACGGATATTCGCGCGACCACGCGGCACGTCCAAGCCGTATGGCTGGGCACTGGCACGCGAAGATGCGCTCGCCATCGCCATCTTGCTGGTCTGCCCGGTTCGCGTGAAAAACCTGGCTGGCATCCACCTGGAACGCCACCTGCACCGTCCCGGTGATGGCCGAGCCTACCTGGTTCTGGAAGACGGCGAGACCAAAAATGAGCGACCTGTCGAGTTCGAGATTCCGCGTGATGTATTGCGCATGATCGACGTGCATCTCAAATTTCGCTGCCCGGAGCTCTGCCCTGCGGGAACGCCTTGGCTGTTTCCCCGGAGGGATGGTCAGCATTCGGTTGATCCCGGCGTTCTGTCTGCGCGCATCTCCAAACGGATCCGGAAAGAAACGGGGTTGGAGATGAATGCCCACCTGTTTCGGCATTTCGCGGTGATGAACTGGCTCGACGCCAATCCCGGCGGCTACGAGGTTGCGCGCCGGTTGCTCGGACATTCGGAGGTCAGCCACACCATCAGCATGTATTCCGGTCTTGAGGCACGTTCGGCAACACGCGCCTTTGCTGACCTGATAGAAGCTAAGAAAGGGCGTCGCTGATGAGCCTTGTTCTGCCTCTGTCTGATTGGCCCGTGCAAGACCGGGATATGTGGCTCAACCTTCAGACGGAAGGTGGACCACTCGACGATTGCGGCGCGCTCTCACATCTGCGCGCGACCTCGTTGAAGACGCTGGAACTTCACTATGCGCGATAGCTGCAATGGCTGATTACCAGCGATGCGGAGGCGATCACACTGCCTCCGGCTCGACGCGGGACCCTGCCGCGCCTTTCCGCTTGGCTTCGGAACCTGCCACACACCCGGCCGATGACCCGGTTGATGTTCATTGAAGGCGTGTTGCGTATCCTCTCTGCAGCTGACCCGACACAGGACTGGTCCGCTCAGCGGAAGTTGAAAGCGGGATTGAAGCGCGCCGCGGGTCGAGGTGATCGGGATCGCAAACTTGGGCGTGTGTTGTCCAGCGAGGTTCTATTCCGTGCAGGTCTGATTCTGGCGGCGGGTCATGCAGAAGCGGCGCCAACACCGCTACGCCGTATGATGTGCCTGCGGGATGGTACCATGATAGCGATGTTGGCCCTGATGCCGATGCGGCGACGCGCCTTCGCGGGCCTTCGGATCGGCGTATCCCTGCACATCAGGCCCGATACTATGACTGTCGCGCTCCCCGGGGATCTCACCAAGTCAGGGCATCCCTGGGAAGCTGATGTTTCCCAGAGCGTTGAGCCGCTCTTACGCCGTTATGTCAACGAAGCCCGTCCTTTTTTTATGGAGCGTGGCCAACAACATCACAATGTCCTGTGGGTTGGCCGGTCTGGCACTCCTTTGAAGGAAGACGCGCTAGGTCCCCGAATTGCTGATCAAACGCTTAAGCTGACGGGGCGCCGCATCCCACCGCATTTCTTCCGGGATGCCGCCGCAACGACATTGGCGCGCTCCTCTCCGGAACACGCGAAGCTGATCCGACCAATATTGGCTCATGCGAGCTTCCGAACGGCTGAGCGCCACTACATCCACGCCCAGACAATTGAAGCGGGCCGCGACTACGCGGCTTTGATCAACCAGAAGAGAAAGGTCCGGCGATGACCCGAGTTGCAATCTATGCCCGTTTCTCCAGCCAAATGCAGAGAGACGCATCCATCGATGACCAAATGCGACTGTGCCGGGAACGTGCTGAGCGGGAAGGTTGGACTGTTGTTGACGCCTATTCTGATCGTGCGGTCTCCGGCGCCTCCATGTTGCGCCCCGGTCTACAAGAGCTGTTCCATGCCACTCAGGAAGGACGGGTTGATCTGATTTTGGCGGAAGCGCTGGACCGGTTGAGCCGGGATCAGGCAGACATCGCCGCGAATTTCAAACGTCTGAACTTTGCAGGTGTTGGCATCGTGACACTGGCCGAAGGTGAGATCAGCGAACTGCGCGTAGGTCTCAAGGGCACCATGAACCAACTGTTCCTAAAAGACCTGGCCGACAAAACGCGGCGTGGCCTGCGCGGAAGGGTCGAGCTTGGGCGCTCCGGCGGCGGAAACAGCTACGGCTATGACGTCGTCCGGCGTCTTGGGTCCGATGGCCAACCCGTCACGGGAGAACGAATGATCAACGCGGCGGAAGCTGAGATTATCCGGCGGGTATTACATGACTTCACCGAAGGACTCTCCCCAAAAGCCATTGCGCGCCGCTTGAACGCCGAGGGTGTCCCCGGTCCCCGTGGCAAGTTATGGCGTGACACCGCCATTCGAGGGCACCGAGTGCGTGGGACGGGCCTTCTCAACAATGAGCTTTATATCGGCCGCCTGGTTTGGAACCGGCTGCGCTACATCAAGGACCCAAAGACCGGCAGACGTGTTTCCCGTCTCAACGATCCGTCCAAATGGATCATCGCGAAGGTCCCTGAGTTGCGGATCGTCGGGGATGAACTTTGGGAGGCGGTCAAGCAGCGGCAAGGCGAGATCGAGGCTGATCCCCGTGTCAAAGCCATCAAGGAAACCAAGTTTTGGGAGAAGCGTCGCAAGAAGCACCTTCTGACAGGTCTTGCATTCTGCGGCACCTGCGGAGGGCCACTCGCCACTGTCGGGCGCGACTACCTCGCCTGCTCTGCCGCTCGCAAACTCGGTACTTGTTCCCATAAGCAATCCATTCGCCGCAACGTTCTGGAAGACGCCGTTCTGGATTTGCTTCGTCGTCGCCTGATGCAGCCCGACGCAGTTGCCGCTTTTATCAAATCCTTCAGCGAGGCCGCCAACGCAGAAGCAGGCACAGTAGAGGAAGCCCGGACCCGTCTACAATCCGAGCGGGACAAAACCGTACGCAAATTGAATGGGTTCTATGATGCAATCGCGGAGGGCATTCGTACCCCCGGCCTTCAAACGCGGCTCGAAGAACTCGAAGCGCAGATCGCCAATCTGGATGCCAAGCTCTCCGGACCAAAGCCTTCACCGGTGCGACTGCACCCAAATCTGTCGGAACTTTATCGCTCCAAGGTCGCAGATCTGGCACAGGCGCTATCGGATCCGTCGATCCGCACCGGGGCCTTGGAGATTATCCGGGGCCTGATTGAACGTGTTACGATCAAACATGAACGGGATGGCGTCCAG
>NZ_JBQERM010000028.1:0-14579 GCF_056535045.1 Ruegeria sp. O6 | reverse complement strand
AAGTCGAAGCCCGCGTCCGCGCCCAGGTCGCAGACCTCTGCAACCGCTTCCCCATATACCCGAACCTGTAAACGTTGAAAAAGAAAAGAAAACGGCGCTCTTGAGGCGCCGTTTTTTTTGTTGTTTGAGCAGTCGCTTCGATAGAGGGGGATCTGGCCACGCGTCAGCTTGGCAGCCGTCTGAAAGTCAAATCAAATCGCGCCACCACAGAAAAACAAGCAACAGCGCTGTCAGAGCCAACAGATTGAAAGCCAGCCCCCCCAGCAATCCAAGGAACCAGCCCCACCTGCGATCCGCAAGATTGATGCTTCCCAGATGATCCTGCACTACGTCCGACGCCCTGACGAGCTTGGGAGTATCCAGAATCAACCGCATCTTCGGGTGCGACGCCATCGCCTCGAACCGGGCAAGCACCATGGCCTGCCGGTACACCCGGCGCGGCAGGCGTCGTTTTGCCTTGCGAATGGATGCCTCTAGCGTCTTGTCGCGCACGCCAAGCTTGGCACGCAGCAAGGCCACCGTCTCGGCGATCCGGGTCTGAATGTCTGGGTCCTGAGGCATTGGCTCTCTCCTGCCGCCGCAATCTAGCCTGCACCACAAAGACCTACAATGGGGCTGGTGATCCGCTGTAGGCGCTTGTATCACGCAAGCTATGCTGAACACGATTGTACATGGCGAACCGACCGCCCGCCCACCGCTGGTAATAGCACACGGCCTTTACGGATCTGCTCGGAATTGGGGCGTCATTGCCAAAAGGCTTTCAGACGAACGGCAGGTTGTGGCGGTGGACATGCGCAACCATGCTTACAGCATGTGGGACCCGAGCCATGATTATCCCCATCTGGCACAGGATATCGCCGAAGTCATAGAACAGATCGGCGGCGTGGCGGATGTTCTTGGACATTCCATGGGCGGAAAGGCTGCCATGACCCTGGCCCTGCGGCACAATGGGTTGGTGAACAAGCTGGTGGTCGCCGACATCGCGCCGGTTCAATACGCGCACAGCCAAATCCGGTTCATCGAGGCCATGCGGGCTGTTGATTTTTCGCGCATCACCCGCCGGTCGGATGCGGAAATGCAATTGGCCGATCAAGGTGTTGAGAAAGCGTTGCAAAGCTTTTTCACCCAATCGCTGGATATCAAGGGAAAACGGTGGCTGCTTAATCTGGATGTTCTTGCAGCCGAGATGCCAAAGATCATGGGCTTCCCCAAGTTGGACGCCACATGGAATGGCCCCGCCCTGTTCCTGTCGGGCGCGGCATCGGATTATGTCCTGCCGGAACACCGCCCTGAAATCCGCTCGCTGTTTTCCGGCGCGCGTTTCGCCAAAATACCCGGAGCCGGGCATTGGCTGCACGCCGAAAAACCACGTGAATTCGAAGCAGCGGTTCGGACGTTCCTGAACGCCTGATCAGGTGCCCCGGTACAAGCGCCGGGCTACCATCCAAGACACCGGAGCAGCGATCACCGCCCCGGCAACTGCTGCGCCGACAATTGCGCTGACGGAAACCAATCCCGCAGACAGCACAGCGATTACGGCAGAACCTGAAATGGCAGTGGCGATCAGTGAATACAGCATGGCGGCAAGGCGAAACATGGTCGGGTGTTCCTTATGATGACTTCCGGCCAAACATGTCTCGATTCGAATGTGTTTTGCATTGATTTGCATCAGATGCGGAAATCTGGCGCTTCATGAACCTGTGATTTCGCAACCACCGTTGAGCCGATCCGCCAACCCGCCAAGGATGTGGAGCTTGTGAAATCCCAAGTCTTGCGCCGTCAAAGGTACACACCCTCACTTTCACGCTTTTCCCAAAAGGATCAGAACGCGACTTGAGGTAGATGAACCAACGGCCTTAGGCACCTAGGTTATTGCTCGCGAAACGCGCGCGACATGCTGTCCGACACAGGTTTGGCGATATAGGCCGCAAAAGTTCGTTCCTCGGTTTGGATCATAATTTCCGCAGGCATGCCGGGGGTCGGAACAAAGCCGCTGACCCGGTGCAGCTCGTCTGGGGTAAGTGAGATACGCGCCAGATATACCTCTTTTGGAACGCCTGCCGCCTCTTCAAGCAGCGCGTCGGCAGAGACATAAAAGACTTCTCCGTACAAAACCGGCGTTGTGCGCTGATTGAGCGCGATCAGTCGCACCGAGGCGGTCTGCCCGGTTACCACACTATCAATCTCGGTGCGTGGGATTTGCGCCTCAATAATCAACGGCGCATCGGCAGGCAGGATTTCGGCAATGGGTTCGCCCGTTTCGATCACACCACCCGGAGTATGATAATGCAGGCGAACCACTGTCCCGGTCACCGGAGCCCGTACCACGGCCCGGTCCAGGACATTACGGGCCTGACGGGATTTTTCGCGCACGCTTTCCAGATCGGCCTCGACCACGCCCAATTCATCCAGTGCAGCCTCGCGATAGGCGGATCGGGTGCGCGTAATCTGTTCCTGGTATTTCAGAAGCATCTGATTGATTTCAGCGGCCTCCGCCTGCAACCGGGCCTGCTGCCCCTCGGCTTCGGCCTGCACACGCCGGATCGTGTTCAATTCGCCCTTTCGAACCAGCCCTTTCTGGAAAAGCTGGTTTTTGGACTCGTACTCTTCCTGCAAGATCTCGGCACGTGTGACCATGCTGTCCAATTGGGCCTCAAAGCCGCTTGCCCGGATCTTCAAAGCCTCCATATTGCGTTCCAAAAGTGCCACATCATTCAGCAAGGTCTTGCGCGACACATCAAAGCTCAGCATTTGACCGTCGAGAATGGCCATGACTTCCACGTCTTTGGAGGCCTCGACCAGATCTGGCGTAAAGACCAGACGATCCCGTTCCCCATATTCCGCCAGCAATCGCTCGGTCATCGCCTGCAAGCGCAATTTGCGGATGAACAGCTCGCGCTCATTGGCCTGCGCCGAGGTCTGATCCAGCGTCATCAGCACCTGACCTGCCTGAACCGATTGCCCTTCGGTGACCTTGATGTCTTCGATGATCCCGCCTTCAAGGTGCTGGACAATCTTGTTGCGTCCGGTGGCGACAAAGCTGCCCTGCGCGATGACCGCCGCCGCCAGCGGGGCGCTGAAGGACCACACTCCGAAACCGCCAAAACAGACGACCAGCATGATTATACCGATGACAATGAAGCGGTTGATCGAGCGCGGAACTTCCGCATACCAGACGTCAGGTTCACCGGCAGAGTGCCTTACGGGTACGAGGTCATTCATGGTCAGCCTCCCTGTTGCCCTTCAATTCCGGTCCGTTTGCGCGGCCCGTTGATCTGCTGAAGAACCTGCTCGCGCTGACCGAACAATGCGACGCGCCCATCGGTCAGCAACATGATCTTGTCGACCACATTCAGCAGGGTCGGTTTCTGCGTGATGACGACCACGGTAATCTTGCTTTCGCGCGCCTGTTCAATGGCACGCGCCAAGGCTTTGTCCCCGGCAACGTCAAGGTTCGAGTTCGGCTCGTCCAGCACAACCATTCGTGGGTTCCCAAAAAACGCCCGCGCCAGCGCAATGCGTTGTTTCTGTCCGCCCGATAAAGGCGATCCATCGGAGGCCACCACAGTCTCATATCCCTGCGGCAAGGTTGCGATCATGTTGTGTACATCGGCCAGAACAGCGGCGTCATGGATCTGTTCGTCCGTGGCATCGGCACGCATCCGGCCGATATTGTCCTTGATGGTTCCGGGGAACAGCTGCACATCCTGCGGCAGATAACCGATGCTTTCGCCAAACTGGCGCGGGTCCCAGTTTCGGATATCCATCAGGTCCAGCCGCACACTTCCCGACGTGGGCAGAACGGACCCGACAAGGGTTTTGCCCAAGGTGGTTTTGCCCGCACCTGAATTGCCGATAATGGCCAGTGTTTCACCGGGGGTGAGAGAGAAGGTAATCCCGTTCAGAACCACACGTTTGGTTCCACCGGGGACATAGAGCAACCGCTCCACATCCAGCCGGCCTTCGGGGCGCGGCAGGCGCAACTTCTCGTGTTGCAGGGCCGAGGTTGACAGCAGCGCCTTGATCCGCCCGTAGGCCGCGCGCGTCAGAAGGTAACTGTTCCACCCTTCAATCGAACCTTCGATGGGCGCAAAGGCGCGCCCGGCAATGATCGAGGCCGCAATCACCATGCCGCCGGTAATCTCTCCCTGCAGTGCCAGAAATGCGCCCCATCCGAGAATGCCAATCTGTGTCAGCAGGCGAACTGCGCGTGAAATCGCCGCGAAGATCACGTTTCGATCCTGCGCGCGTACCTGCCAGGTCAGGGATTGGGCGGTGTCCCGCCCCCAGATCCGCACTGCTTCGGGGATCATGGCCAAGGCGTTGATAATCTGGCTGTTGCGCGACATGGAATCCAGATGCAGGTTTGCCATGGATTGCGCCCTGTTTGCCTCGGCAAAGGGTTTGGCTGTCATTTTCTGGTTGACCAGCGCAATCGTCATCAGGATCAGCGCCGTCACCACGACGATCATGCCCAGTTGCGGGTGCACGAGAAAGATCATCAGAATGAACAGGGGCGCGAATGGCACGTCCAGAAACGAAATCAAAGTTCCCGAGACCAGAAAACCGCGCAGCTGCTGCAAATCGCCGAGCGTCTGATATTCGCGCCCGTTTCCATGCAACGACGCGTGCGCAGCAGCACTAAGCACCGGTGCACCCAAACGAACGGCAACCTCGACGCCGGTTCGCATCAGCGTAAACCGCCGCACCGCATCAAAAGCAGACTGAAAAATCACGGCCCCGGCGACGATCGCCGTCAACATGATCAGCGTATCCAAGGATCGGCTGGTCAGAACCCTGTCACTGATCTGAAACAGGTAGATCGGGATCGACAGGATCAGAATATTGGTGGCGCAGGTCAGCACCAGAACAAATGCCAGGTTACGCCGGATCGCCCGGATCGAATCCCGCAATGTGCGCTGGAAATCCTCGGGCGGGGTGCGCTTGTGAAAGGTTTGGGGTGGCCCGTTCCCGTCACCGCCGCCGGCTTTTGTCCGCAACAGTGGCTGGTTTGCCTTGGCCTCGATCGTTGCGCCCATGTGATCCGCGCCGGACGCGCGCGCAGAGGGGGTCTTGCGCGCTGTCGTTTCGTCCGCGGTTGCATGATCCGGGCCGTCAGCATCAGCCACCCCGTCACCACCGCCCGCAATGTCCTTGTCTTGCACGGGCTGCGGCGGCGCACGCCAATGGGGAGGTTCAGCGCGCGGTTGTTCACATGAGTGTTTCTGGTCTTTGGCCGGTTTCAACGCATCGTTTTCAACCGGCCGGTTTTGATCTGGTTCAGGCACTCGGAACTCCTGCGTCAGATGCAGTCGGGTGGTGGCACCTGTGGCCCGTTTTGCAGGATCTGTCCCAGGTTCGGGATCCTGACGCTTCAGACCCAACCCGCCTTGCCTGTCCAGCGGGCTGGATAAAGGGTGGCGGCGCGACGAAAAAACAAACGACATGTAGAAACCTTCTGGTCACTCGGTAAAAATCTTGGGGGATCAGGCCAGCATGGTTTGCAGGCCGTCGTCAGGTGTTGTTGCATCAAGAGCTGGGGTATTCAGTGCCAGGGCCGCATCCGGTTGCGCGACGGTCATGTCACCCATGATGGCTGCAATTGCCTCATTGGTCATCGCGGTAATCTCGTCGTTGTCCGGCATGTCGATCAGGCTGGCCTGATGCAGCAGCAGATCGGAATACGACCCGTCAGCTGCCATGACCGTCGAGTCCACACCCATCTTGGTCAGATGCGCGGTGTTCAGCATGGCGTTGCTGCCCGCGACTACATCGGCCCCGGCAGCATTCGGGCCGGACAGGTCTATATCATCCTGATCCAGCATCATCGTGGCCTGATTGACGATGTTCACCTGTATAAGATCGCCGTCGATCTTAAGGACGCGCAACTGCTCCATCCCGGCGAACATCGGATCATTCAGAAGCGCGTCTTCCAACGCGTCCATGTCCATTTCCGTTATGGCAAGCGCGTCCGCCATATTCTGTTGCATATCCTGGTGAATGTCCTTGCCGATCGTTTTGACCGACGCGTCGTTCATGAGCAGGTTTTCATCACCGTCCATCGCCGACGCGGGCACTCCGCCGCTGATGATGTCGTCATCCATAAGGGCCATGGATTGAACCAGCACATCGACTGAAATCATGTTTCCGCCGATCATGATCAGATCGTAATAGCTCCCCAACTGCACGATATCGGCGACATTGTACATTTCGTTGTCGCCCAGCACGTAAAGCGTGGATGTGGCTGAAATTTCGGTCTGAATGTGATCGATATCGGTGGCATCTATACTCTGGTTGATGAAATTCGCGACCACCAGATCGCCGTGAACCCAGTCGACAACAACATAAGCGGGCTGGCCGCTTGTCCCGTCGACATCGTCCAGCCAGGCGGCCTCTTTGCCTTCGACTTCGATCACCGAAGACTGAACCAGGTTGGTACCGCTTCCGGCATTCATGGCACCTACGTCCCAGTCGGAAACAAGCGCGACCTGACTGATGACCGTCAGATTGATGGCCTGCCCGCCTACAACAATGTACGGAGCATCCACCCAACCAATAGTCGCAGACACTGCATTGATCGCCAGATTACCACCGGTCACCACCAGATGCCCGTCGTCAAAATCGGAATCCTTGGACTGATCCCATTCGGCGGGCCACGGCGTGTCCGCTTCATCGCCAGTCGCTTCATCCGGCTGATGGAAAGCAGGCAACAGGTCGGTCCATTCAGGTGCTTCGGCCATGTGCTCGCCATTGACGATCACGCCCAAGGCATCATCGCCATGGAACTGATACACGGTGACTCCATCCACATCCCCGTTCATCGGGTTCAACATCTGTTCGGCCAGTGCCTCGACCATCTCGATTGACTGGTAGTCCGCGAGTGAAAATGACGGGCTTGCCACGGCATGAAGTGACAACGCCATGTCCAGCATCTGCTCACCTTTTGCGATCAGCGCATCCGTGTCGCGAAATTCACCCTCGCCCACCGTATCGTTGTCACGCAGGAAAACCTTTTGCGTGGTGTAACTTACCGCCGACCCCAACGGCACGTTTTCCGGCTGCAGAATGACAAGTGTAGGAACGGATGACGGTCCAATCGTGTCGTCCGGGACAAAACGCTCGGAAACCGGCCCATCTCCACCAAGGATAATCACCGATTCATGCACAGGCCCCTTCGGCGCGTCTGGTAGCGGCAGGTCAGGTTGAGGTGGGGCAAAATTGTATGGGAGGAGTTTGTACTCGCCCGCCGGGATATCAAGGTCGGCCCTGATGTGGATCGCAGCAGGATCGTCCAGCCCGTCAATTTCGGCTTTTCGCCTCAGGGCGGTGAATTCGTCATACTGGTCCCGCAGCCGGGCTTGTTCGATCGTAAGTTCAAATGCTCCAACAAAATGCGCTATCGTTTCCGTTATTGCGTCAAGGGCCATGTCGGTCATCCTTTTTCACCCGCACCGGCCAGAATTTCCGCTTTGGGTTCAGTTGGGCCGGGGCCACTGCTCGCGGCCCCGGCATTTTCGAAAATAGCGAGGCCCGATAATGCGTGCCCCGCCTTATGACTTATGCGTCGTTGTCGTCGCTTGCGTAGGACGAAGTCATCGAACCACCGACCATGGTCGTGTCGACCGAGTTGCCAAGCACGTTGGCGCCCATGACGATCGACTGGTTAAAGGCCGAGGTGTCGACAACAGCCGCTGCCGAGGCATAGGACTCGCCGGTCACGATACCATCGCCACCGTTGTTCGAGCCCCAGTTGCCAGCGTTGCCGCCTGCACCACCGTCACCCGAATAGGCACCAGCCGCGCTGCCGCCCGTGATGGTTCCACCCATGGTGTCACCGGACATAGCTGTACCGGTCGAGTATCCGCTGGCTCCGCCATTTGCGGCGGACGCGCCACCGGCACCACCGGCACCCGAGCTGGCCGCACCGGTCGCATCGCCCGAACCGGTCGATGTGGCATCGTTATCGGACATGCCCGAACCACCGTATCCAGCGATTGCTTCAGCCAGGCTGTCGGCGGCTCCGTTTGTATCGGCATCACCGAATACATCCGCCGCTCCGCCATCACCGGCGGTATTCGCCGCATCGGCAGAACCGGCACCGTTGCCCGAAGACGTGGATGTGGGCGTCGTTGTGCCGCCTGCTCCGCCGTCACCGTCTGCTGCAGACGTACCAGAACCTGCTGCGTCCGCTGTGCCGTTGGCCGAATTTGATCCGCCATCACCACCGCTGCCATCCGTGTTCTGCGAATTGCTAGATGCACCGTTCACGTCACCTGGGCTTTGGTTGATGTCGGGGCCGCTTGCGGACTGGTCGCCAACACCCTGCGCATCCGAATCCGCGTCGGCGGTTCCACCGGAACCATCGCCGCCCGAACCGTCACCGCCTGAGCCATCGCCACCAGAGCCATCGCCGCCCGAACCATCGCCACCGGTTCCGTCACCGCCGGTTCCGTCACCGCCTTCGCCCGCTTCGGCATCAACCATGCCTAGCTCTTCCTGCAGGGCCATGATTGCAGCTTCGACCATAGCGGCAAATCCGCCTTCGCCGTCACCGCCGGTACCGTCACCGCCTGTGCCGTCGCCACCGGATCCTTCACCACCGGTCCCTTCGCCGCCAGAGCCTTCACCGCCGGCACCAGGTCCGCCAGTTCCATCAGCCGAGCTGTCCGCACCACTGTCAGCGCTGCCCTCTGCTGCGTTGCTGCCGGCAGTCGCATCATTGGCTTCGGTTGTGCTGTCACTGGAATTCGACGACGAACCGTCTGTCGACGCGCTGCCGTCACCACCGTCGGAACCTTCGGCGTCTACGTCATTGCCGGCCAGACCAAAGCCCGTGCCGCTCGAGTCGGAATCGCTGTCGCCGCCATCGGCGCTACCCGAGGCATTCGAGCCAGACAGACCAAGGCCCAGTCCCAGACCAAACGAATCTGCGCTTCCGCCGTTACCGCCGGTTCCGTCACCGTCAACGCTTGTGCTGCCGTCGTTGTCAGCAGAAGACGAACTGTCAGCGTCGCCGCCGTCGCCGCCGGTGCTGTCACCGTCAGCCCCTGCGCCGGACAGGCCGACACCAATGCTGGCGTTATTTGCGTCACCGGTATCACCACCTGCGCCGCCACTCGAATCCGCGTCGGCGCTGCCGGTATCGCCACCGGCACCAAACGCATGGCTGCCCAGCGTGGTCGAGTCTGCCGAACCACCATAGCTGGTACCACCGTCGCCCGAATCTCCACCGTTGGACTTGACGCCGATACCTTCTTCAGCGTTGGCGGTACCGCCATAGGCGCTACCATTCTGATAGAAACCGGAATTGTTCGAAACTGACGCCGATTCCAGCGTGTCGTCATCGCTCAGGCTAGCCACCTGACTGTTGACGGCCGCCATCGCGGTTCCCGCACCATCCATTGAGATATCGACATTCATGTCATCGCCAGGATCATAGTTCAGATCACGGCCTGCAGTTATTACGTCGCCAACCGACGCGTTATCTCCGAAGTCCAGATCAACCTGATCGTCATCGCGCGGAATCCACTCTCCGCCACCAAAGTCGATATTGATCGCATTGCTGTTCGAATTGTCGTTGGTATTATCTCCGGCATTGAGCGTCTGGTCCTGATCCTGACCTTGATCCTGATCCTGGCCCTGATCTTGACCTTGGTCCTGGCCTTGTTCCTGACCCTGATCCTGGCCTTGATTTTGGTCCTGACCCTGATCGTTGGAGTTTTCTACAGTCTGGTCCTGCTGTTGCTGTTGTGCAGTCAGATCAGCTTCGACAAACGCCTCATCAATCGGGATTTCGACATTAACCGGAGCATCCAGGTTCTCGACATTAATTTCGTCGACGGTCGTTACGTTTGTATTATTCACATTACGTCTCATGACAAATTCCTATTTCTGGAACGCCAGACCGCCATTCATCTAAAAAGCGGCATCAGGCGAGATTGAAACAAAAATACCCGCGCAGCGCATGAACGCGCTGAAAGCGGTCTGTGGAAGTTTCTAAATGGCCACCTCCTTTCCCGGCTAAGCCGAAAGCGCGGCGGTTCATGAAGGCTGCTGAAATACGCAATGACCGGCGCGACAGGGACAGGCGCTTCGACAATTGAAGCCCAGCCATGTTCGCAGCGACGCACGCCCACGCCTAGCTAGTCGAAAGTTTTGAGGTGGTTACAACGTTGTTTTTATTACTTACTTTTAGAATACACCTGAGTTTGCGCTCACCTGCCCCGCATGACCCACCTACAAAAAATCGCAACAAAATAATTCAATTGTTTCCGCTGGTTGCACAAAAACCCAAGCGGAAACCTAACCGAAAGTTCTATGGCACGGGCTCTGGAAGAACTCCTCCCGGTTGTGGAAAACCATGCTTTCGAGTATAATAAAAGTTAATTACCTATTTGATTAGTTAACTATTTTAGACCGCCAGAATTCAAAAAAGCTATTTTTGGTTGACCCTGTTTGCGAGGGAATGTGATGAGTGTGTCATTGATAGAAGAAACTACCAATCAGGATCTTTATTCAGAAGATTTTTCGGTTGTCTTTATTGGAAAAGAATTATTCTACTCCAATCAGACCCTAAGAAGCGTTCAAACTGAATTCGGGGTTCGTGCCCGGCGGTTCGAAACTCTCGAAGCGATGAACGGCCACACACCCGGCTGCAGCAAGATTATTGTTGTGGACCAGATGATGCTTGAAGACCTGTTGGCGCGCCCAATGGCCTATACCAAAAGTACCGGGTCCGGCTGTCTTGCCTTTGCCTATCGCAAAGAAGAATCGGCCCGGCATATGTTTGAATCCTGGGATCGCACGCAGTTCGGCGAAATCGGATTTCTACCCATGAATGTGGCGCCCGATGCCTGGCGCGCCATCCTCAGGCTGCTGATGCATGAAGAACTGTACCTACCCAGCTTCCTTGCAGATTGCGTCGCCTTTCCTGGCCAGCGCACGCGGGACATCCCAGCCCGTCCAGTGACAAATGTCCCAAATGGTGTCGACCAGCGATCGCGGTACCTGAAGCTGACGCGTCGCGAGAAGCAGGTCCTGCAACTTGTCTCGCAGGGCAAAAGCAACAAGTTGATCGCGGCCAAGCTGGGAATTACGGAACACACGGTCAAACTGCATATGCACAACGTGGTTGGTAAGATCGGCGTCAGCAACCGCACCGCTGCCGCGCATTTCTACTACGAGGTTGCGCCACACGAGGCGCAGCACTCCGCCCTTGACTGACACGTTTGAAGCCCGGTTCGATCGCCTGATCCTTCTGGTTGGCAGGCTGAACTATATGTGGACCAACACCGAAAGCCTGCTGATCCACCTGATCGCTGGCCTTTCCGGAACGTCGAAAGACGTGGCCGTCATTATCTTCCTGACCCTGAACACAACCCGCGCGCGTATTGATCTGGTTGAACGGCTTGCCAAGATGGAGGGAAGGCCCGCGCAGGTTCGCGACCCGATCCTTGAACGCACGCAACGGCTCAGCAAGCTTTCGGGCATCCGAAACAAGTATAACCACTGCATCTATTCGTTCGATCAGGAGAGCGGAAACCCGAAAACGATCCTGATGCGGATTGCTGACCGCAAGACCGATATAAAACTGGGTCGCGCGGATACGGTAGATGATGACGCGCTTCGCGAAATCGAAGCGGTCGTCAATCAGCTTTCAGCCGCGAACCAGGACATCTGGAGGCTGATCCGGGAATTGGGGTATCCGGTTTAGTCCTGGTCATGAATATGATGCCATGACCACGTAGGCTGCGTTTCACTGCATTTGCGATACCGATGACGCGCAAACCGGGCGACAGAATGCAGCTTTCGAAAGCGCCTGGTGCGGGCGGTGGGACTCGAACCCACACGGGCATACGCCCTTCAGATTTTAAGTCTGATATGTCTACCATTCCATCACGCCCGCACGGCGCGGCCCTTTCGGACTGTGCAACGTCCTTACAAGCACAACGAGATGATAACAATGTGCTTTGACCCGCAGGATTGGGAAAAATAGACGGCAGCGCTGGTGAAACTCAATTGCACCCAACGGTACCTCCATTGTCTCACTTGGCTTTGGTGCGGTCCGACATATCCACAGGTCCGATGCATTGGATCGACTGAAGGTACTTCTCCAAAGAGCAGGTGCTGTCAGCACCGAACCGTTTTCCGTTCTATCCCAAAAAAGAATTCGTCAGGGCGCTGGCCGAAAAAAACTCCCGGCATCACCACATTATAATCCTCTGGTTATCAAGAACTCGAACTGAGTCTGCCATCAATTTGCATGGCCGATTGGAGCGGCAGTATGGTCCGCAGAGTATGATTATGTCTATCGCCCGGGCTCGCAGGCGCTGCGAAAGTCTGGTCTAACGGGCGGAACCCAGCGGAGTTTTGGCATGGCCAATGTCCGGAAAGGGCCTGTGCAAACGCTTCGACTTATTTTGAACGCCTTGGCACAGCGTTACCGCCCTTATTTGCCGCAGCGCGTGCACGGTTTTTCTTGCTGTTGGGCTTACCCTTTGGCGGTGGCGGGCCTTTTGGGCGGCGGTCAAGTTTTTTACTCAGACCACTGCGGTTGTCGTCATCGCGTTTGGGCTTGGCTTCAACTTTGGCCTTTTCAGGGGGCTTGGACACTGTCTTTTTCCGCGCTTTCGCAGGCTGCGGCTCGACAAGTCGGCTCGGTTTGCGTGCAGTCTTTTCCAGACCTTTCTTGCCTTTGGCAGCCCGGTTAAAGCTTGTCTTTGCTGAGTTCGACAAATCGGGGGCTGAATCCAACTGCACAATGTCTTTTGTACCCTCGATCTTCATTTCCGGCCCAATCGCCTCCAAAAAACCGGCGACGCTGCTTTCGCGAATTTCGATATAGGTCTCGTCGTCAACGATACGGATCGCACCGACATCGGATTTTGTGATGTTCCCCGCCTTGCACACCATAGGAAGTAGATATCGCGGAGACGCATTTTCGTTGCGCCCTTCTGACAGCGAAAACCAAACACTCGGACCAAAAGGTGCGCTCTGCTTTGGCGCTGCTTCCTGAATGTCGTTTAGTTCTTCCGGAGCGGAATGCGCCCTGTTGTATTGACGGACATATGCCGCAGCGAGTTGTTCTGGCGAGAACCTTTCTACCAGTTCGTTGACTGACTGCCGCTCAGTCTTTGTTATTTCAGAGCACCAGTCCTCCGATCCGAACATCCGTTGCTGGTCTTGCGCTTTGACCTCTTCAGCGGAGGGCGCCGCACCCCAATCGGCCGTGAGTTTAGCGAATTTCAACAGCCTTTGGGCTTTTTTGTAAGAAGCCGGTGCAACGATCAGTGTGCTGACACCTTTGCGCCCTGCACGTCCAGTTCGGCCTGAACGGTGCAAAAGCGTTTCATGACTGCTGGGCAGTTCCGCATGGATCACCAGATCCAGATTTGGCAGATCAATTCCGCGCGCCGCGACATCGGTCGCTACACAGACGCGGGCCCGTCCGTCACGCATGGCTTGCAAGGCGTTTGACCGTTCACCTTGGGTCAGTTCTCCGGAAAGAGCTACAACCGAAAACCCGCGGTTGGACAGTCGGGCTGTCAGACGGCTGACCATGGCGCGCGTGTTGCAGAAAACGATGGCGTTAGGAGCCTCGTAGTAGCGTAGCACGTTAATGATAGCATTTTCACCGTCACGTGGAGCCACATTCATCGCACGGTACTCGATATCGGCGTGTTGCGTCCGCTCACTGACAGTACTTACACGCTCGGCATCCCTTTGGTACCGGGCAGCCAAGGTGGCAATGGCGCGCGGTACCGTTGCCGAGAACAATAGTGTCTGGCGGTCTGATTGCGTTTGTTCGAGGATGAATTCCAGATCTTCACGGAATCCAAGGTCGAGCATTTCGTCAGCCTCATCCAACACGACGGCGCGTACGGATGCCAAATTAATCGAGCCGCGCATGATATGATCCCGCAACCGCCCTGGTGTCGCGACCACAATATGTGCCCCTCGGGACAGCGCCCGGCGTTCGTCGCGCATATCCATGCCGCCAACGCATGAGGCAATGAAGGCCCCCGCATCCGCATAGAGCCACCCCAGTTCTCGTTTGACCTGCAGCGCCAACTCTCGCGTCGGCGCAACAACCAACGCCAAAGGCGCGCCTGCCACATCGAAAACCTGCGCATCGCTCAAAATTGTTGGTGCGATGGCCAAGCCGAACGCGATGGTTTTTCCTGATCCGGTCTGCGCCGAAACTAACAAGTCTCGTCCCTGCAAATCCGGTGCGGACACGGCCTCCTGAACAGGGGTCAGCGTGTCGTATCCTTTACGCTTCAATGCGATTGCGAGTGTCGGGTTCATGGCTCAGCTCTCCGGAGTGATACGGTCACCCTCAGAGCTTCCGACACACGGGTCATAGTAGAAGCGCAGTCCATACTGCGAGGAGAACCGGATGTATAGATCGGAAAATGCGCCTCCCAATGAGCCTCCCCAACGGAACAGGTCCACACTTATGTTAAGGTTGTCCGCCATCAGCACCCATGGAACAGACTAGGTTGATTGCGTAGCGGAGGATTTCAGGCTCATCGTAACCATCAGAGAGTGGAGATGAGAATGAAATCCGGGAAACAGAA
>NZ_JBQERM010000027.1:0-16424 GCF_056535045.1 Ruegeria sp. O6 | reverse complement strand
GACAGTTTCGTGATATTGTCCTGCGCCTTGTCGATGGCGGCCAGACGTTCCTGCAGCTGCTTCAGTGATGTCGCCGTCGGTTTTGACGAACCGTGCAGGTCTTTGCGCACAAAAGAGCCCGTGAAAAAGTTTGCAATCTTGGATATTTCCACCGAAATCAACTTTTGGCCTGATTTCCGCCATCCGAACGAACCACTGTTAGGCGACGTTACAGGAAACACTGAATTGTCGTATTGGAGATAAGTAGATGCTAAAGTTCCTTAATCGGTTCAAATCGGACGAAGCAGGAGCGGTGACCGTTGACTGGGTGGTTTTGACCGCAGTGCTCATCGGTCTGTCAAGCGCGACCTACCTTGTCATCAGATCAAGTGTTGATGGTATCGGCGGTAACATCAACCAAGCCATGAGTTCCTCTGTTGTCAGTACCGGCTCGAACACCGCTCCCGGTGGCCTTGTAACAGCGGGAACCAACTGACCCACAGCGAGTTTTCACATTCACCAGCTTTCCTGAGCTTGTTGGTGAACGTGTCGGGCAAATAATCGCGGCGACCTTTTTGGGCGCGGCGTTTGTTTCGTTGTTCTTCGTCTGGCCTGCCGCAGGGAGATGACAGCAGTCGTTTTGCGGAATTGTGCGAAAGCTGACGCAGAATCTAACAAGCAGACATTTTTGTCCCACATTTCGACACAATTTACATTTAACACTTGGGCTGTTTCAAAGTGGCCCTTTGGCCGCTTAGTATCCGACTAAATAAGAAAGAGGTGCATGTATGCGAGCGGTATTCGGACTTGTCCTGATTGTCGGCGTTGCTCTGGCTGGGGGCGCCGTTTACATGGCGCGCAACTATATTGCGGCTTATCAAAGCGAACTGGCACGGCAGAAACAAGCGGCAGAAGAAGCGCTGGCCAATGCCAAAGTCGATGTCATCCCGACGGTAACTGTTTACGTTTCAAATCGTCCTCTGAAATACGGTGAACGCCTGACGCAAGAAGACATTCGCGCTGTAGACTGGCCGGAAAACGCGATTCCCGAAGGTACGTTCTCTGATCTCACTGCCTTGTTTCCCGAAAGTGGCGCCAATGAGCGTTATATTCTGAGGACCATGGAAAAAGACGAGGCGATTATGGAGGTCAAGATCACACGGCCAGGCGAATCGGCCGGGCTGACCTCTCGTCTTGAAAAAGGTATGCGCGCCTTTGCGATCAGCGTGGACGTGGCCTCTGGTGTTTCAGGCTTCCTGCGCCCCGGCGACAATGTCGACATCTACTGGACCGGGTCAAGCGGGACGGTAGAAGGGAATTCTGGCGGCATCACCAAACTGATCGAAACCAACGTTCAGCTGATCGCCGTCGACCAGACCGCTGGTTCGGACGTCGCAAGCGCAACGATTGCACGCACAGTCACGGTCGCAGCCACGCCGGAACAAGTCGCAGCACTCGCGCAGGCCCAGAACACCGGGCGGCTGTCACTGGCCCTTGTTGGGGTACAGGATGACTCTGTTGCGTCGGCAATCGAGGTGGATCAGCGCAAACTGCTTGGAATAACGGCAGCCGCTCCGGAACCGAAGGAAGAGGTTGAACAGGTCTGCACGACGCGCATCCGACGCGGTGGAGAGATTGTCAACGTGCCTATCCCCTGTACAAATTGACGCCAATTCAGAGTGTTACAAGATCGGAGCCGCATCTCAGATGCGGCTCTTTTCTTGTTGTTGTTGCCAATTCTCCACATAAGGAAAATTCCAGAAACCATTGATTATTGCAATAAATTCGGATTTCGCGCAGTCTCTTTGCACATAGGGCATAAGACCCAAAAAACGAGGCGTGATCGGAGAGGCAGGTCACATGACAATACGTTCCTGGATCAGCGCAACCCTGCTGGGGTTGTCGCTTGTTATGAGCCCGGTCGGCGATGCCGCCTGGGCTGAAACCCTTCGCGTGGTGAAAAAGGGCACAGTGGAAACGCTGGAAGTTCCGATGAATCGCGCGATTGTTGTGGAAAGCGAACAACCGTTTGCAGAGCTCAGCATTGCCAACGCAGGCATTGCAGATATCTCTTCGCTTTCGGATCGCACAATCTATGTTTTGGGCAAGGCCCCTGGCCTGACCACGCTAACACTGTTTGATGGCGCAGGAAATCTGCTTGCCAACGTACGTGTCCGGGTCTCGCCCGATGTAACCGAATTTAAAGAGCGTCTGCGTCAGATCCTGCCAAGTGAGCAGATTGAAGTGCGCACCGCCAATGATGGCATCGTACTCTCCGGCACGGTTTCAAGCGCCGCCAAACTGGCCCGCGCACTTGAATTGGCTGAACGCTACGCGCCCGAACGTGTATCGAACCTGATGTCTGTAGGTGGCGTGCAGCAAGTGATGCTGAAAGTACGCTTTGCCGAGATGAATCGCTCAGTCGCAAAAGAGCTTTCTTCAACACTTTCAGTTGCGGGCACTGATTTTCTCGGTGGCTTCAATCCGCAGAACCTTGTTCCCCCTATCACCGTGGAAAATGGTACGTTGTTGTTTGGCTTCGGGGTCGGATCAGCTCAGGTCAACTTGCTGCTGCAAGCCCTCGAGTCGAAGGGCCTTGTTCGCAACCTTGCCGAACCAAACCTTTCGGCCCTGTCCGGACAGGAAGCAACGTTCCTGGCTGGCGGTGAGGTTCCGATTCCAGTGCCGCAAGACGACGGTGTCGTGGCAATCGAGTACAAAGCCTTCGGTGTGAATATGAACTTCATCCCGCGGGTTGTGGACGGCGACCTGATCAATCTGGAAATGGGCACCTCGGTTTCGAGCATCGACACCAGCACGAACTTCACGATCAATGGAGACACCGTTCCCAGCTTTATCGTGCGGGAAGCCAAGACCACTGTAGAGTTGCGCGACGGGGAAAGCTTTGCCATCGCAGGGCTGCTTCAGGACAACTTTGTTGACCAGGTCAACCAAGTGCCGTGGCTGGGAGATGTGCCGGTTCTGGGGGCCTTGTTCCGCAGCGCTGACTATCAGCGCGAACAAAGTGAACTTGTCGTCATCATAACGGCGCATCTGGTGACGCCGACGCGTGGCGAGGCGCTAGCCCTTCCCACCGATCGTGTCAAACCACCCAGCGAATTTGACCTGTTCGCGAATGGTCGGGTTGCTCGTACACAGCGTCCCGGAGCCGGCGGAGCATCCGAAGTTGCCAAACAGAATTTTGGCAGCTCGTACGGCTACGTCCTAGATTGATCAGGAGGATAGGACCAATGCAGAAGTGGATCATCACACTGGGTCTTACGGTCGCCGTTGCCGCATGTACGCGCGAGGTCGGATATGAGATCGATGCCGGAACCTTTGGAAACGCGACATTGAACAATATCCAGGTTCAAAACGGCGAGTTGACCTACGCTCAGATTCTTGGGCGCAGATTTGCCGCGGATGTGCCCAGCCAAGTGAACTTTGCCTTCAACAGTTCGCAACTGGACGCATCAGCGCAAAGCATACTGTTGCAGCAGGCTGACTGGATCAAACAGTTCCCCGAAGCCAGGTTCCGGGTTTACGGACACACAGATGCCGTAGGATCAACCAGTTACAACAAGAGCCTTGGTCTACGCCGCGCGCAGGCAGTAGTCGCATTCCTTGAACGGCAAGGAATCTCTCGTTCACGTCTTGAAGCCGTTGTATCCTTTGGAAAAACGCAGCCGTTGATCGCGACACCGAATCGGGATCGCCGCAACCGCCGGACGGTAACGGAAGTTTCTGGCTTTGTTGATCGTCACCCGCAGCTGCTGGACGGCAAATACGCCAACATCATCTATCGCGAATACGTTGAAAGTGCGACGTGGAAGAGCGTGATCGAAGATGTATCAACAACAGATACGGCCAACTAGTGCCGCTGGCATTGGTGGATAATACAAGCAGAATGGGCGACATCGTCGCCCATTTCCCTACAATTGGTTCTTTTGCGCCCAATTCTTGCCCAACTTCAAAGTAACATTGTGAAAAATAGGGTGACCTGCGGCCAAATTTGACCGTATTGGGGCGACAGCACATCAATCTGGCGGAATTCGTTCATATGACATGCTGAGCCCTCACGACGAGGATAGTGTTTATGACCAGCGCAACGCCGCAAGACGAAAATTCTGCAATCCTGGCCTGCACCATAAGCCGGGATGTCCAGAATTTCGACCTTCTGATTGAAGACATGGAAACCATTCTGGGCGAGCGCTGGGGCGACCTGGGCTTTGCCGAAGCGCTGGCCTTTTTTAGCCAACCAGAAGCCGAAGCGCTTGAATTCGTTGCATTGGCAATCGACGGGGAAGATGAAGACAACCTGTCATTGATGGGTGAAATCATCACAAGGGCCAAGGAAAAGAAGATCAAGGTCGTCTTGATCGCCGAGGACGTCACACCTGCTTCGCTCCACCAACTGCTGCGCAAGGGTGCGGACGAGTTTGTCCCCTACCCGCTTCCGGAAGGTGAATTGCAGGAAGCGGTAGAACGCATGAAGCAGCCCGATCCGGTTGTCATGGCGCAAGCCGCAGCTGTTCCATTGGCAAATGGCGAATCAAAGGAAGGCGCGTTGTTCGTCGTTCAGGGACTTGCTGGTGGCGTGGGATCCACGACTTTGGCGGTAAACCTGGCCTGGGAACTGGCCTGTGCCTCGGACAAGGATGCCCCGTCTGTCTGTCTGATCGATCTGGATCTGCAATACGGCACGGTTTCAACCTATCTGGACCTGGCACGCCGCGAGACGGTGTTCGAAATGCTGTCGGATACGGATTCGATGGACAGCGAGGTTTTCTCACAAGCTCTTCAAACTTATGAAGAAAAACTGCAGGTTCTGACTGCACCATCCGACATGGTGCCATTGGACCTGATTACCCCCGAAGACATCCAGCGCGTGATTGACGTGGCGCGCACGCATTTCGACTATGTGGTTGTGGATATGCCTAAAACGCTGGTCTTGTGGTCGGAAACGGTCTTGCAAGCGGCGCATGTATATTTTGCAATGATCGAGCTTGATATGCGCTCGGCTCAGAACGCCCTGCGCCTCAAGCGCGCGTTGCAGGCCGAAGAACTGCCCTTCAACAAGCTGCGCTTTGCGCTGAACCGGGCCCCAAAATTCACCGACCTGAATGGAAAAAGCCGCGTGAAACGTATGGGGGAAAGCCTTGGCATCTCTATTGATCTGCTGCTGCCTGATGGGGGCAAACCTGTCATGCAAAGTGGCGACCATGGTTTGCCGCTGGCCAATTCAGCCGCCAAGAACCCGCTTCGCCGGGAAATCGCGAAGCTCGCCAAATCACTTCACAGCCTTGGCAGCAGCAGCGCTGAAGCTGCGTAACATCATCCCAAGGGGGGATCGCCGTGTTTTCAAGATATAAAAAACAGCCAGCAGCGCAGCCCGTCAAAGCGGCAGCGCAGCCGGTCGAAACGGCGGCACCTGCCGCACAAGCTGCCCCCAGCCCCGCTGCAACGGCCGTCGTACGCAAACCTCAGAAAAAAACGGCCGAGGTTGCCGGGGCAGATCGTGATCGAAAACGCAAAGAGCGGCTGAGTGAGATCAAGATCGAACTTCACCGCGAGTTGCTGGAGAACCTGAACCTGGCAGCTTTGGAAACTGCCGCCGAAGCGGAGCTACGAGCCGAAATCAGCGCAATCGCCAGCGAAGTTCTGGAAACCAGGAACATCGTTCTGAATCGCGACGACCGATCGCAGCTGAACAAAGAACTTTATGACGAAGTAACAGGCCTTGGCCCGCTTGAGACGCTTCTGCAGGACGATACGGTCAACGATATTCTGGTCAACGGACCGCATCAGATTTTCGTCGAACGTGCCGGTAAGCTGGAAATCAGCGACATCACCTTCAAGGATGAAAAGCACCTGATGCGGATCATCGATAAGATCGTGTCCGCGGTAGGCCGTCGTGTCGATGAATCCAACCCCTATGTTGACGCCCGACTGGCCGATGGATCGCGATTCAACGCCATGGTGCCCCCTATCGCGGTTGATGGGTCTCTGGTTTCGATTCGTAAATTCAAAAAAGACAAGCTGGGTATCGATGATCTGGTCAATTTTGGTGCGTTCACCGAGGAAATGGCTGCCTATTTGCAAGCTGCCGTGTCGACCCGACTGAACGTTATCGTGTCGGGCGGTACCGGTTCCGGTAAAACGACTACGCTCAACGCTCTGTCCAGCTTTATCGACGATGCCGAACGCATCCTGACCATCGAGGATACAGCGGAACTTCAGCTGCAACAGACGCATGTGGGCCGGATGGAAAGCCGACCGCCCAACGTGGAAGGCAAAGGTGAGGTCAGTCCGCGCGACTGTCTGAAGAACGCCTTGCGTATGCGACCTGACCGCATCATCGTCGGCGAGACACGCGGCGCCGAGGTGATCGATATGTTGCAGGCCATGAACACTGGCCACGACGGTTCGATGACCACGATCCACGCGAACTCGGCCCGGGATGGGATTTCACGTCTGGAAAACATGATCGCGATGGCCGGCATCGAAATGCCCATTAAGGCCGTCCGCAGCCAGATCGCAAGCGCTGTGAACCTGATCGTTCAGGCCAGCCGATTGCAGGACGGTTCGCGCCGCATGACCTCGATCACCGAGATTACCGGTATGGAAGGTGACGTGATTTCAATGCAAGAAATCTTTCGTTTTCAACGTGTTGGCCTGACACCTGACAACAAGATCATCGGTCACTTTACGGCAACTGGTGTGCGCAGCCACTATTCGGAACGCTTCCGTCTGTGGGGGTTTGATCTGCCCGCATCCATCTACGACCCAACCACAATGTAGGAGAACCGGGTATGCAATTGCCTATGGAGGCGATCATCTATGTCGCCATCTTTGTGGGGGTTCTTGCCCTGGTCGAGGGCATCTATCTGGTTGCGTTCGGCAAATCCATCAGCCTGAACAGCCGGGTCAACCGGCGTCTGGACATGCTGGAAAAGGGTGCCGGGCGCGAACAGGTTCTGGAGCAGCTGCGCAAGGAAATGCAGCAGCACATGAAATCACAGAGCATTCCTCTGTATTCGCTGCTTGCTGACAAGGCTCAAAAAGCCGCGATTGCGTTTTCACCCCGTCAGCTGATCATGATCATGGCTCTGGTCTCGGCCATGGCATTTGTCGGTCTGAGCATTGGTACCGCGACGGATACGGCGCTGCGCATCGTGATTTCAATCGCCATCGGTATTGGCGGTGTTTACGCGTGGGTAAACCACAAGGCCAAGAAACGTATGGGCATGATCGAAGAGCAACTGCCTGACGCGGTTGAGCTGATGGTGCGTTCGCTTCGTGTGGGTAATCCTTTCGTTTCGACAATTCAGGTTGTTTCCAACGAAGTTCAGGATCCGCTGGGAACCGAGTTTGGTATTATCGCGGATGAATGCGCCTATGGACGCGATGTGGGCGAGGCGCTCAAAGATATGGCCGAACGTCTGGACATGCAGGATCTTCGGTTCCTCGCGGTTGCTGTGGGTATTCAGCAGCAGTCCGGTGGTAACCTGGCTGAAATTCTGGCTGGATTGGCACAGGTGATCCGCGCGCGGTTCCGCCTGTTCCGGCGCGTCAAGGCGATCACGGCCGAAGCCCAATGGTCAGGTAAGTTCCTGTCTGGCTTCCCAATTGCGTGTCTGATTTTCATCCTGGTCAAGGATCCGGGGTATTATGACGAAGTGTTGGATCACCCCTGGTTCATCCCTGCGTGTTTCGTTGTCGGCATTTTGCTGACACTGAACCTGATCGTCATGAAGATCATCACCAACATCAAGGTCTGAGGGCAGCACAATGGAATTTCTGACCAACATCAATGACCTGCTGACCCAACACCTGGGTGAGTTCGGCCCCCTTATCGTAGTGGGTGTACTTGGCCTGATCATGGTTCTTGTCGCCGTCTCACTGATTATGAGCCAGCCGGAAGATCCTCTGAAAAAGCTTCAGCGGTCGAATGCAGCCCCACGGGCAACGAAAAAAAGCAAGAAAGAGCAACTGCGTAACTCCAGCCGCAATGAGCAGCTTGAGAAATTCGCGACTTTCCTGGAGCCGAAAAACGAAGAAGAGTATTCGGCGGTTGAGCTGAAGCTGCGTCAGGCGGGATACCGGTCAAAAGATGCGGTCCGGTTCTTTCACTTTGCGCAGTTTTCGCTTGGTATCATTGGTATCGTTGTCGGTGTTCTGCTGATTACGGTCCTGTCAAACGGTCAGGAATTCACCGGCCAGCAGATGATGATCCGGGTATTCGTGCCAGCCGCAATCGGTTATTTCGCGCCGAAATACTGGATCACGCGCCGGGTCGAAGCACGCAAAGAGGCGATTACCGCAGGTTTTCCGGATACGCTTGACCTGATGCTGGTCTGCGTTGAGGCCGGGCAGTCACTGGACCAGGCCATCGTGCGCGTGTCCGGTGAAATGAAATCCTCCTACCCAGATATTGCTCAGGAATTCGAAACCGTCGCACACGAGATGAAAGCCGGTAAGGACAAAGACACTGTTTTGCGCGATTTCGGAGTGCGCTGCGGCGTACAGGACGTGAACTCATTCGTCACTGTGATGATCCAGTCGGCGACTTTCGGTACATCCATTGCCGAGGCATTGCGGGTTTACGCCGCTGAAATGCGCGACAAACGCGTGATGCGGGCCGAAGAGGCTGCGAACAAGTTGCCTACCAAGATGACTCTTGTCACAATGATGCTGACAGTTCCGCCACTGCTGATCATTCTGGTCGGCCCGTCGGCGAACGTCATTTCGACTTTCGGACGTGCAGGATGATAAAACCCTATGAAAGCTGAATTTTGGTGCTTCCCATCCGGGTTTCGCCGAATACTTAAGGCCACCGTGGTTTGCGCCATGGTGGCTTCTTGCACAGAAGGCCTGTCACCTAACGGCCTGGATGCGCCGGGAGTTGATCTCAGGGGACAAGCAGAAGACAATATCGAGGTTGGAAACCGGCTGATGGCTGCCGGTGAATACGAACTGGCGCTTGAGACCTTTACCCGTGCCGCGTTGGATCAGGGCATGACGACACAGGTCCTGACTTCTCTGGGTACCGCCAATCTTGGGTTGCGGCGTTTAGGGCAGGCCGAAGAACTGCTGCGCCGCGCCGTGGAAGACGATCCGGATTGGCCTGTTGCATGGAATAATCTGGGCGTTCTGCTGATGGAGAAACAGGAATACCCCGAAGCGGCGCAGGTCTTTCAACGGGCTTACGCGCTGGACAATGGCGAAAGTGACGCAATCCGCGACAATCTGCGCTTAGCACTCGCAAAAATGGAAAATCCTGTTAATAATATCCCGCAAGAACAACAAGAATTTACACTGGAGCAGCTTGGCGACGGGCAATTCGCGCTACGCAAAATCCAGTAATCGAGGCAAGAGCAGTAAAGGACGCAAAAAATGCGCCAGCAATTCTTGATTCCGGCAGTTATTGTCAGCGGTCTGATCCTTTCGGCCTGTGCAAAGGAAACCGAAGAGGAAAAGGTGGAACGAACGTTTCAGGAAGTGAACGTCATTGACGAAACCAACCTGAACGATGTGTTGTTGAGTGCCGCCGACCCGAATGAGGCGGTGACTTATTTTCACGGTGCCACACTCAAGAACCCTGATCGCATCGACCTTCAGCGCGGATTGGCAATATCCTTGGGACGCGCAAAACGCACTACCGAAGCGGCAGCAGCGTGGAAGCGCGTGACGACAATGAAGGGTACGAACGCTGCGGACAAGGTCGAGTATGCCGATGCGCTGGTGCGAAATGGCGACTGGTCTCAGGCCAAAACCGTTCTGGATTCGGTTCCCCCAACGTTCGAAACCTTCAAACGCTACCGTCTTGAGGCGGTGGTCGCGGATTCCCGGAAAGAGTGGAAGCGGGCTGATCATTTCTATGAAACGGCCGTTGGGTTGACCACCCGCCCGGGCAGCGTGATGAACAATTGGGGGTATTCGAAACTAACCCGCGGCCAGTATGCCGAGGCCGAACGCCTGTTTACCGACGCAGTCCGTCAGGACAGCTCTTTGTTCACTGCCAAGAACAATCTGGTGCTGGCCCGGTCAGCGCAGGGCAATTATAGCCTTCCCGTGGTGCCGATGACCCAGGTTGAACGGGCGCTACTGCTGAATACGATGGGTATTTCCGCCGTCAAACAAGGCGACGTGGAAACCGCGAAAAACCTGTTCCGCGAGGCTATTGCCACTCATCCGCAGCATTTCGATGAAGCGGTTCGCTCGCTTCGTGCGCTTGAAGAGGCCTGACACATGCAAATCCCCGCTACGGCGGCGGCATGGTTCCTGCCCTTCGTACTGCCGATCTGCTTTTACGTGGCCTTCACGGATATGCGTGAGATGCGGATCAAAAACCATGCAGTTGTTGCGCTGGCGTTGATTTTTGTCGTGGTCGGGCTGGTTGCCATCCCGCCCTGGTCCACCGGCGCGGTCAGCGGTCATCTGTTGCTGATCAATGTGTCGATGCCGATCTATTTCTGGCACCTTCTGCATATCCCCGTGGTGTTGATTTTCGGCATTCTTCTGAACGCGTCAGGAGCAATGGGCGCGGGTGACGCGAAGTTTCTTGCCGCGTCCGCGCCATTTGTCTGGCTTGGCGATCTAAAGCTCGTGCTTCTTATTCTGACCGCCTGTATTCTGGCTGCCGTGGTCACGCACCGTTTGGCGAAAATCACAAGGTTGCGCACCATAGCGCCACATTGGGAAAGCTGGGATCGGGGCAAACAGTTCCCCATGGGTTTCGCACTGGGTGGCTCGTTGGCCATGTATCTGATTCTGGGTACTGTTCTCGGTTCGTAAACTATCATCAGCGCGCCTTGCCGCTGCCTTTGTCCCGCCACAAAGCTGGGTCACTTTTCCTTCAAGTCGCCCTTATTCGGGCAGTTGGCGTTACAATTTGACGAACGAGCACCGCGCATGAATATGCAGACTTCCTCTGTTATGGCCCCCCCTGCCCCGAAGGGGTTAGGCGAAATGAAGCTTCCGCTGGTGATGATGCGGGATATTTTGCTGAAGACCATATTTCGCAAGAATGCGAGCACAGTGTCAGAAGTTTCTGCGGCCATATGTCTGCCCGGTGCTGTCACGCAGGAACTGATCGATATCGCGCGCGAACAAAAATTGCTTGAGGCTACGGGGACGCTGAACGCCAACAGTGGCAACGAGATGGGATATCAGCTGACTGATGCCGGCAAGGCCCGCGCACTGGATGCCCTCAGCCAGTCCGAGTATTTCGGTGCGATGCCCGTGCCGCTGGATGTCTATCGCGAGCAGGTCAAGCGCCAGTCGATCCGCAACATTCAGGTCACGCGCGACCAGTTGACCAATGCCATGGGCCATCTGGTTCTACCCGACAGCTTGCTGGATCATCTGGGCCCGGCGGTCAGTGCAGGCCGGTCGATCCTGATGTATGGCCCGCCGGGCAACGGTAAATCGTCCATCTCGAACGGCATTCGCGATGCGTTGGGGGACAATGTCTATGTACCCTATGCCATCGAATATGCGGGGCAGGTGATCACAGTCTACGACCCGATCGTGCATACCGCGATCGAGCAGGAGGCCGACGACCCGAACAGCCTGCGCCGACGCAAGCGGTTCGACTCACGCTATGTACAGTGCGAACGCCCGACCGTGGTCACCGGCGGTGAACTGTCGCTTAGTATGCTGGACCTGGTCTACAACCCCACGGCAAGAACCTATCAGGCACCGCTGCAGCTGAAATCCACCGGCGGCATCTTTATCGTGGACGACCTTGGCCGTCAGGCCGAACCGCCGCAGGCGCTGGTCAACCGCTGGATTGTTCCACTGGAAGAAAACAAGGATATCCTGGGCCTGCAATCGGGTGAGAAATTCGAAGTTCCGTTTGATACGCTGGTCATTTTCTCGACCAACTTCCACCCGAACGAGATCTTTGACCAAGCGGCCCTGCGCCGGATCTTCTTCAAGATCAAGATCGACGGCCCGAATCAGGAAAACTTCCTGAAGATTTTCGCCATGGTTGCGCGCAAACGCGGGATGCCGCTGGATGAGGCGGCGCTGGTGCATCTGCTGAAGGTCAAGTACCCGACCATCAACAATATCTACGCCAACTATCAACCGATCTTCCTGATCGACCAGATGATCTCGATCTGCGAGTTCGAAGGCATCCCCTATCAGATGAGCCCGGAACTGATCGACCGGGCCTGGGCCAACATGTTCGTCAAAGACGAGAAAATCGTCAAATAACGCCGTGCCATTACCACTCCGGGGCGGGTAGTCTGCGTTCATGACGCAGATTCCCGCACGGATTGCCACTTGGTTTTCCACCAAAGGCTGGTCCATCCACCCGCATCAGCAAGAGATGTTCGACCGCGCATGCAGCCCGGCGACACTGTTGATTGCGCCCACCGGTGGCGGCAAGACCATGGCCGGATTTCTGCCGTCGCTGGCTGAACTTGCGGATGCTGATCACAATGGATTGCACACAATCTATGTCTCGCCGCTCAAGGCGCTGGCAGCGGATATCAAACGTAACCTGCGCACCCCGGTGGATGAGATCGGTCTGCCTATTCGGATCGAGGATCGCACCGGTGATACCTCAGCCACGCAAAAGAAACGCCAAAGGGTCGATCCGCCCCACATCCTGCTGACCACACCGGAAAGTCTGGCGCTGCTGACCTCGTACGAGGATGCGCCGCGTATGTTTGAAGGGGTGCAGCGGATCATCGTTGATGAAATCCACGCACTGGCTGAAAGCAAGCGAGGGGATCAGCTGATGCTGGCGCTGGCACGTCTGCAACGCCTCAATCCCGATCTGCGCCGCGTCGGGTTATCGGCGACAGTGGAAGATCCTGTTGCGATTGCCCGCTTTCTGGCCCGCCGTCCTGATCCCTGCCAGATTGTACAGGCCGACCCCGGCCCGGACCCGGATATCCGAATGCTGGAAACGCCACAGATGCCACCCTGGTCTGGTGGTGGCGCGGCTTATGCCATCCCAGCTGTGCTGGAGCAGATCAAGCACCACAAGACCACGTTGATCTTTCACAATACGCGCGCCCAGGCCGAGATATTCTTTCACAATCTTTGGCTGGCCAATGATGACGGTCTGCCCATCGGTATCCATCACGGCAGTCTGGACCGACAACAGCGCGAGCGGGTCGAGGCGGCGATGGTTCGGGGGGACTTACGCGCCATCGTCTGCACCGGTTCGCTGGATCTGGGCATCGATTGGGGGGATGTCGATCTGGTGATCCAGATCGGCGCGCCAAAGAATGTCAAAAGGCTGGTGCAAAGGATCGGACGGGCCAACCACCGCTATAACGCACCTTCCAAGGCGCTTTTGGTGCCTGCCAATCGCTTCGAAGTGGTCGAATGCGTCGCCGCGCTAGAGGCCGCCAAAGCCCATGAATTAGATGGGGAACCCCGCGGTCGCGGCCCGCGCGATGTTTTGTGCCAGCATATCCTGATTGCCGCCTGCGCCGGGCCGTTTAACGCAGATGATCTATATGCCGAGATGACATCCGCCGGGCCTTACGCTCAGCTGAAGCGGGCAGAGTTTGACGCCTGCCTGAATTTCTGCGCCACCGGCGGCTATGCTCTGCAAGCCTATGATCGCTGGCAAAGGTTGCAGCAGCGTACCGACGGGCAATGGCAGTTGCGCGACCCACGCGCCGCGTCGCGCATTCGTATGAATCTAGGCACTATTCAGGACACGGATACGCTCAAAGTTCGTCTGAAACGTAACCGGGGCGGCAAACCTCTGGGTGAGGTTGAAGAAGCATTCGCTGCCTCGCTGACGCCCGGCGACACCTTCCTGATCGGCGGGCAAATCGTGCGGTATGAGGGACTGCGCGAGATGGTGGTCGAAGTCACGCGGCGTGCTGACCGAAAGCCAAAGATTGCGACCTTTTCGGGCACGAAATTCGCAACCTCAACGCAACTCAGCGACCGCATCCTGAACATGTTCGCCCAACAGGGCTGGCCACAGCTTCCCCCTCATACGTCTGAATGGCTGGATTTGCAGCGCCAGATGTCCCGCCTGCCCCAGCGTGATCGGCTGCTGATCGAGAGCTTTCCCAGCGACGGGCGTGAACATCTGTGCGTCTACGGATTCGCTGGGCGCAACGCGCAACAAACACTGGGCCTGCTGCTGACCAAACGGATGGAGGAAACCGGTTTGGCCCCGCTGGGGTTTGTCGCCACGGACTATGCCACGTTGATCTGGGGTCTGGACGCGGTTACCGATCCCCGCCCATTGCTTCAACCCGATGCCCTGCGCGACGGGCTCGACACCTGGCTGGCAGGCAACGCCGTTATGAAGCGCACGTTTCGTGCATCGGCCACCATTGCCGGTCTGATCGAACGCAACATGGCAGGGCAGCGCAAAAGCGGGCGGCAGGCTACGTTTTCGTCGGACATCCTGTATGACACCTTACTTAAATACGATCCCGATCACCTATTGATGCAGATCACCCGCGAAGAAGCCATGCGTGGGCTTGTCGATTTCGGTCGGATCGAAACAATGCTGGCCCGAATTGGAGACAGGATTGATCTGGTGCGGCTCGAGCGTGTCTCGCCCCTGTCAGCGCCACTGTTTCTGGAGGTTGGCAAAGTGCCGGTGAAAGGCAGTGCCGAAGAAAGGCTTCTGGCGGAAGAAAGCGCGCGGCTGCTGCAAGCGGCGGGGTTGGAACAGCTTTGATCTGCTTGCGTCGGGCCCTGAAACAGGCCAAGAACGTAACATGAACGAACTTGAGTTTCCCTTTGTGGGTCAGCGCCTGTGTGCTTTGCCGTCCGGTGCGCTTTGGTGGCCAGACGAAAGCTTGCTGTGCGTGTCGGACTTGCATCTGGGTAAATCCGAGCGCGTCGCGCGGCGTGGTGGGCCTTCGCTTCCGCCTTATGACAGCCGTGAAACGCTGGACCGCCTGAAAGATGACCTGGGGCAAACGAAGGCCAAAACCATTGTATGTCTGGGCGACAGCTTCGATGATCTTGAAGCTGCCCGGGCGCTGCCAAAATCAGAAATGCTGAGGATCGCGACCTTACAGTCCGGACGTCAGTGGATCTGGATTGAGGGGAACCACGATCCCGGTCCTATTGAGCTGGGGGGAACCCATCTGTTCGAATGGCACCGTGGCCCGCTTGTTTTCCGTCATATCGCGCAGGATCCCGCGCGAGGAGAAGTTTCCGGCCATTACCATCCAAAAGTCCGGATCAGGGTCAAGGGACGTCATATTTCACGCCCCGCTTTTCTGCTGAATGATCATCGCATGATACTTCCGGCCTATGGCGCTTTTACCGGGGGGCTTCGCAGCTCTGATCAAGTGCTGTCGGCACTGATGGGATCGCAGGCGATGGCGATCCTCACAGGTCCGCGTCCATACATGTTGCCAATGCCGCAATAGGTTCAGATCAGGCCATCCATTTCCAGCATCGGTTTGTATTTCCGGCTGACCGGAACCAGATCACCATTGATCAATTTCAGATAGGTTTTACTGCCTTCCCTTTCGACACTTACAATGGATGCGTCGGTGACCCAATGCGAACGGTGCGAGCAATGACCCGGGACAGGCTCCATTTCGGCAATCGCATCTGTGAAACGCGACCGGAGCGTGAAGGTGCCTTCTGAGGTGACAACATCCACGTTGTGATCCCGAACGGTCAAGCGATAGATCTGCCCGTTGAATCTGGGTGGCAAGCGTTTGACAAGTCGTGGTTTTTCAAGATCAGATTCAGTAATTGCCGCGGCATTCAGATCGTTGCGCTGTACAAGCATCAAGCCTGTCGCGAACAAAGCGCCATAAACCACAACCCTCTCGGCGTCCGGCGCCATATATCCACCACAGGTGAAAAGAATCCAGGCCAACATCCAAAGTAAAGGCGTGAACAATGCCAAGGTCAAAGAAACAAATGCCAGATCCCTCGCCGGAACATTCAGGAAAACGGAGTTCTTCCGCATCAGCTTTCTGGCAAGCCCAGTCACCGTCAAAGCAAGGACCATCACTCCGGCCCAGAATACAAGCCGCAGTCCAAATGACAGGTCAGAATCAAGGAAGGGTGGAAACGCATATGCAAGTAAAGGAAGAAAGACCAAACCCGCCACCACACGCTGCGGTGAAAATGCCTTCAGGATTATACTTATTTTAGACGTCATACCGCTTTTGTGCATGAATTAGCATAGCTCACCCCGAATGTGTCAAACACAATAGTGCCTTCACCTGTAACCAGCTGGGATTACAGGGATATCACGATTTGTTCGGCTGTCAAACCCATTCAGGGTGCTTTGCCCATGCAGTCAGGGGGCGATTTGGCTGGAGCTTTGCCTGCCAAAAAAGGGGGCCGGTCCGAAGGGTCCGATCCGGCCCCGCGTGTATCAGGCGGTCAGGCCTTCTGGTTCGGGGAGTTTGTTTGCGCGGCAGCAGGCGGTGAGGGTGTTGGCCAGCAGGCAGGCGATGGTCATGGGGCCGACGCCG
>NZ_JBQERM010000026.1:0-18127 GCF_056535045.1 Ruegeria sp. O6 | reverse complement strand
TTCTGTTTCCCGGATTTCATTCTCATCTCCACTCTCTGATGGTTACGATGAGCCTGAAATCCTCCGCTACGCAATCAACCTAGTCTGTTCCATGGGTGCTGATGGCGGACACAGTGCGCTCAAGGTGTTCAGGCAAGATGCCATCCCGCATATCCCCCATTTCCACCATCAGGATAATACTGTGAGTAATGTTCTTTCCCAGCGCACTCACGGCCAGGCTTGCGATAATGTCCATTTCTGTGTTGAAGCTGACATTGCAGTTATCAACAACTTGCGCGACCTGGCTCAGCATGGGCGTTCGGATCAAGGATATGGAGCACGAGATCCCAGCATCGCGCATACGTATGATATTGCTGATCCGCGCGTCCGCCAGCCCTGTCGCGCCACCTTCAAGCATAGCATTCGCAATCTCAGGATGACCGCAAACGGCTTTTGTCACACCTGTCACCGTAATTCCGCGGGGTCTAAGGTGGTCGACCAGGAACCGTGTGTTGTACCGAATTTTGTCCAGATCAACGTCAATACGCAGCTTGCTCATTCAATCGTCGTAGCACGTACGGGTTGCAAGCGCGGAAAGGCAGATAGAACCATATTCACCAAGTTTTTTGGAGGACGGTTCAATGCGTCAGTGACCGGGAGATACAATTTGCGGTTATAGTCTGTGATGGCCTTTGAAATCTCAATATCATTCATTCCTTCATGGTTGATCGTCATGCCAATTACCTCTGTGTTCGCAAAAGCCTCGATCAGTGTGATTTCATCGCAAGGGTCGGGCATTGTCATGTTGGGGAAATCACATCGACGTTTTCGTTTGGGCGCGTGTTGAAGAATAACTGCATGTGGCTGACTGCCTCGCAGAATGAAGGCTGATGTGCAAAAGGCCGGATGGCTTAGCGCGCCCTGGCCCTCGATCACTATGACATCCGGGTGTTCATCTTCAGATGCTGCAACAACAGCGCGCTCAAGCTCGCCACAGCAAAATTGCGGCGGCACCGAATCCATCGCGACACCATACTTGGCGCCCTGCATCAATCCTGTCTGGCCGGTACCGACCAAAACTGTTTTGATCCCATGCGCGTTAAGGGCACTTGTCAGGATTGTCGCGGTTGTACTCTTTCCAATTGCACAATCGGTGCCGAACACCGCGATGCGGATCGCCTGGACGTCTCCAACACTGCCATCTAACAGGCGCAGGTCGGGATTTGGCCGCGGCTTGCGAATGTCGCGTATCGTGACATCGTGAATTTTGGCAAATCCGGCGAGCTCCTTGTCATCGCTAAGAAATTCATGCAGCCCACTGACGATGTTCATTCCGAGCGTTATCGCATCCACAACAACTTCGCGATCCTCAAGGGACATTCTGCCGCTGGCCGGCGCCATTCCGTAAATAAAAGTGTCGGGGATCGTAGCTTCATTAGCGACGGCGGCATCAAGATCATCGAAGATGGGAACCTGATTTGCGATATTATCAAGCACTTTGCCACTGTCACAACCGCCATACGTGCTGTCGATCACCGAAAGAACGCGATAGGCCTGTGAATGTCGAACGAGACCATTAGCCGTCTTGCCATCGATCTTTGCGAAGTTTCCTTCGCAATACACAATTGCAGTCGGTGTATCTGTCACGAGTGTCTTGCGGTGAAGCTCTGGAAAAACTGCTTGTTCCAGCGCCAGCTTTTGCGCATCGCTGGCAATGAACTGCTTGGTATCCGACGCAATGGGTACGGGTTTCATATTTGTTCCTTTTTAGATTGTGAAACGCGCGTCCTTGGTAAGGACGGGCAAAAATTGTGAAGTTTGGGAAAGTGGGCTTTCTGTCTGAATTCTCACTGGTTCAGAACACACAGCCCTTCTGATCGATGATAGTTTTTGTGGCATTGCCACCCATTGCCGGATCGGTCGATATGGGCATTTGCCGGTAGCTCGATTGCATTGCGGCGATCACCGGACGCCTCGTAGCCACGTTCGCATTTCCATCCAACTCCATGGATCGCGTCATCGTAGAAAGCATTTTCAGGCACAAAGACGGCATCGCATCGTCCGTCGCGCTCAAAATACCCACGCTCGCACGTCCAGGGACGCCCGCTGGTTGATGCGTTCAGAAAAGCGTTTTCCGGTACCGCTACTGCCACGCATGCTTCTCCGTTTTTTTCGTAGCCACGGTTGCAACGCCATGCAGATCCATAAGTGCTATTCGTCAGGTAAGCATTATCCGGCACCACGATTTTCTGGCAGCTATCGTCTACTCTTGTGTATCCATGCAGGCACCGCCACCTCTCACCTGATGGATCGAGATATCCACCTTCAGGCACAATCACTTCAGTGCATGAGGTGCCGCCAACTTCAACAAAGCCGTGCATACATGCCCACCCTGAGCCGTAGGTTCTGTTTGTGGGGTATGCATTTCCCGGCACGACAATGGCCACGCATTCTTCGCCTTCCAACCGATAGGACAAATCGCATTCCCAACCGTCGCCATACTTATTGGGATGCGCGTTATCCGGGATCGAATTTGTTTCTGCCGATGCGGGACTTGATGAGATAAGGGAGCCCGTCAAGCAGCTGAAAACGCCAACAAACAGCGCCGTCATGAAGTGAGAGTAAAACCAGTGCTGATTTTTTCGATTTGTCCTGGTGCAAACGACGTTGTCCGAATGTTGAGTGATTGAGTTACGATCCATCCAGGTTCAGCCCCTCGATACAGGCCTGTGCCAGATCTTTGTTGGGGGTTTGGGATCCCGGTACCGTTGCCCAGCCGGCTGCCATAACGGCATCCTTTCGCTTGAAAGAAGTAGCTTCTTTGATCGTCGTTATTTTTTCGGCGCGTTGGGTGTCAGTTCTCGCCATGTCGACGCAGATCGGAACCAACGCAGCGATTACATTGTCGCGGGACATGGCGTTGGCCATCTTGTCCGCGTTACTGCCGGTCATCCATCCACCCCAAGAAAATCCAACGACGCCTACGAAAACCCCGCCGATCAGAGCACCGTAGATTCCGGGTTTAAGCCATTCGGGCGTGTTCATAATCTATTCCTCCTGCGGGGAAAGCGCCGCATCGCTGTCATTGTTAGATGTGGCCAAGGTTTGGTCTTGCTTGAGCGCCAGTTCAAAATCTTCTGGGTCAATTGGGCGCATTTCCGTGCGGCCTGGCTTGCTGCCTTTGCCCTGAACTGTCAGGTAGGTTCCGGTTCTGCGATATGCTTCGAAACTCAGGCCCTGCAGTAGTTCTTCAACAACAACTACTTCATACTCGCCTGCAGGAAGTTCATCCGGGTAGCCGGACAAAGAGAACGGATTTGAAAACGTCACCAAAGAACTGGACGATCTCGTGCTCACCTTGGTCCTCCATATAGTTTGTTGGATCTTCCCCGCGCAGTCTGCCGCGGTACACGCTCGTAAGCGCTGCGGTAGTACTGGCGTTGTAATTTAGAATAATGTGCAAATGGCAGACGCGCGCTGATCGATGTTAGTCTGCGGCCAATGACCTGAGATTTTATTGGAATCTCAAATGCATTTGGTGCCCGAGGATCAGGTACTGCCAAAAATTGACTAACCTGCGTCAGTGCAACGATGTTTGGATTCCGGCAACGTGATGTGTGTTGGCGGGATATTTGCTGGCGTGTTCTTAACGAGTATTTGAGAAGCGCAGGAAATCCAGTACCGCAATCGGACTGTATTTATCTTGCGCTTCTTTTTCGGTGAAATCCAAAATCTGCCGAAGCGAATGGCGTCTCTAACCAGGCAACTATCATCAAAATCCCGGCATCGCTGAAGGGGTGAACCTATTGCTTCAACAGTGGCCCGGTCTGATCCAGATAAGTGGGGTCAAAACCGGCCAACGTCACCAGTCCGTCATAATCATCAAATGCCACTTGCCCGGATTGAAAAGTAACCAACCCCTTCTCCCGCAGTTGCCGTAGGACACGATTAACATGCACGGCACTCAGTCCCAGCGCATCGGCAAGGTGGTATTGTGTCAGGGGGCAAGTGTATCCCGTCTTGTTTGCCATCCCGACCTGAGTCAACCTCACACCAAGTTCCAAAAGAAAATGCGCCATGCGCTCACCCGCATCTCGCCGTCCTATGTTGACCAGGTGCTCAACCACCATCGCTTCATCTCGGGAGACCGCCCAAAGAATTGCTGTCGCCAGCCGGGGCGTCTGCGCAAATGCTTCCAGGAGATCATCCACTACTACTTCAATGGCTTGGATTTCCATGATTGGTTCTATGCTGTGATCCGAGGTGTGCAACAGAACGCTTCGCAAGCCCAGAAAGTCACCCGGTATTTGGAAATCGACGATCTGACGCGACCCGTCAGTCTGGGTTTTGTAGGAACAAACCCAGCCCGAGGCCAGAATGTAGGCCGCCTGCTCTGATTGCCCTTGATGCACAAGGTCACGTCCGGCTTCAAAGGTTCTGCGACGCTTGTGCAGGCGTGCCAATACCGCAAGTTCAACCTCAGTCAGAGCGACGAAGTTTGAAAGCTTTCGGGTGAGTGGACTATTTTTGATAGTGCGCAAGTGTTCTTCCTTCATCGATGAGCAGCCCGCGAAACTATCCGACGCCAAGACTGCTTTCGATCAGTTAAGTATACAGCAATCTATGCCAGTATGGTGCAATTCATCGTGGCGCTTCCATGCTTGGACGCCTGTTAGAAAAGGACGTCTACCATGGCTGACCGGCAAGACCATTCAGGAATGGCCGCACTCTCAATTTGTGAAGCGCTTTTGCTTGCAATTAAAGATCGTGAGCTTCTGCCCGAACATGAAATTGTGGGAGTTCTGCATGACGCAGCTGCTGTCCACGAAACAGCGGTCGGCAATAACGATGAAAAGGACATGCACCAGGCCGCCGCTGTTCTGATAAACAAGATCATTGCTTCCGGCTATCGCGTTCGGCAGTAACGTTAATTTCCTGTCAGAAAAACAAGATTACGCTCGTCAAAAAAGCATAACAACAAATAGAAGCACTATTGGTGCTTCGTTCCCGATCAATTCAAACACGAAGCAAGAACCAAAGATCCAATCTCTGCAATATCTCAACTTAATGAAAAATTCCACGACCGCGAATTACCCCCTCTTCCCCGCCACCTGCATGAGCCACAACGAGAATTTGCTTACTGGCTGAAGGCCCGCATGGCCTGTCCTGCTGCACTGCCTGCGACAACGCAAACGTTGGCTTTGTTCGGCGTCTAAGTTGCTGATCCTATGTGCCTCGAAACTACAGTTTGATAGTATCGCATCATCATAGCTTTGAATGACCGGTCTGGCGACAACAGCTGCAACGCAGCGATGAATGTGCTGCGACAGCAAATCAATGCCGCGTCAGCAATTGCCGCAATCGCACAAGTCCGGTTTGTCCCGCGTCTTACCCATTTGCGGGCAATGACGCGGATGGTAGTGTTTCCCGATAGCATACATTCGTGCATCGAGCGGCGAAGGTGCAAGGAGAGCCCTGAGCGGCCCTCTCAAATTTACGCTGCGTGTGCATAGTGTAGCGAATTTTCTGCGCAGGCGAAAAAGTCCGCGCCGCCACGCGGCGGCGATCTCGGCCATTCGCGCATCGCGCAGCATTTATTGAGGTGGGAATTTACAAGTCGCGGACTTAGCAGCCAATAGCGTTCACCGACGCAGTGTCGGCACCCAGACAATTAGGGAACATTCAAGTTCGCGACCCAGGGCTGTGTATGTCTATCTCAGCAAGTGCAGTACTTGTACGCCTAAAAATAGGAAAGCGGACGTTAAGAGTTGAACTTTAGGAAAGTGTCTGCGTCCGCTTATGCATGCTTCGCGAGGTTGGTGTGGTGTTAAGTCCCTGCGCTAGATGCTCCACAGATCATTGACCAATGGTCGCTCCCAGATCACTGTCAGTCATGACTCATGAGTCATGAGTTAGGCAAAGCGCAAGTTGCGACCAGACTCCACCGACCAAACAGCTTGAGCTTGCGCGAATGGCGCACTGATCCATCGGTTGCGAGTGTTTTGGGCATTTTGCATGGCATGCGGACAAGACGGAGGGACTGTCAGGCATCTGCACTTATCAAGTCGCTTGCCTTTTCGCCTATCATAATTGCTGGCGCATTAGTGTTGCCACTGACGATATCCGGCATAATGGAGCAATCAGCTACCCTTAGGTTCTTTATTCCATGCACATTTAGTTTTGCGTCGACAACGGACATGCCATTGCTTCCCATCGCGCAAGTTCCGGTTGGGTGATAGATTGATGCGGTGTTGGATCTGGCCCAATCTAGCGTGCCTTCGTAATCGTCGCAACTCAGCTCTGCCGTCGGTCGAAATTCCTCGGAAATTTTTGAAGCCAGAGGGGCCAGTTTGGCAATCCCACGTGCGATATTCACGCCATCGACGATCGTTTTGCAATCCGTTTCCGTGGACAGGTAGTTAGGGACGATTTTGACGTGTTTAGACGGATCGGGACCGTTCAACCGCAATTCTCCGCGGCTTTCCGGGCGCAGTTGGCACACCGACATCGTGAACGCTGAAAACGGATGCACTCCCTCGCCAGGACTGTCAGCGGACCAGGGTTGGACGTGAAACTGAATGTCGGGGGTTTCAACCTCGGGGCGGGTTTTCATGAAACCGGTGGCAAGGCTGGCGGCCATGGTCATCGGGCCTGCGCGGAACAGCGCGTATTTCAGGGCAATTCGCGCCTGATTGAACAGGCTGCGGACTTCGTCATTCAAAGTCGGCTCGTTACATTTAAACACAAGCCGCGCCTGTAAGTGATCCTGCAAACCCTTGCCGACACCCGGCAGGGCGTGCAGCGGTTCGATACCGTTTTCCTTTAGATGATCTGGGTCTCCGATTCCCGACAACATCAGAATTTGGGGGGAATTGATCGCCCCACCGGACAGAATGATCTCGCGCCGGACTTTTAGAGTTTGTTCAGCACCCGAACGATCCCGATAAACCAGTCCGGTTGCCTTTTTCCCTTCTAAAACCACCCGCGCTACCAAGGCATTGGTAATGATGTTGAGGTTCTGACGACCCCGGATAGGTTTTAGATACGCCACGGCTGCGCTGCAGCGTCGACCATTGCGGGTGGTCAACTGAAAGTACCCGACGCCCTCTTGTTCGGCCCCGTTGTAGTCTGGATTGAACGGATAACCTGCGGCCTGCGCTGCAGCGACCCACGCGTCGCAGATGGGACGTTGGATGCGCATGTTGGACACAGACAAAGGTCCACCGACACCGTGGAATTCATCCTCGCCGCGCTCTTGATCCTCGCAGCGTTTGAACAGTGGCAACACGTCCTCCCAGCCCCAACCTTCGTTGCCCATCTGACGCCAACGGTCGTAATCCTCTTTCTGGCCGCGCACATATAGCAACCCATTCAAAGAGGATGACCCACCCAGCACCTTACCGCGTGGCCAATCGATGGATCGACCGTTCAGGCCGGGATCGGGTTCGGTCCGATAACACCAGTCGACCGATGGATTGTGCATTGTTTTGAAATAGCCAACAGGGATGTGAATCCACGGGTTCGTATCGCGGCCACCAGCCTCAAGCAGCGCAACCGTCGTATTGGGATCAGCGCTTAGCCGATTGGCAATGACACAGCCCGAAGACCCCGCGCCAACAACCGCATAATCCACCTCCATGACTGCCTCCTCCGAAAGTTGCTGAAAAAAACTCTATGCAAGTTGATCGAATTATACTAGCCTTTTTTGATACAAAACGTCTCAATATTTGTGATCAGGGAGGTAAGCAATGGAGATTGGTCGGAAACTAAGTGGTATTTCGCGTCGGAATTTCTTCCGAGTTGCGGGCCGTTACGGCATGAGCTCGACCTTATTGGCAGCAGGCGGGTTCGGTGGCGCAATGAGCCTGGCGAATCTGGCACAGGCTGCCGAATCAACTTACGAGAAACGCTTTTCGAAAGAACCGAAGCACACGCTGAAATTCGGCGCGTCGGGCTTCAACACCCGCAACCTGCTGATTGAACGCGCAGGCGCAATCGAGTTCGCACGGGATCTGGAAGAGCGAACGGATGGCGAGATTCGGATTGAATTCATCGGTGACAATCAGATCTGCGGACAGTTGAGCTGTGTTGAGAAGACACAGCAGGGTATCGTCGACATCTATGCGGCATCGACCCAGAACTCTGCCGGCGGTGCGCCCTATCTGAACGTGCTGGATTACGCGTATATGTTCCCCAGTCGCGCGGCACAGTATCATTTCTTCTACAGCCCGGCGAGCCAGCGCATCCTGCGTGATCCGCTGGAGAAACGGCATGGGCTGAAGTTCCTGTTCACTCATTGCGAATTGCGCGGTCTGCAAATGGGATCGACCTTTTCAGACAAACCGACCGTCACCAAACTGGAAGAACTGTTTGGCACCAAAAACCGCGTGACCGGCACGCAGTTGGGCCGGATTGCGATGCAGTTATTGAACCTGAACCCGGTGCCGGTGGCATGGGAAGAGACTCTGGACGCGCTCAAGACTGGTCTGATCGACGGGGCCGAAACATGGGCCTCGGCCGTTGCCTATGCCAACATGGCGCCGGTGGTCTCGCAGTCAGTGAACCTGAAATTCTTCTGCGGAACCGAACATACCTCAATGTCAGCAAAGGTGTTTGATGGGCTGAGCGGCGAGTTACAGGATGCTGTGATGGAATCTTCGTACTTTACGCAGGCGCTGATTCAGGGCGCGAATGAGGCGGCGCTGTTGAACACCGTGGGCTTCTCGGACCCGCAACTGCCTGACACGATCTTTGCCGAAAACGGCGTGCGCCCGGCATTTCTGGCGGATGATCAGATCAAACTGGCCGAGGAAATGTGCGCCCCAAACTACAACCCCGAGCCCTGGGCGCAATGGCGTGAACGCCTGAACAAATGGGCAGGTGGCATCGATACCTATCAGGAAATCTATGACATCGCGCGTGAGATTCCAGCCGATACACTACCGGAAAATGTCGAGCCGCGCCGTTGGTGGAAGGGCGAAGCCTGATAAACTTACACGAACCGGCCCCAGGCGGGCCGGTTCATCCAATTACCGACTGGGAGGACGGGGTACATGTCGTTTTGGGCAGACATAGGCGCAATTTTCAGCGCCTTTCTCAGCCAGGATTCGTTCGAGATTCAATCCGCACTGGAATCCGACGCGACCTGGGTGTTGGGCGCGATTGTCTCGGCTCTGGGCGGGTTCGTGATCATGCTGATCTATCGGGCCGTGCCCTTCATTGAACGGCATCTGGAACGATCGGTAATGGTGTATTCCTACCTTGCCATTGCCTTGATCATCTTTTGGGGCGTGATCGACCGGTTCGTGTTCAACGATCAAGAGCCCTGGTCGACCACTATTCCGCCGCTGCTGTTCATGGTGATGGCGTGGTTCGGGGCCTCGTATAACGTCCGCCTACGTACACATCTGAGCTTTAGCGAATTCCGCTCTGCCATGCCGCGCAGTGGTCAATTGGCCTGCCTGATCCTTGACGCCTTGCTGTGGTTCATATTCGCAGTGATCGTCATCGTGACCACGTCCCGGCTAGTCGCCCTTTCGGCATCGAACTTTCAGATCGTTCTGGGGACTGACAATATCATGCAGTGGTGGTTCCTTCTGGCCGCACCACTGTCGTTCTTTCTGATGGTCGGTCGGGTGTTTCAAAACCTCGCCGACGATCTGCACAACTGGAAAACAGGTGAGCCGCTGATCAAGCAGGCCGTGATCGGAGCAGACTGATGACAGATGGAACCATGGTCACACTGATCTCGCTTGGGGTCACTTTTCTGTTCATGTTGGGCGTGCCGGTCCTGTTGGTCATCGGTTATTGGGTCATAGGCTGTTCATTTGTCCTTGGCCTGACGCTGGACAACATGGGTGCCGAATTGCTGAACGTGTTCAACAAGGGTTTTGCCCTGTTGGCGATGCCACTGTTCATCCTGACCGGAGACCTGATCAACAAATCGGGTATTGCGCGGCGTCTCAGCGATTTCGCCTATGCCTGTCTGGGCTGGATACGCGGCGGGCTGGCGATGGCCTCGCTTGGCGCCTGTGGGTTGTTCGCAGCAATCTCAGGATCCAACTCGGCGACGACAGCAACCATTGGCTCAATGCTGCATCCCGAGATGGTGAAAGGCGGCTATGACGAACGTTTCAGCGCGGCCACAGCGGCGGCGGGTGGTACGGTGGGCATCATCATTCCTCCGTCGATTATCTTTATCGTCTACGGATTTCTTATGAACCTGCCGATTTCCGAACTGTTCGTTGCAGGCATCCTTCCGGGGGCACTAATGGTCTTTGGCATGCAATTCGCGTGCTGGATCATTTGCCGCATAAACGGTTGGGGGCATCTGATCCCGTTACAGCTGAACCGAGTGTTGAAAACCGCCTTTGGTGCATGGCTTGGGTTCTTCGCAATTGGACTGGTGCTTTGGGGCATCTATACGGGCAAATTCTCTCCGACCGAAGCAGCGGGCGTGACGGTTGGATTCTGTGTGATCGCAGGATTGGTCAGCTATCCGATCAACCGGATCATGGGCGCGCGGAATGATATTTCGCCGACCGAGAAGAGCTATGCCGAGATGTTCGTAGTCGAAGGGTTTACTATCCCCGAGATCCCATCGATCGTGATCCGTTCGGCCCAGATCACCGGAATTCTTGCACCGCTGATCGCGATTTCGGTGGTGATGCAGCAGATCCTGTCCTTGCTTGGCGCACAGCAGACCATTGGGGATTTCGTAACCTCAATGGGTGGGTACCATGCGGTTCTGTTCACCTCGATGGTGATCGTCTTCTTCTCGGGCATGGTGCTGGAAAGCCTGCCTGTGACGATCATTCTGGCCCCGATCCTTGCCCCGATTGCGGCGTCAGTTGGAATTGATCCGATCCATTTCTCAGTGATCTTCCTCGTGGGGGCGTCTATCGGGTTCATCACTCCGCCATATGGCTTAAACCTGTATGTGGCCTCTGGCGTGACCGGAGTGCCCTATTTCCGGCTGCTGCGGTACACAGTACCTTATCTGGTCGCATTGCTGTCGGTGTGGATTTTGGTGTCACTTGTGCCCGATCTGGCCTTGATCCTGCTGCCAAATAACTAGACTGTTAAGGAATGGCCGCAACGGAAACACAAGATAAAGAGACACAGATACCGACCAACTTGCGCCTTCTTCTCATCCTTGAGGAGGTTGCGCGACGCGGGGTCGCCGTCAAACCGTCAGACCTGATCGAGTCACTGGGCCTGGCCAAGCCAACCATCCACCGCCTGTTGCAAACCGCAGAAGCCGAGGGCTTCCTGCAGCGCGATCTGGATGGGCGTTCATACGGCCCTGGACACCGGCTGCGATTGCTTTCGGTCAATACGATGTCTTCCGAGCACCTGCGTACGGCGCGTCTGGCGATCTTGCGCAGCGTCGCCGAGCAGGTTGGTGAAACCTGCAATCTCGCCATTCCAGACCGAGAGGGGATGATCTATCTGGACCGGGTGGAAACGAAGTGGCCACTGCGGATTCAACTTCCGGTTGGTACTCAGGTACCCTTCCATTGTACGGCCAGCGGCAAGATGTACCTGTCCACACTTCGGCAAAAAACGCTGGGCGGTTTTCTTTCAGCGGGAAATCTACAACCTCAGACGGAGCGCTCACTGACTGATCCCAAGTCGCTGCGAGCGGAGATCCAACGTATCACTGAGAATAGTTATTCCACCGATGACGAGGAATTCATGACCGGAATGACTGCCCTAGCTGTACCCGTTCAGGATGGGCAAGGCCGATTGGTAGGCACGCTTTCGGTTCACGCGCCGACACAACGTCATGACGTCAACAGTCTGATGTCGTTTCTGGGAATACTGCAAAAAGGGGCGGATGAGCTTTCGGCTCTTTTGACCGAGTGACTAGTACCGGAGATGACAGTCAAAACGTAAACTTTTTTACCAACTGCGAATTCGGTAATCGACCGGTTTGGAGAATTCTGCACCTCAGTGAGTGAGAGTGTGATCAAAGTCCAGTGTGCGCCGTTCGTTCAGCGTTGTAGAGTCAACATTTGCGCACTGCTGCCATTCCTGGCTGGTGCAGCATCTGCCGCTCTGGGCTCCGAACGGCCCAATGCATCCGCAGCGTTTCCCAAAGAACGCGCAACCGACAACGGCCATTCAAATCACAAGTAAATTGAGGCGTCAGCACGGTGCTGATGTCTGGGTTTGGCGGGAGGATTGGAGGGCGCACTATGCCAAGAGTCCAACTTCCTGCTGTCACCCCGAAACGAAGAGCCTGGAACAAGGGCCGGATCATCGGCCAGAAACGACCACTGTTGCCGAAACAGGTCTGGGCGATCCGCGCGCGGCTCGAACTGTCGGGCAACCTGCGCGATCTTGCGCTTTTCAACGTGGCTATCGACAGCAAACTACGAGGATGCGATCTGGTGAAACTGGCGGTTGCTGATCTGGTCAAGGATGACCGCGTGCGGGAGCGAGTTTCTGTGATCCAGAGTAAAACCAAGCGGCCCGTTCAATTCGAACTGACGGGAAACACGCGCGAAACTGTCCTGGCTTGGGTCAAGTCGCCCGAGATGTTTGCGTGCCGGTGCATGTTCCCGAGTCGGTTCCATGACCGCCCGCACATCTCGACGCGCCAGTACGGTCGGCTCGTCCGCGACTGGGTGACGGCGATTGGTTTAGAACCGAGCGGGTACGGCACCCATTCGCTTCGCAGGACAAAGGCGGCCGAAATTTACCGAAAGACCGGCAATCTTCGCGCAGTTCAGCTGCTACTTGGTCACACCAAAGTGGACAGCACCGTGCGCTACCTTGGCGTTGAGCTGGAAGATGCGTTGAGCATCGCCGAGCAAATCGACATTTGAACCACGTTGGCGGGCGGCACTTGCCGTTCGCCAATCCGAACCGGACCTGCGTTCGCGCCGCAGCAGCGGTTCGGATCGAGCCCCTGTCTACCATTTGATTGACGCGTGATCTAGCCGACGATAGGCAGAGTTCTATGGAAAACACTACGATAATCGCAACGACTTGGTGGCTGGCCTCCTAACAAGGTGGCCGGATGACCAAACGTATTCCGAGGCCGCCGCATGGGCGGCCTTTTGTTTTCCGAGCTTCCCGATGCGCTGCCTCTCTCGTTTCATGGGAAGACGCAAATGAACAGACCAACCATTCTGACAGGCGACCGCACGACGGGGCCGCTTCACATCGGGCACTATGCAGGCTCGCTTGCAAACCGACTGCGCTATCAGGACAGCCATGAACAATTCCTGCTGCTGGCGGATACCCAAGCCCTGACCGACAACGCCCATGACCCGGAGAAGGTGCGGCGCAGCGTGATGGAGGTCGCGCTGGACTATTTGGCCGTGGGCATTGATCCCTGTCGCACCACCATCTGCCTGCAATCGCATCTTCCGGCGTTGGCGGAGCTGTCGATGCTCTACCTGAACTTCGTCACGGTCGCGCGGCTCGAACGGAACCCGACGATCAAGGACGAAATTCGCGTGCGCGGGTTCGGACGGGATATTCCCGCCGGATTTCTGTGTTATCCGGCGGCACAGGCGGCGGACATCACAGCCTTCAAGGCGACGGTCGTGCCGGTCGGCGAGGATCAGGCCCCGTTGATCGAGCAAACGAACGAGATCGTGCGGCGCATCAACGCAACCTCAGGCCACGCCGTGTTGCCCGAGGCGCGGGCGATCATCCCCAGGGTGGGCCGGTTGCCCGGTATCGACGGCAAGACCAAGATGTCGAAATCTGGTGGCAACGCCATTGCGCTGTCCGCGTCGTCCGAGGAGATCCGAAATGCTGTCAGGGCGATGTTTACCGATCCGAACCATTTGCGGGTCGAAGACCCCGGCTGCATCGAGGGCAATGTCGTCTTTACCTATCTCGACGCCTTCGATCCGGACCAGGACGGGCTTGCCGAGCTCAAGGCCAAGTATCAGAGAGGCGGGCTTGGCGATAGCAAGATCAAGGCGCGTCTGGAAGCTATCCTTCAGGAGCTCATCGCCCCAATTCGCGAGCGTAGGGCACAGCTCTCCCAGGACCGGGGATACGTCCTTGAGGTAATCAAAGAGGGCACGGAACGGGCGCGAGAGCGCACCGAGGCGACAAAGCGCGATGTGGTTAGTGCCTTGGGTCTGTTCCAGTTGTAGGCGGGCAGTGGCGGGCGATCCGGATGAAGGTCCGTTTCGTCCGCTCCTCGTGTGTCGACCAAAGCTGCGGCGAAAGAGAGATTTGGATTAGGCCGAATTTTGCGCCGATGAATGACCGCAAACGAGAAATCCTCTGCGATGCAACAAATGGCGTGTCGCGCCTGCGAGGGGTTTCTGCGTCAGCAAAAGCGGCGTGAGCAAAAGTCGGCTCCATCCCGCAACTCGGAGTTTGCAAAGCACGATTTTGAAGGTCCGGTTTGGGTTGCCCTTGATCACTGATGGGATGGCAAGCGTTTCTTGCGGTATGCTGAAGCCGGCATACCCACATATCTTCGAAAGGCATTTCGGAAGCTTGATGGCTCGGTATATCCAACTTCAGCAGCTATTTCATCGATGGGCAAATCGGTCGTCTCAAGCATTTGCTTGGCTTCCTCTACCCTGAGAGTCTGAATGTACTCGACTGGCGTCTGCCCCGTGGCTTTGCGAAACCGCCGCAACAGACTACGCTCCGTCAAACCGCTTCGGGCGGCCATGGCGGTAACCGGGGTTGGCAGGGCATAGTTATCCGCGGCCCAAACCTGAGCATCTGCAACCAGAGCATCCTCGTGCTGTGCTCCCGCAGTCAAAGAAGCGTAGTGCAACTGTCCTTCAGTGTGAGGCTGGAGCAGATAAATCTTGGCGAGGCGTCGGGCCTCATCCTGGCCAGCAACTCGGCCGACCAGATACAGAACCAGATCACCCCACGCAGACGCTCCGCCTGCCGTCACGATCCGGTGCCCGTCACCCGCAGGTATCAGAATCCGTTCACGGCGCACGCGGACATCCGGGAATTTCCGGGCAATGACATCACAGAAACTCCAATGGCTGGTGGCATCAAGCCCATCCAGCAATCCTGCCGCCGCGAGTAAGAGCGCACCAGAACAAACAGAAGTTATGATCGCGCCGTCAGCATGCGCCTTGATAAGCCACGGGACCACAACCGCGAATTCATCTGGCAACGGTGCGTCAGGCGCAAGATGCAGGTCAGGAACGATTACCAAGTCAGGCTGACCAAATTCGGCCAGTGATCCGTCCGGCGTGATACGTCGTCCGTTGATGTCGACATAGGGTGCTCCATCTACCGACAACATCTGGGCGTCAAAAACCTTCGCCTTGGGACGGGCCCCATGCAGCATTTCCCAATCCCGGCCGACCGAAGCGAGCGCATCGAGAATACTGTAAGCCGTCGAGGTTCCGACGCAGGGCAAAGTCACAACCACTGTACGGCAGGGAGCTTTGAATGCTGGCATCGATATGTCCGATATTCACCGATTTGGTCATTTGCAGGCATATCACGACTCGCAAGCTTGCGGCAATACCGACGCAGAAACAGACGAGATGAACCCTAATAGTACCGGAGAAACCACATGAACGAACAAGCAGCAGTCACTTTTGATGAGGCCAAGGCAGAGCGCTTTGGTGAGCAGATGGTCGGCACATTAAATAGTGCCGCGCTCGCGCTGATGACGTCGATTGGTCACCGTACCCATCTATTTGACGCGCTCGCCGATTTACCTAACGCCACCTCCTCAACTCTGGCCGAGAAGGCTGGCTTGGCCGAGCGCTACGTACGCGAATGGTTGGCCGTGATGGTGACATCGGGCGTGGTCGAATACGCCCCCGGAGCTGGAACCTACACTCTTCCCCCTGAACACGCGGCGTTGCTTACCCATGCGGCAAAACCCGACAACATGGCTGTAACCTGCCAGTTCATTGGTGTCATGGCTTCGGTCGAGGAAGATATGGTCGCGCGGTTTCGAGATGGTGCGGGCACCCATTACCATGACTACTGCCGATTTCACGAAGTGATGGCAGAAGACAGCGCCCAGCTGGTGGTATCAGCCCTGATCGAGCACATCCTTCCTGTGGAACCTGGCCTGATCGAACGTCTTGAGCGCGGCATCGATGTTCTGGATGTAGGTTGCGGTGCGGGCCGCGCGATGATGGAACTGGCACAGGCCTTCCCCGCAAGCCGCTTTGTCGGGATCGATCTATGTGAGGACGCCTTTACTGAAACGCAAGTCTCAGCGGCACGCATGGGTCTGAAGAACCTAACGTTTCGTGCGCAGGACCTTTCCAAAATCAATTCTCTGGGAAGTTTCGATCTGATCACAGCGTTTGATGCGGTCCACGACCAGAAAGACCCGCAGGGACTATTGGACCTTGTCTACCGCTCGCTCGCCGAGGACGGATTGTTCCTGATGCAAGATATAGGCGGGTCCCGGAACCTGGAAACCAATATCCAAAATCCGTTTGCGCCCCTGCTTTACTCCCTGTCGCTGATGCACTGTACCCCAGTGTCGATTGGACAAGGCGGGCCAGGCCTCGGTGCAATGTGGGGCATTGAGACAGCACAGGAATATCTCGCCAATGCAGGCTTCGGTCAGGTCAAGACCCATCACCTGCCTCATGATCAACTCAACGCATACTTTTTCGCGCGCCGTTAAGCGCACTGTTTTTGGAGTTCTCAAATGAAAGTTCCTCATTCAACAACCGCCATCATTATCGGAGCCGGTCTTTCCGGGCTGGCTGCGGCCTTTGAGCTGCGCGCCCGGAATATCCCGTTCACCATTCTGGAAGCGTCCGACAGGGTGGCCGACCCGTGGCGCGCACGGCATCCGAAGTTGCGACTGAACATTCATCGCCATTTCGCCAGCCTCCCCGGACATCACGCACCTCGTAAAGCGGACACCTTTTTGCCCCGAGATGCTGTTGTCGACTACCTGAGCGAGTATGCGCGTCAGTTTGCTTCCGATATCCATTTCGAGACCCGTGTCCTGTCAATCCGCCGTGAAGACGACATCTGGCAGATCGAAACCAACAGGGGCACCTATTTCAGCGCCCACCTGATTGTCGCAACGGGGCGGGAGAAAGTGCCTGATATGCCCGTTTGGCCGGGCATGGAGGAGTTTGGCGGTCAAATCGTTCACGCCGCCGACTTTGGTGACCCCAGTGAATACGACGGGAAGAAAGTCCTTGTCATCGGGGCCGGCAACTCAGGCACAGATGTGTTGAATCATTTGTCGCGCAGCAATCCGGCCCAGGTCTGGGTATCGGTCAGGCATGGGCCATCGATCCTGCCATCGCGCGTCTTCGGCTTTTCGTTACAGCGGCTGGCCAACCTGTTCACGCTATTCCCCAAATGGTCACTCGATCCGATCTTTTCGATCATGCAGCGTGCCTTCTTTGGAAACTTGCGCCGTTATGGCCTGCGCCGCCATGTCATGGGCGGTGGTTCCCGGATGCTGAAAGACGGAGTTACCTTCGCTCTGGATGATGGATTCGTTTCTGCGCTGAAATCTGGTCAGTTTACGGCCGTCAGCGAAACCGTCGGCTTTTCGCCCCACGCCGTTGAACTGGCCAGCGGTCGAAAGCTCCACCCCGACGTGGTGATCTGCGCCACTGGATATGGAGCAGATCTGGATGAACTCTTCGGGCACATGGGTGCGTTGGACAACAAGGGTTATCCACTACATCCAATGGGTCAGGAAGATCCTCAAAATCCCGGTCTTTGGTTCACTGGGTACGGATTGTTGTTTCAGGGATTTTTCCACGCAGCAGGCATAAGCGCAAGTCGTATTGCAAACCAAATCGAAGCGTGTGCCAATGCGTCGTCCCAAGCTCAATCATCAGGGTATCTGTCACAAGGAGCAAATCAAGGCGTTCAGTCTTTGGAAGGAGCGGTGCGATGAACTTTTCAAACTCCGCACTGATGTTGTCGCCGCCAAGGGGTTGGCGGCTGCATATCACGAACGCTTACCGACTCTTCAGACACTTACTGCGCCGGAAACGGAAGTATTGCTGCATGGATGAATTGCCTAGCCATCTGTTGCGGGACGTAGGTCTTGAGCGCCTCATTGATGTGAAACCTGATACTGTCCGTCATCGAATGATTTGGAACACGAGCGTTTGATTGGCTTAGGAGGATCAGGCTCGCCGCAGTTTCAATCTACGCCGCGTTCTGATGATGCAGCAAGCGGCGTTTC
>NZ_JBQERM010000025.1:0-21287 GCF_056535045.1 Ruegeria sp. O6 | reverse complement strand
CCTCGGAACCTCTCTGCAGATCTACCAAAGCATCGAAAAACAAATGGGACGAGAAAAACTCAACCAACTCCTCGACCTGCTCGAAGAACTACAAGCCGTCAAAGTCTGACCCCGCCTTGTAACGGCGAGGTCAGGGAAGATTTTAAAGGCTCGCCAAACCGGTATCCAGCGCCGACAGGATCTTGGACACATCGTCAGCCGTGATGATCAGTGGTGGCGACAGAATAATGTTGTTACCCGACACCCGGACCATGACACCGTCATCATATGCAACCTTCTGCACCTGCAACGGAAGATGCTTGGCAATCGGTGCTTTGGTGCTGCGATCCGAGACCAGTTCCAGCACACACATCAGGCCCTCACCGCCGCGCACGTCGCCGACCACGTCGTACTTGTCGGCCAGCCTTTTCAGGCCGGTAAACAGTTCATCCCCACGAGCGGCGGCGTTCTCCCACACCCGCAGGCGGTTAATTTCCGCAAGTGCTGCCAAGGCTGCTGCCGCTCCGACCGGATGGCCGGAATAGGTGTAGCCCTGATCGACGGACGCTTTGCCAGTGGTGTCGCGTTCGAACACTTCGGCAACTTGACCGGAAATCATCGCAGCGCCGAATGGGAAATACCCGTTCGTAATAGCCTTGGCCGTCGTCATAATGTCAGGCTGCACACCCCAGTGCCGGGCTCCGCTTTCGCTGCCGGTGCGGCCAAAGGCTGTGATAATTTCATCCGAGATCAACAGAACGCCGTGTTTCGAGCAGACCTCGCGCACCAACGGCATGAAGCTCTCGTGCGGTGGAATTACACCACCAGCACCCAAAACAGGTTCCATGATGAACGCTGCAACAGTATTTGCGCCCTGGAACGCAATCTCAGCTTCCAATGCTTTGACGCAAAGCTGTGCCAAACGCTCGGGATCGGTCTCGTCGAAGGGATTGCGATAAGTCCATGGTGCCGGGATGTGGAAACATCCAGGCATCATCGGTTCGTAGGCAGCACGGAACTTCTGGTTGCCGTTGACCGACGCTGCAGCGAAATGGGTCCCGTGGTACCCCTGTTTCAAGCTTATGAATTTGGTGCGCCCGTCCTCGCCGCGTACCTTGTGGTACTGTCGTGCCAATTTCAGTGCGATTTCAACCGAATCGGAGCCGCCCGAAGTAAAGAACGCGCGGGTCAATCCATCTGGCTCGAAGAACCGGGCCAGCTCGTATGACAATTCGATCGCCTTGTCGTTGCTGGTGCCACGGAAAGTTGAATAATAGGGCAAAGCGTTCAGCTGGTCGGCAATCGCCTGCTTCACTGGCTCGCAGGAATAACCCAGATTGACGTTCCACAACCCTCCCACGGCGTCGATGGCCTTGTGGCCGTCCACATCGATGATGCTAACCCCTTCGCCGCCGACCAAAATGGTTGGTAGGTTCTTTTGGCTGTCGGCAGGGTGCGCCATCGGGTGCCAAAAATAGCGGGCGTTGTTTTCCTTCAGGAAGTTGGAATCCTTCATTTCAAAATTCTCCGGGAATTTCGTCCGACCGAACACTCGGTCGAAACTCAGTTGGAAAGTTTGCAGGAGCCTGGCCACCAAAGATTGCCGTAAGCTCTTGCGAAACTTGTTTCAGGGTATTCAGTAGGGGCGGCTGCCGGTCGCCTGCGGTTCTGATTTCAGGAACCGCGAATGAAACCGTCCCAAGCGCCAGTTGATCAATTCCGAAAACCGGGGCTGCAAAGCCATGAACACCGGTTTCGAAACTTCCGTTACTATAGGACCAACCGGTTTCCTTTACTTCGACGAGACGTTCTTGAATGAGTTCAAGGTTCGTTAGCGTAGAGGCAGTAATACGGGGCAAGTCGCGATTTTTGAGGCCTTCCAAAAGTGCAGGAGGGCCAAAACAAAGCATGCACAACCCTGAGGCTGTGGCGTTGAGCGGAAGGACTTCCGTGGGGTCTAGGCTAACTCGAACGCTGTGCTGAGTTGTCTCGACCACTAGCGCCGTTTGAAGAACATCATTTTCCAGAAGAGAAAGGTGCAGGCTTTCTCCTGCTTGTTGCATCGCGGCCTGCATTTTTAGGCGCGCTGCTTTGAGGCCGGGATTTGCAATCTCGCGTAACGCGGCAAGACGCAGTGCCGCCGGGCCAATCATAAAGGATTTTGTTCCCTGATTCTGCTCGATCAATCCGAACTCTTCCAGTTCACGCAGATGCCGAAGAACAGTCGCCTTATTGACACCAGATAGCCGAGCCATCTGGGTCAGCCCGATTTCGGGCCGTGCGTTGGAGAATAACTCCAACAATCTCAAAGCATTAAGAGCAGTTCCCATAAGTTACTCCTCCTCCTTAAGAGAATACTTGACACAATGTAATTAACAACGCAACAATAAACATGACTTATCGGTTCATTATTTGAACCATCAATGGGAGGAGTCTATGAAGAAAATTCTTACCGCTGCCGTAATGGCGGTCTCTGCATCAGCTGCTTTCGCTGAGTATCCAGAGAAACCTGTATCCTTCGTCGTTCCGTGGCCTCCGGGCGATCTGGAGGATGTATTGACACGTCTGATCGCAGATGAATTTCAGGAAATGTACGGCGTACCAGCAGCAGTCGTGAACAAGCCTGGCGGTGGTGGTGGTCCGTTCCCTGGTGCTGTCGAAGTCGCCACTGCTCCGGGTGATGGCTATACGGTCGGCTCTTTTGTAATAGGCGTGCCGGTGATTGGCCCCGAGATTGGCATTCCAGAGCTGAACCCCAACCCATTTGACCCAATTGGCATCTTCCTGACCTATCCGTTCGTGATAGCGTCCAGCAAAGACGCACCCTTCTCATCTTGGGAGGAGTTGGTGGAACATGGCAAAGATAACGATGTTGCACTGGGGCATTTCGGCTCTGTCCTGCCCCCCACCCAGGTGACATTCGCAGCTGCTGTCAGCAGCGGGTTTGATTTCGCCAGTGAAGCCGCATTTGATGCTCTGGACTGCAACACCCTGACTTCAGGCGACGTGGACGTGATCAACACGACACTTCAACTTATACTACCCTGCTTAGATCAGGTGAATGTTCTGGCCAGCATCGGCGGTGAGCGGATTCCCCTGGTCCCTGACACTCCGACTGTTGTCGAGCTAAATCCTGACCTGCCTTTGGCACTATGGAACGGTCTGTTCGTTCACAAAGACACCCCGGCAGAGGCGCGCGAGAAGATCTCGGCAGCCGCTCAAAAGGCTCTGAGCTCCGACAAAGCCAAGCAGCTTGCCGAGGAAACAGGTGCACTGATCTACTGGCAGGACCCGGACGCCTCCAACGCGCAGATTGAAAAAGACAAAGCCTCTTTCGCCAAAATCGAAGAGATTCTGGGCGAATAACTCAAGATTGGCCCGGCAGGATTCAAACTGCCGGGCCTATTTTAATCGGTGGGGAGGTAGAGATGATCGCGAAAACCTTACAGGACATGTTCAAACGATATCGCCGTCCTGGCGATGTAGTTTTTGCGTTCGTGTTCCTTGCGTTTGCTGTCTTTTTGTTAATGCAGCTGGACGAGCAGACACAAATCGTCAAGCGAACCAAGTGGTTTGCGCAACCCAGTCTTTGGCCAATGATAGCCCTCTGGGCCATGGTGATTTTCGGATTTCTGCACTGGCTCAGTTCAGCAATGTCACAGCGGCGTCACGGACGGTGGACCGAAGTGGCATTCTGGTTGAGGTCGTTTGAATATGTTTTCTACTTCCTCGTTTACGTAAAAGCTGTTCCCTTGCTTGGGTATCTTCCCGCGACGGTAATATTTGCCGTGTTTTTGGCAATTCGCACCGGGTTTCGCGATGCTAAGGGTATCGGTTGTGCCGCATTGTTCGGCGTTTGTGTCACGGTCATCTTCAGGGCTTTCTTGCAGGTGAAAATCCCGGCCGGCGCTCTCTATGAGTATTTACCCGACACGGTTCGCGCGTTTGCGCTGACGTATCTTTGAGGTTTCGCTGATGGATGCTCTATTATCAGGTTTTTCGATACTTGCGCAGTGGCCGGTAATCGTTGCGCTTTTGATCGGGTCAATCGGAGGCGTGATTATTGGCGCTCTGCCAGGGGTGGGAGCGCCGGTGGCAATTGCCATTCTGTTACCCGCCACTTTCGCGTTTGAACCCATCGTTGGCCTGACCCTGCTGCTAGGCATCTATGGGTCCTCGATGTATGGCGGTGCAATCCCTGCCGTCCTGATCAATACACCGGGCACTGCAGTCAATGCCTTGACCACCTATGACGGCTATCCAATGACGAAGCGCGGCCAGGGTCATCGGGCGTTGTCACTGGCCTATTCGGCGTCATTTTTTGGAGGCATCTTTTCGATAATTTGCCTTATGCTCTTGTCTCCCGTCCTAGCACTCGTTGCCCCGCATTTTGGCAGCCGTGAGATTTTCCTAGCCGCGTTGCTTGGCATCATATTGGTAATTCTCGCTCATCGCGGCCAGATCTTTGCAGCGGGCATGCTGGCGGCATTTGGTCTGTTCTTGAACACTGTCGGGCTGGAGCCGGTCAAATACACCCGTCGTTTCACGTTCGAGCAAAGCTGGCTGGCTTCTGGGGTAGACCTGATTGTTGTTGTGCTGGGGCTGTTCGCAATCAGTCAGGCATTGCTTCTGTTGCTGGAAAAAAACCATGCACCGGGTGAAGCACATGTTGGCGGAAGCATCTTTGCGGGATTAAAAGAGCTGCTTGGTCTCAAGCGTATTGCAACCGTGTCATCCAGCATCGGCGTTTTCATGGGGATGGTGCCGGGCACCGGCGAGTTCACCTCGCAATTCCTATCGTACACATACGCCCAAAAAACCTCTAAAAATCCAGAAGCCTTTGGCGATGGTTCGCCCGAAGGGCTGGTGGCTTCTGAATCCGCAAACAATGCTGTTCCCGGAGCGGCGATGATCCCGCTGCTGGCGCTGGGCATTCCCGGCGAGGCACTGACGGCAATGATGTTGTCAGTCTTTTACGTGCACAATGTGATACCCGGGCCGCAGCTGTTCGAAAACCAGATGGATTTCGTCATGGCCCTCTATATGGCGTTGATCCTGCTGAACGTGATCGTTCTGGTGTTTTTGCTGTTCTCGACCAACTTGCTTCTGAAGATCATTCAGATTCCAACTCGTTTTCTGGGCATCATGATCCTGATCCTGGCATTTGTTGGTGTATACAGCCTGCGCAACTCGATCACCGACTGTGCATTGGCCGCGGCATTTGGAGTTTTCGGTCTGATCCTCAAACGGCTGGACTTGCCGATTGTTCCGATCATCCTCGGCATGGTTCTGGGCGGCATTATGGAGGTCAAGCTCCGCAGCGCCATGGCTCGGGTTAATTCACCGCTGGATTTTGTTGATAGACCGATTGCCGCCATCTTGTTCGGTATGATTGTTCTGATCCTCATTCTGCACTTTCGGGCTCTGTACTTCGAGTTCAGAAACAAGCTGCGACCAGAACCAAACGCCGAACCCGTCGATGCAGATCACCCAAATCAACAAGGTTGAGAATATCCATGGATCAGTCCCTAATCGACGCGCTGCGAATGCAGCAAGTCGCCCCGCGCGGCCATTTCATTAACGGCAATTTCACTGGCGGTGAAACGGGTGCACAGGTTGAAGTGTTGTCCCCCATCGACGGCCGACCTCTGACTAGGATCGCCGATGGCAGCGCGGCGGACATTGAAGCTGCCGTCCTGGCCGCTCGGGTTGCTTTCGAGGACGGGCGATGGTCCGAAATGGCACCGTCAGGACGCAAGAAAGTGTTGCTGAGGTTGGCGGATCTGATCGAAGAGCGTGCGCTGGACATCTCTGTTCTGGGGGTGCGCGACAACGGCACCGAGATCAGCATGGCCTATAAAGCCGAGGCGCTTTCGGCGGCGGCGACATTTCGGTACTATGCCGAAGCAATCGACAAGATTTATGGCCAGATCGCGCCAACCAGTCACGATATTCTTGGCCTCGTACACCATGCCCCGGTCGGCGTGGTGGGTGCAATCGTACCGTGGAATTTTCCGCTGATGATCGGCAGCTGGAAAATTGCTCCGGCCCTTGCGGCAGGCAATTCCGTAGTATTGAAACCCGCAGAAAGCGCTTCGCTCAGCCTTTTGAAGATTGCTGAACTGGCTGCTGAAGCCGGGGTTCCGGATGGCGTGTTCAACGTCGTGACAGGGCGCGGCTCGGTTGTGGGCGAGGCACTGGCACTGTCGATGGATGTAGACATTATGGTGTTCACTGGGTCAGGTGCGACGGGTCGTCGGTTGCTGGAGTATTCAGCTCGTTCCAATCTGAAGCGCTGCTACCTTGAGTTGGGCGGTAAGTCAGCCAACATCGTCTTCAACGACGCCCCGGATCTGGCCGAGGCCGCCAAAGTGTCCGCAGCGGGAATCTTCCGCAACTCCGGTCAAGTCTGCGTTGCTGGCTCTCGCCTTCTTGTTCAGGAAGATATCTACCAGGATTTCGTGGCCGAAGTCTCGCGCCATGCTGAAAACTTTCGCGTCGGCGATCCGCTGGACCTGAACAGCCAGATTGGTGCCGTTCACAGCCTGCCGGAACTTGAGGCCAATCTGGATTTTGTTGCCAAAGCCGAGGCGGAAGGGGCAGAGCGGCGCACCGGTGGTAATCGCATCCTGATGGAGAGTGGCGGCTATTATATGTCTCCGACCGTAATGGCCGGGGTAAAAGAGACGGACCACTTGTTTCAGAACGAAGTCTTTGGCCCCGTTCTGGCGGTGACCCCCTTCAAAAACGAAGAAGACGCGATCCGGTTGGCGAACGCCACCGTGTATGGCCTGGCTGGCGGTGTCTGGACATCTAACCTTGGCCGCGCCCACCGTATGGTGGCTGGTATCCGCACAGGCGTCGTGCATGTGAACACCTATGGCGGTGCTGATCTGACCGTACCGCTTGGAGGAGTGCGCCAGTCCGGCAATGGGCACGACAAGTCTTTGCACGCGCTTGAGAAATACTTCGACCTGAAAACGGCCTGGATCAAGCTCTGAATGGCGGCGGAACGAAGGAGGAGCTTATGACTATGAAAACGATCCTGCTGATCGGCACCTATGACACGAAAGAAGCCGAGATGCGTTTCATTGAAAACGCAATTCACGCACAGGGCGCTGATGTACTGACAATGGATGTCTCAGTGCTGGGTGATCCCAAGACGCCAACCGACATCTCCAAGCACGACGTCGCTTCTGCCGGTGGCATGACCATTGATGAAGTCATCGCACAGGGGGATGAAAATAAAGCTTTTCGGGTAATGTCCGCGGGTGCCGCAAAAGTGGTTGCCCAGGCCTATGCCGATGGCCGCTTTGACGGGATGCTGGCCACCGGCGGTACCATGGGCACCGATCTGGCACTGGACTGTGCACAAGCGCTGCCGATGGGTGTGCCAAAATACATTGTGTCTACGGTCAGCTTTTCTCCTCTGATCCCTCCGCATCGTCTGGCGCCGGATATTCAGATGATCCTGTGGGCCGGCGGGCTCTATGGTATGAATTCGATTTGCCAGTCTTCACTCAGCCAGGCAGCCGGGGCAGTTGTTGGCGCGACCAAGGCCGCTATTGCACCGGACCGCAGCAAGCCATTGATTGGAATGACCAGTCTTGGCTCGTCTTGTCTGCGCTACATGAAGACGTTGAAACCGGCGTTGGAGGAACGCGGTTTTGAGGTGGCGGTTTTCCACTCTACCGGCATGGGTGGCATGGCATTTGAAAAGCTGGCCGGCGAGGGCGCATTTGCCTGCGTGATGGATTTCTGCATGCAGGAATTCGGAAATTTTATGGCGGGCTCTGTCGTGTCCAGCGGCGAGGAGCGTGTAACCAGTGCAGGTCGCGTAGGCACACCGCAGATGATCGCGCCCGGAGCGTTGGACCTGTTGGATTTCGCGGGCTGGCAGGACATCCCCGACCAATATTCAGATCGTCCGTTTCACGTGCATAACCGACTGATCAAGAGTTCCGTCTTCAATGGGGATGAACGCCGCGCTTGGATCCGTGAACTGGCCAACCGAATGGAGGCCGCAACGGGACCTGTCCACTTTTTCCTGCCTGTTCAGGGGGTTGAAGCATGGGACAAAGAAGGCGAGGCGGCGCATGACCCTGATGCACTGGCAGATATGGTGGATGAGGCACGCATGGTTATACCGGGTCGTGTGCCGATGACAGAACTTGACGCTCATATCAACGACCACACGTTCAGCGAAGCGGTCCTCGTGCAATTTGATGCCTGGGTCGAGCAGGGTGTAATCAGCAAAAATCGCTGACCTTCGTCATTCCAACAAATGCATTTAACCTTCGGACGCCGTGGCGCCGCCTCGAGGGATACCTGCGAAAGTTGCATACCATTACAGGAAAAAGGTCAGCTTATTGCCGACAAGACAAAGCTGCTTGGACCCAATGTATTATCCCTCTAAGGCGACCCGGTCCATTTTGTTAGGGGTGAAGGAGTATCCTGCCAGGTATCGTGACACTGGGGAAACCAAAGACGAACGGCCATCCGGTGGGTGGTGTTGTTACACGAGCAGAATTCTTTGTTACTTTTCTTAAGTGCTATCGCTATTTCAATACGTTTAATAGCAACCCCGTTTTCTGTGCTGCAGCGATGGCGGTATTGGAAGAGATCAAAGACAGCAATTGCTGGAGAGCGCGAAAAATGTGGGATTGCATGCTCGCAAATGAATGGAAGCGCTGGCTCAGAAACGTGCCGTTATTGGAAACGCACGCGGATTCAGTCTGATCTTCGGTGCAGAAATTGCTTTAGACCGCGACGGCAAGGAACAAGGATATCGGCTTTCGCATATCTGGACGAGTAATACGAGAAAAGCGATCATTCTGATGAACACGTGTCCGGTTTGATTGGACCAGACAGTGACTATCGGAGCAAAAAGCTCGAGTTGATCGTGTCACTATGAACTGTTGGGTCACTATCTATGGGCTACGGTACAAAAAACGGTAACGTCCCTAGTACCTTTACACCCGCGCACCACCAAAAGGACACGCGTAAGCAGAATAGCAAAGCCAAATTGATATGCCGGGTGTGATCCAGAAAAAACAGAGCGTCACATACATCCTTCCGACACTTCACTCCTCGGTAAGGTGTTTCCTGACAGTTGGATCAATCTTGGTACTATGGGTTGAGTAGATACCACAGGCGGCAATGGCCTCACGCGCGGTTACCCGCTCGTGCAGGCGCTTCCAGATTGTTTTGGCGGCGTAGGGATGCGGGTAAGGGCGCCAAGCAACACCCATCGTCATTCCCCGCAGATACTTTAGTTGCTGGCGGTGCGCTGAATATAAGATGGTATTGGCAACGCTGCCTTCGCGCATCAACTCATGTTCGGTTATAAATATCCTGTTTCCCCGCATTGTCACCAAACCAACGTAACGGGAAATCTGGTGCATGCTTTTGTCTTGTGATGTGGCAATTTCGCGGGACCGGATTGTGAAAAGCCCATCAACTTCCTGAATACGGATTAACGAACAAAATATCTTCCCTTCCCAGGAAGGCGTGCAGAAAAACGAGTGATAGAAACCAACATAGCGCCTGAGGTTTTTGTGTTGGCCCCGAAAAGGATCCAGAAACGCGTCTGCGGGCGTTTTTCCGGATGGTGGTAAGACGTCCTTTAGCATTTGCTCAAAGTAAGCAGTTTCAGCGAACAGTTCGGCTTCTGTCAGGCCGAAATGGCGCGCGATCCGACGCATGTTGTGGGCCGAAGGCAGGCTGGAGCCATTCAGATACCGATTGAATTGCTGCCGGTTGACGCCAATATCCCGACAAATCTTTGAAATATTGCCGTGTTCTGCGCATAGCGACTTCAGGTTGGCAGAAAAATACTGGGACATGGAAAAACCCTTCGCTATTTGACGCTATTTCGCTGCAAATAGCATCACTTCGCATAAGATTGCACAATTTGTTTTTTCTGCAAATTGTTTTCTTCTTCGGCATCAGCTCGCAAAAAACAAGCTCTCGGATGCCAGTTAAAACCGTCGAAAACACATGGATCACACTCTCCGACGGGCGGAGGCTTGCTGCTCGACTCTGGTTACCCGAAACCGGTCCAGCTCCGGCCATTCTGGAATACCTGCCTTACCGCAAACGCGACGGCACAGCGCCCAGGGATGAAACAACACATAAGGTATTTGCCGAGGCTGACTATGCCTGCGTTCGGGTCGATATAGCGGGTACGGGCGACAGCGAAGGGCAATTCGACGATGAATACTCGGAACAGGAACTGAGTGATGGTGAAGAAGTCATCGCATGGATCGCAGCGCAGGATTGGTGCGACGGTCACGTTGGGATGATCGGAATATCTTGGGGTGGGTTTAATGGTTTGCAACTGGCTTTCCGGCAACCGCCTGCGTTGAAGGCCGTCGTCAGCGTCGCCTCGACCGTGGATCGCTATGCAGATGACATCCATTTCATGGGTGGTTGCCTGCTGAGCGACAACATGAACTGGGGTAGTCAGATGTTCGCTTATCTGACCAGGCCCGCAGATCCGGCCTTACGCGCAGACTGGCGAGAGGATTGGCTGATGCGGCTGCAAAACGTTCCATTTTCAGCCGCCGATTGGCTGCGTCATCAGACACGGGACACATACTGGAAGCACGGCTCGGTTTGCGAAGACTGGTCTGCTATCCAAACCCCGGTTTTGGCCATAACCGGCTGGGCAGATGCGTATGTAAATGCCCCGCCTGCTTTGACAGCCAACCTGACATCGCCCACCAAGGCCGTCATCGGGCCATGGGAGCATCGATACGCGCATATCTCGAAAATTGATCCTGCGGATTTCCATTCCGAAGTCATCGGCTGGTTTGATCGCTGGTTGAAAGAACAGGAAAACGGCGCAGAAGATTTGCCTGCGTACCGGACATACATGCAGGAGCATTTCAACCCGACACCAAAAAACAGCCCTCGGCAAGGTCGCTGGATAGCTGAAGGTCGCTGGCCATCGCCGCACGTACATGAACAGATCTGGCATCTGGCACCGGGCGAATTTTCCCCTACCCCAGCCCAAGGTTCCGCAGCCATTTCGTCGCCCTGCCATTTGGGCATGCAAAGCGGGTATTTTTGTGCAGGTATGCGGATCGATAACGAGCTGCCCGACGACCAGGCAAGCGACGATGCATTGTCGCTGTGCTTTGACAGCGCGCCATTGCGTGCGCCGCTGGAATTGTTGGGGCGCGCAAGACTGAAGTTTCGGTTTTCAGTAGACAAGCCTGTCGCTCAGATTATTGCGCGCCTATGCGATGTATCACCCGAGGGTATTTCACAGCGCATCAGCTACCGGTCGTTGAACTTATGCCATTTCCGCGATCACGAGACACCTGAATTCTTACAACCCGGCGAGGAATATGAGGCCGAGGTTGCCCTAAACGAATGTGCGCATCGACTGCGTGAGGGTCATGTGTTGCGGCTGGCCCTGTCGACGTCCTACTGGCCAATCATCTGGCCATCGCCAAACCAGGCACAGGTGACATTGCATTTGCAGGACTGCGCCCTGCATTTGCCGGTGCGCGAAGTATCGCGTGAAATCCAAGCTTCCGAACCCGGTCCGGCGCCGAAGTTTCCGGTTCTTGCAGCCGATCAATTGCGGACACCTGCGTCGCATTCCGAACGTAAAGAAACAGAAGACGGCCGGATCGTGCTTGAGACGTTTGACGACTATGGTAAATCACGCGATCCCTATCACGGCCTGATTGTCGGCAGTGATGTGCGCATGCATTACGGCATTAACCCGGATGACCCGGCCACTGCCCGGTTTGAGACGGCCTGGAATTTCACATTCGAACGGGCGGAGTGGCAGGTCGCCATCTCGACCGAGTGCCGCATGAGTTGCGACACGCAGAATTTCTACCTCTACCGCAAACTTCGCGCCACCGAAGGTGCCGATGAAACCGAAGTCCTGACAAAGGAATGGTCGGAAACCATTCCACGCGGATTTCTCTGACTTAATCCTAGGGAGGATACTATGAAGATAGAATGGACAAAGGCCAATGTTGGTCGTCGCGGGTTCCTGAAAGGCGCAACCGCGCTTGGAGCGACCACGGCGCTTCCGATGGGGTGGGCAAATCGCGTATTTGCAGCAGACGACGGTGTTCTGCGGGTACGGGCCTACGGCGATGCACAGAATATGGATCCGGCCCACTCGGTTGGTGTCGTGGAAGAAGAGGTACATGCCTCGATCTACAACAAGCTGATCCAGTATAAGCCAGGCGAGGAATGGGGCTGGCAGCTCGACGCGGCAACGATGATCGAGCAGGTTGACCCCACCCATATCAAGTTTGCATTGCGTGGCGATATCGGCTTCACCAACGGCTTTGGCGCCATGACCGCCGAGGACGTCAAGTTCAGCATGGAACGGATCGTGGATGACGCGACCGACAGCCCAAACAAACCCGACCTGGGACCGTTCAGCCATGTTGAAGTGACCGGTGAACGCGAAGGGACGATTGTGTTGAACAAACCCTTCGCACCGATTTGGTCAATTGCCCTGCCTTACATCACCGGAAACATTGTTTCGAAAGCAGCGGTCGAAGCAGCCGGTGGCCGGATCGGTGCTGATCCGGTGGCAGAGTCCGGCCCATATCTGCGGGACAGCTGGTCGCCCAAGGAAAAAACGGTTCTTAAGCGCAACCCCGACTGGAAGGGCGATGCTCCGACATGGGACACAATCGAGATCTATCCGATCGACGACGAAAACACCGCCGAGATCGCGTTTGAAGCGGGCGAACTGGACGTAACTCGCGTGTCGCTGGGTTCAGTCGAACGTTATCGCGCTGGTGTTCCCAATGGAGGATCGCTGGTTGAGAAACCCTCGCTTTACTATGTCTGGATGGGAATGAATGTTGAACATCCAAAGCTGCAAAATCAGAAGCTGCGACAGGCGATTCAACATGCCATAGATGTCCCCAGCATTCTGGAGGCTGCCTATTTTGGTGCAGCCGAACCGGCAACCGGGATCATTGCTCCGGGTTTGGCTGGGCATCGGCCGTCTTCGCTGGTGCCACCTGAGGCAAATTTCGAAAAAGCGGCGCAACTGCTTGCGGAATCGGGTGAAACCAACGTCACTCTGACCCTCGACACGCTAAACAAGACAACGTTCACGACAACTGCACAGATCATTCAGGCGACGCTGGCGCAAATCGGTATCACAGTTGAGGTGAATGTTCTGGAATCCGGTGCGTTCTGGGCGTCTGGCGACAACGAAAACCTGCAACTTGTTCTGAACCGCTATTCGATGACGCCGGACCCGTATTATGCGACGTCGTGGTTTACGCCCGAGCAAATTGGCAAGTGGAATTGGGAACGCTTTAACAGCGCAGAGTTCAACGAAATCCACGAAGCTGCGGCTGGGGAAACAGATATCGCAAAGCGGGCTGAAATGTACCAGCGTGCGCAGGACTTGATGGAAGAAAGCGGTGCCTATCGCTTCATCACACACGAGGCAACACCGGTCATTCACAGCGCAGGTGTCATTCCTGCATTGCGCCCGGATGGGCTGTCGCTGCTGCGTTACTTTGGCAAGTCGACCTGACCTCCCCAGGTCGACAGGGAGCGGCGGGCGCTGACACTCGCCGCTCCATAACCAACGCCATCCAGCCACAAGGAGCCAGTTGGCCATGCTGAACTTCGCAACCCGTCGCTTCGGGCTGTCGCTGCTCATCCTTTTCGTGGCGGTCACCGTCATGTTCCTGATGATCCGCGCTGTACCAGGCGATCCGGTCCAGATCATGCTGGGTCCGCGCGCCACACCCGAGCTTCAGGCCCAACTCACCGCCGCACTTGGTCTTGATCAACCGATCTGGAAACAGCTGCTGATCTTTTACTCGAACCTTTTGCAGGGTGACCTTGGCACCGATGTCTTCTCGGGTCGGTCTGTGACTGAGATTGTGTTTCAGCAATTGCCGTTCACTCTGGAGCTGATTTTTGCATCAATCCTGTGGTCCGCAAGTCTTGGTATCGCACTTGGCGCTTATGCGGCTGCGCATCCAAACACGATGATCGACCGGATCGCCGCCGCAATTTCCGTCAGTTTTGTTGCCGCTCCGGCCTTTGTTGTTGCGCTTTTGGCTTTGTTGGTTTTCGCCGTTAATTTGCAGTGGTTTCCCGCCATTGGGGCAGGAGAGGGGTTCTGGGACCGCCTTGACCATCTGGTTTTGCCTGCATTCGCCATAGGGCTCAGCTGGGTAGGATATATCGCACGGCTGGTACGGGCGTCGATGCTCGAGGTCATGGGTGAAAGCCATGTGCGTACCGCCCGGGCCTTTGGTATCGCGGAACGTCGCGTGGTCATGGTTTACGCATTGCGTATCGCAATTCTACCCGTGGTCACCGTGATCGGGGTCGGGATGGGCTTTCTGCTCAGCTCAGCCGTTTTTGCCGAAATCGTTTTTGCCCGACCAGGCTTGGGTAAGTTGGTCATCGACAGCATCACGACCCGAAACTATCCGATTGTGATGGGTTCGGTCCTTGTATCAACGGCACTGTTCGTTGTGTCGACCGCCTTGGCCGATCTGATCAACGCGCTACTCGATCCACGCGCACGCACGGCTCATTAAGGAGGCGGAGTGATGGTAAAATCTCGTTCCGAACTTGGCCAGATCATAGTCGGGGTTGCCCGCGACCCGCTTGGGTTAATGGGTTTGATAATCGTTGGGACCATCGTGTTCTGCGCGATATTTGCTGCCTGGATTGTGCCTTACGATCCCATTGCCATGGATATCAAATCCCGCCTGCAAGGGCCGTCCGCGGCGCATCTGCTGGGCACGGATCAGCTGGGTCGCGATACGTTTTCGCGGGTGATTGCTGGGGGGCAGGTTGCGCTTAAAGTGGCGCTGCCAGCTGTTTTCGGCGCGATGGCGATTGGCCTGACTTTGGGCATGATAGCCGGGTACGGGCCGAAATGGCTCGACAACCTGCTGATGCTGTTTTTCGATACCATCCGGTCCTTTCCGACGGTGATGTTTGCACTGGCTGTTGTGGCCCTTGTCGGGCCCAGCTTGCAGACAGTTGTATTCGTGGTCATGGCGACCTCGATCCCGACATATGGGCGCGTGGCGCGAACCCAGACCCTGACGCTTCGCAATTCCGAATTCATTCTGGCAGAGCGATCAATGGGGGCCAGCATGACGCGTATTCTGGGTGTGCACATGCTACCCAATATCATCGGGGTTCTGGCTGTCTTAGCAGCCATGGATATACCCACCGTCATCGCGCTGGAGGCCGGGCTGTCATTTTTGGGGTTGGGTGTGAAACCCCCGACACCCAGTTGGGGAGCCTTGCTCAAGGATGGCTATTCCCTGATCCGCCAAACACCGTGGCTGGTGGTGGGCGGGGGCCTGCCGATCATTCTGGCAACACTTGGATTCACTTTCCTGGGCGAAAGCCTACGTGATGTGGTCGACCCGAAATTGAGGAAACAGCGATGACCGATACACTGCTGGAAATCGACCGCCTGAGTGTTGACTACGAAACGGGCCGTGGCGACCTTAAGGCCCTGAGGAACATCACATTCAACGTCAACAAGGGTGAAATTGTTGGTATTGTCGGGGAATCCGGATGCGGCAAATCCACCCTGATCTCATCCATCCTGCGCCTGACCGCCCCCAATACGCGGTTCCGTCAAGGTGAGGTTCGTTTCAAAGGGCAGGACCTGTTGAAGGCTTCCGAGCGTCAGATGCGCGACCTGCGCGGTGCAGACATATCCATTGTCTTCCAGGATCCGATGCAAACGCACAATCCGGTTCTGACCATCGGGCAGCAGATGCTGGACATTCAGCATCGCTCAAAGCAGTCAAAGGCGGATAAATTGACCCACGCAGCCAAGATGCTGGGTGCTGTCGGCATCCCCGATCCCGAAGCGCGCCTGAAGCAGTATCCGCATGAGTTCTCAGGTGGGATGCGCCAGCGGATCGCCATAGCAATGGCGTTGATGTCCGAGCCGGACCTCTTGATCGCGGATGAGCCAACCACTGCATTGGACGCCACTCTTGAGGTACAGATCATCGAGCGCCTACAAGAATTACAGCGCGAGTTTCATTGTGCCATTCTGTTTATTTCGCACCATCTGGGCGTGATCGCGGAACTCTGCGACCGGGTGGTGGTGATGTATGCAGGAGCCGTTGTCGAAAGCGGCGATGTGCGTGAGATTTTCCACAACCCTAAACACCCCTATACACGTCGTCTGATCGAATGTGATCCCGGCCACATCAAAGAACGCGCCCGCGTTTTGCCCACCATCCCCGGTGAAGTGCCTGATCTGGCCAACCTGCCCGGGGGGTGCATCTTTCGGGACCGTTGCGATCAGGCCATGGCGCGCTGCGCGACCGATGTGCCGCCACTGGATCAACTGAAAGAAGGCCACCACGCCGCATGCTGGCTGAACCACGAGGAGGTCGCAACATGAGCTTGCTGAATGTCGTGGATCTTAAAACCAGTTATGGACCGGTCAATGTTCTGGCGGGTGTCAGCTTTACCGTAGAACCTGGCGAAACTTACGCTCTGGTTGGTGAAAGCGGATCGGGTAAGACGACGGTAATCCGCGCGATTGCGGGTCTTGCGCCTGCACAGGACGGTTCGGTCACATTCGAAGGTCGGGAAATTCGGGGCGCGCCGGAAAGCGTCATGCGCCCGCTGCGTAAAGACATGGCGATGATGTTTCAGGACCCGGTCGGTAGCCTGTCGCCCCGCCTGACAATCCGCAGCCTGATCACCGAACCCTATCGCATTCAGGGTATGAAAGATCGCGATCTGGATGCCGAGGCCAAGCGCCTATTGGAAATGGTGAACCTGCCCGCGCATTTTGCCGATCGCTATCCCTATCAGCTGTCAGGAGGTCAGGCCCGGCGCGTGGGCGTCGCGCGCGCCCTGGCGCTGGAACCCAAGCTGATCCTTGCGGATGAGCCGACTGCCGGTCTTGATGTCTCGGTTCAGGGTGAGTTGCTGAACCTGCTCAACGAACTGCGCGAAAGGCTGGGGCTGGCGATGGTCATCATCACGCACAACCTCAGCGTCGTGCGTCACGTGGCCGACAGAATGGGCATCATGTATCTGGGCCGTTTGGTCGAGGAGGGCACAACCGAAACGATCTTCAACAACCCGCGCCATCCCTACACCCGCTGCCTTCTGAGCGCCAACCCCGAGCCGGACCCGGATGCGCGATTGGAACGGATCGCCCTCAAAGGGGAGCCTCCCAGCCTGCTGAAGCGGCCATCTGGCTGTGAGTTTCGCGAGCGTTGCCCCTTTGCCAGAGACATTTGCACCCAAACCCCGGAATGGGAAGTAAAGGGCGGCCATGGGCTGCGTTGTCTGGCCCCGCTGTCGTAACTAGGAAATCCAATGCCAAGCACACTCTACTTCAACGGCACCATCCTGACTATGGATGCGCAGAACTCTTCACCAGAGGCGGTGCTGACTGACGGCAACAGAATTCAGGCAGTGGGGGCCGAGGCTGAGTTGCGCGCCCGCATGCCTTCGGATGCGCACGAGCATGATCTGAAGGGTCGTACCCTGATGCCCGCCTTTATCGACCCACACGGGCACTTTCCCGATCCCGGCTTTGTTAAGCTGTTCCGTGTCGATCTGTCTTCGCCGCCTTTAGGGGATTGCAGAGACATGTCACAGGCGTTGGACAGGCTTCACGAAAAGGCGAGTGCAACACCCGAGGGTGAATGGGTCATGGGGGTGTCCTTTGACAATACGTCCATTCTGGAAGGTCGAATGCCCACACGGGCCGAACTGGACGGCGTGTCACAACGCCATCCAATCTGGGTCATTCACGCGTCGGGTCATAATGGCGTGGCAAATTCTCTCGCGCTGGAAAGACGCGGGATAACTCGTGAAACTCCTGATCCAGAGGGGGGCCGTTATGGCCGCGATCCGGAAACCGGAGCACTGACCGGATTGATGGAAGGGCTGTCGGCCATGGGTGAAATGGGCGATACTGATTTCCTGATTGACCGCGACCGGTTTTGGCGGGGTTTTGACGCCTGCCGCAGCGAATACCTGGCCCATGGTGTGACCTATGCCCAAAATGCCTGGGCATCGCAGCCCATGCTGGACCACTTCGCCAGCCTGCCTGCGGATCAGGATCCGGGAATTGACATCGAGCTTTTGCCCGTCGGAGATCTGGAGCCAGAGTTATCTTCGCGTTGGATTGGAACGAGCTGGCCGGGCAACCCGCATTTTTCGCTGGGTCCGCGCAAACTGTTTACGGACGGGGCCTTTCAGTTACAGACCGCGTATTTGTCTGCTCCATATTTCAAACCTGCCAGCCCTGATAATCCTTGTGGAATGACCTATACCTCGCAAGAGCAGCTGGTTGCGGATGTAGAAAAGCTCCACAGTCAGGGCTTGCAGATTCACTGCCACTGCAATGGCGATGCCGGTGCCGAGATGTTCATAGATGCGGTGGAAAAGGCGCTTGTTGCACACCCGCGCCAGGATCATCGACATACCATTATCCATGGCCAGGTTCTGAGGGATGACCAATTGGAGCGTATGGCCCGGCTTGGTCTGACCGTCAGCTTCTTTCCCGCCCATGTCTTCTTTTGGGGGGATCGTCATTACGATACTTTCCTGGGACCCGAGCGAGCCGAACGGATATCGCCGGCGGCGTCAGCCGAACGGTATGGCGTGCGATACACGATCCACAACGACGCCTCGGTCACACCGACGCGTCCAATCCATCTTGCCCATTGCGCGGTGAACCGAAAATCCGCTTCTGGCCGTGTGCTTGGCGAGGATCAGAAGATCAGCGTTATTTCAGCCCTGCGGGCCCAAACCATCGAAGCCGCTTGGCAGGTGTTCAAGGAAGATCAACGCGGATCCATAGAACCGGGTAAAATTGCAGATTTTGTTGTTCTTTCGCGCAATCCACTGCACGACCCGGACCGCCTGTCAGACACTGTCGTGCTTGAAACCATCCGCTATGGCGAAAGGGTTTTTTCCGCTGTGTGTACTGAACAAGAGTTTGAGCACGCATAATGGCGACCAAGCGTATTGTGATCGCGGGGTTCCAACATGAAACCAACTGTTTCGGTGTAACGAAAGCTGGGATGCCTGAGTTTGAGATGGCGGATTCCTGGCCGGGAATGCTGCATGGTTCACAGGTTCTTCTGGAAACCGGGGGCATGAACCTTCCGATCGCGGGTTTCACCGCCGCGGCACAGGCAACGGGATTTGATGTCATTCCCGTTTTGTGGTGCTCTGCCGAACCGTCCGCCCATGTCACCGATCATGCATTCGAAACGATCTGCGGGATGCTGTTGGACGGAATATGGGGCGCAGGCCAGATTGACGGTGTCTATCTTGATCTGCACGGAGCTATGGTCTCCGAAAGCCTTGCTGACGGTGAAGGAGAGCTTTTGCGTCGCGTTCGTGAAACTGTGGGTCCAGACGTTCCAGTGGTCGCAAGTTTGGACCTTCATGCCAACATTTCCACCGAAATGGTCAAACACTCAGACTACCTGTCGATTTTTCGCACTTACCCACATTTGGATATGGCGGAAGCGGGTGCACGATGCGTTCCAGTCTTGCGTCGCCTGCTGGCGGGTGAAACCCTATACAAAACGTTCCAACCGGTGCCTTACCTGATCCCCCTGCATGCGCAACACACGGGTTCTGCGCCGATCAGTGATATCTATCAATTGCCTGTCAGGTTTGAACAGCAAGGCATTCTGGCAGAGATCGCTCTTGGTTTTACGGCGGCGGATTATCCTGACACCGGACCATCCTGCCTTGCTTATGCCTTGACTGCTGAAAAAGCGGCTGCCGCTGCCAAAGAGATTGTCAGCATGTTCCTGTCCCGTGAGGCCAATCTTGAATGTAAGATGTTGTCTTTGGAAGAGGCCGTTTCCACATGTCGTCAAAGGCGCGAAAAACCCATCGTTCTAGCCGATGTTCAGGACAATCCGGGCGCAGGCGGAACGTCAGATACAACGGGGCTGCTGGCCGCTTTGATTGAGGGCGGGGTAAAAAACGTTCTGATGGGTCTGTTCCATGATCCGGAAAGTGCCATTCAGGCCCATGCGGCAGGGGAGGGCGCACGGATCATTTTGGCTATCGGCGCAAAGTCGAACCTGGCCGGACATGTTCCATTCAGGGCAGAGTTTGAAGTGCTTTCCTTAAGTGATGGCACATGCCGCTATACCGGTGAAATGTATGGCGGCGGAACAGCTACGCTTGGCAAGACAGCTGCGCTTCGCTTGGTTGGACACGACGCCGAGATCGACCTTGTCGTCACAAGCATACGAAACCAATGCCTGGATCGCGCACATTTCACACATATCGGGTTAAACCCTCTGAGTTATTCGGTGATCTGCGTCAAAAGCACAGCGCATTTCCGGGCGGATTTCGAACCAATTGCAAGCCATGTATATGCGGTCGCTGCGCCTGGGGTTTTCCTCTGCGACCTTGGAAAGGTCCCTTATTCTTGTATCAACAGAAGGTTGGCCAACTGTCGCCATACCTCCTTTGACGTGACGTGAAACGAAAGTTTGTTGACGTGCGATACGCCCCAATGGATTCAAATATCTCAACCCCGAAGAGTCAGCCTTGAGCCGTCCACATAAACCTGACCCCAATTGGATCTTGAATACGATTCCCTGAGGCCAGTCGGCCAAAATGCATCTTCATACACCAGTTGACCCACGTCTCTCTCAGAGCTTGTTACAACGCAAAGGCAACTTGCACATCACTGAATCGTTTCTTCGGCATAGATACACTTCTCTCGCACCAGAAATGTATCCGAGGCAATCGCAGCGCGATCAGCATCTCCTACTGAGCGGGGTCAACATTACCAAAAGAAGCTGTCATCCTCCAGCAAGGATGCAATTGTCAGGTTGGCATCCTCTTCTGGCACATTGTCTGTGGCTTCTTGCCACACAGCTTCCAGGATGGTTGTCGAAGGCCCGTAAATGTTGTTTTTCACGCAAGAGACAACCAATCCATAGATATCTTCCTCATTCTGGAAGGTGGGCAAGTCTGGCACGAATTCCAGATAGTCGACATCTTCGTCCCATTCGGAGGCACCGGACTCCTCGGCCACCGTCACGGTATTGTTTTCCGGTGCCAACAAAGCGCTCAGTTTTGGTTGAGCAGGACCGATGGTCCCATTTCCATCAATATCGTGACTGTAGAAGGTTTCGACATCCACAACATTGGCGATGCTAACACCGCCTTGGTATTGCCCCGAAGCATCCGTGGTCCATTCAGCATATGACCCGTTCGCATTTTGCCACAGCACCTTGTAGCCACCGCCCGAGGCTTCGGCCTGAAGCGCCTGCCAGCCCGGCAGGCTGTCTGGC
>NZ_JBQERM010000024.1:0-22181 GCF_056535045.1 Ruegeria sp. O6 | reverse complement strand
AAACGCCGCTTGCTGCATCATCAGAACGCGGCGTAGATTGAAACTGCGGCGAGCCTGATCCTCCTAAGCCAATCAAACGCTCGTGTTCCAAATCATTCGATGACGGACATGTTAAGGTGTCTGAAGTCAGCGCCTACCGGACAGATTTAGAGTTTTCATCATATACTCTTTAGCTGCTCGAAGTACGTGTGAATAAGTTTGTCGCCGCAATCTGTTGTTCTAACGTCGTGAACAACAGAAATGCGCCACTGCGCACCGGAGACACTTCTCTAGCTTAGCAAACGAACCGCAAAACGATTGTGAACCATAGAGCTACAGAGGCTGGTCCGCAGCAGACGTTCCTTTAGTACTTTCGTTGAGCCTTTTTACATCGACTTAGCCAAAAGCCAAAAAGTGATGGCCAAGTCCACGAAGACTTTTCTTTGAAACTCATCACTCATGCTTGATACCAATCCAATTTCAGCAGCCTGCACTTCTTTCAAATCTGGTAGCTGCTCAAGGAGCTTCCAGTCGCTAATCCCATAACAATCGTCCTAAACAAGTGTCTACAGGCCGAATATCAAACCCAAGCATCACTGTGGTTTAAGGTACTGAGGTTTGGATAATGCTTACGAACATCGTCGGGAACTCGCCTCCGAAAATAGTAAACACCGCCCTCTTTCTTCTGAGAAAAGAATTTGCTGAGATCATAACCGCTCCAAATTCAGCGATGGCTAGAGGCATAGCGTCGCCTCGTGTGTCACCTTCGAATCCAGAGAATGCGCTTTAAAACGCTTATATTTAAGAGATTTCAGTGATTTAATGGTGCCCCCACACGGACTCGAACCGCGGACCTACTGATTACAAATCAGTTGCTCTACCAGCTGAGCTATAGGGGCACTGGCAGTCGATTACTTCGTCCGACAGAGGACTGCAACCCTCATTTTTAACTCAAACTTGGGGATTGCCCGATTTCCTGAGAAAGTGCAGAAACCGCACGGTTGGTTCATTGCAGATTTTCACGCGACGCAAAGACATGGAATGGGATGGACCCAGCCCCTGAGGGAAAAAGGACAAAAGATGCAGGTAGTAATCCATGCCGGGGCCGCTTTCGCCGATGAAGGGCAAGTGCTGTCCTCGCTCTCGGCAAACAAGCAGGCCTTGGCGGATTGCCGTGCTGCGATCTTGGGACCGCGCGGCGGACGTCAGTTTGTCAAGGTTCTGTCTGATGCCCTTGCTCAGGATTTGTCTGATGCAGAAACACAGGACGGGCTGCACGCCCTTCTTCCGGATGATCCAAATGTTGATCGTGTCATCCTCTCGAACGACAAGTTCTTTGGCCCAACACGCTCTGCCCTGCAACATGGACAGATTTACCCTTTTGCCGGGCAGCGGACAGCCTATGTGCAGACCTTGCTGGACGATGCTCAGGTCGAAATATTTGTCGGTCTGGTGAACCCCGGTTTTTTCATACCCAAGGTCCTTATGTCGATCCATGAAGATCACCGGCAGGAGATTCTGACCAGCACCGATCTGAGTTGCCTGAGCTGGTTGAGTATGATCGAAGATCTGCGCGATCTTGCACCTCAGGTGCAGCTCACTTTGTGGAAGAACGAACATTTGCCACTGATTCTGGGGGATATCACGCGCGCAATGGCGGGCCTGCCCGGTGACGCTCCTCTGGTGGATGAATATGCGTTGCTGTCGTCGCTTCTGACTGAAACCGGTCAACAGCATGTTCTGGACATCGTGCGGGGCGGCGTCGGCCTCGACAAGGACGCTCAACGCGAAGACCTTGCGCGGGTTTTGGAGGACTATGCCCGGCCCGATGAGGTCGAAGAAGAACTTGATCTGCCCGGCTGGAACGCAGACATCGTTGACGCATTTACAGAGCTTTACGAGCAGGATCTGGCAATCATCCAGACCATGCAGGGCATCCGGATGCTGTAACCCTTCTGTCGCGCCCGCACCCTTACAAATGCCTTTTCGTTTGCCGGATGATCCAGTCCGCAAATGCTTGTACGGCTTCGTTCCTCTGCCCGGTCGGCGTTGCAATGAAATATGCGCTGCCCGAGGCATTCACCAATTGCCCGGTCTGGACCAGCGCGCCCGACGCCAACTCGGCCTCGATCAGGTAGGACGGCAAAATCGCAGCCCCAAGCCCTGCAACTGCGCCTTCGATCAGCATCGAGAACTGATCAAAGCGCATCCCTGGAAAAACCGCTCTGGCGTCAAGCCCAAGGCTGGCATGATACTCGGACCATAGCCCGGGCCGTGAGGTCAGATGCAACAGCGGCAGATCGAACACATGCTGTTCCTCGAAAGGCCGTTGGTCGCCCAACAACACGGGCGCGGCTGCCACGACAAGTTTTTCCGGGAACAGCTTGCGTAGCCGCGCACCGGGCCAGTCTTCGTGGCCAAAGTGAATGGCAAGGTCCACGCGCCGCTCTTCCAGGCTGAACGGTGTTGTGTAGGAATGCAAATCCAGTTCGATCCCCGGATGCAGGTGCTTGAAATCCGGCAGTCTTGGCACCAGCCACCGTGTAGCAAAGGTGGGCAGGACCGCCAAGGTCAGCAACGACGCACCGTCACCGGCCGCGATCGCACGATTGATCGTACCGTTCAGCCGCTCTAGGTCGCCTGCAAGTTCTTCAAACAAAGCGCGACCCGCTTTCGACAAGCGAACGGCACGCCCGACCCGGCGAAACAGCGTCACCCCCAGCGCAGCCTCAAGTTCACGCACCTGGCGGCTAACCGCGCCCTGCGTCACACCAAGCTCCTCTGCTGCCATGGTATAGCTTTCGTGGCGCGCGGCAGCCTCGAAGCTGCGCATGAGGGCAAAAGACGGGAGGGAGCTGATTCTGGGCATATCACTTATGAGTTTTAGTCACAGAAACGATACAAAACAGCGTATTTTTATCAAGTTACTTTGCAGATAGAACCTCAGTCACCTCCAGAGGAAGATTGACAGTGTTTCACCGCGCAAACCGACTAAACGGTATCGAATTGTCCGAAATCGTGCAGATATCCGAGGCCGCCGCACGCTTGCGTTCGGAAGGGCGCGATGTTCTGGCGCTGTCGACCGGTGAACCTGACCTGCCGACCCCGCCCCATGTGGTCGAAGCTGCCCACGCGGCAGCGCTGGACGGCAAGACGAAATACCCGCCGACGGCCGGGGTGCCCGACCTGCGCGCCGAAGTTGCCCGGCAGGCCAAAGCCGAAGTGGCTCAGGTCATTGTGTCCACCGGTGCCAAGCAGGTGATTGCCAATGCGATGCTGGCCAGCCTGAACCCCGGCGACGAGGTCATCATGCCCGCGCCCTACTGGACCAGCTATTCTGACATTGTGCGGATGGCGGGTGGGACGCCCGTCATTCTGCCATGCCCGATGGATCAGGGATTCAAGCTTCTGCCGGAACAGTTAGAGGCCGCAATCACACCGCGCACGCGCTGGCTGATGCTCAACACGCCGTCGAACCCGTCGGGGGCAATCTATACGCAGAATGAAATTGCCGCCCTCGCATCTGTTCTGTCTCGGCATCCACAGGTCTGGGTTCTTGCGGATGAGATTTATCGCCATCTCAGCTTCACTCCGTTTGTTTCAGTGGCCGAGGCGGCCCCTGACCTTGCCGACCGTCTGTTGATCGTCGACGGTGTCGCCAAAGCATGGTCCATGACCGGATGGCGCATCGGCTGGGGGATCGGGCCGGTCGAGATGATCAAGGCAATGGTGGCCGTTCAGGGGCAGGTTACATCGGGCGCCTGTTCGATTGCACAATGGGCCTCGCTTGCGGCGCTGACCGGCAGCCCGGACCTGTTGGAAGAACGCCGGGTCATTTTTTCCGAACGCCGTGATCTGGTGGTTGCAGGGTTGAACACGGTTCCGGGGTTGCGCTGCGCGGCTCCCGACGGGGCGTTTTACGCCTTTCCTTCCTGCGCCGGACTGCTTGAGGATCAGGGAGGACCGTTCAAAAATGACGCTGACTTCTGCACCTGGTTGTTGGAAGATGCCGGTGTCGCTCTGGTTCCCGGTCGCGCCTTCGGGTTGCCCGGACATTTTCGCCTGAGCTTTGCTTATGCCCAAGATACAATTGCAGCGGGGCTTGCACGTCTCAAAGCCGCTGTAGAAAGGAAACTCTCATGAAACCACAATCCCGCCCCCAGCTTGGCCCTTTCACTTGGGATGACCCTTTTCTGCTGGAAGACCAGCTGGCCGAAGACGAACGCATGGTGCGCGATGCGGCCAACGCCTACGCGCAGGACAAACTGCTGCCCCGTGTGACCCAGGCTTTCGCCAATGAAGAAACAGACCCCGAAATCTTTCGCGAGATGGGTCAAATGGGCCTTCTGGGCACGACTATCCCCGAAGAATTCGGCGGCATCGGTGCCAGCTATGTCACTTACGGTCTGGTCGCACGCGAAGTGGAACGGGTCGACAGCGGTTACCGCTCGATGATGTCGGTGCAGTCCAGCCTCGTCATGTATCCGATCTATGCCTACGGAACGGATGAACAGCGCCGGAAATACCTTCCGAAACTGGCCAGCGGTGAGTCTATTGGCTGCTTTGGCCTGACCGAGCCCGATGCAGGCTCGGACCCCGGCGGCATGAAAACCGTCGCAAAAAAGACTGATGGGGGCTATGTCCTCAACGGGTCAAAGATGTGGATCTCGAACGCGCCCATTGCTGACGTGTTTGTTGTCTGGGCCAAATCAGACGCGCATGACGGCAAGATCAAGGGTTTCGTTCTTGAAAAAGGCACACCCGGTCTTTCAGCTCCGAAGATCGAAGGCAAACTGTCGCTGCGCGCCTCGATCACGGGTGAGATAGTGATGAACAATGTCGAGGTCGGGGAAGATGCTCTGTTGCCGGGTGTCGAAGGTCTGAAAGGGCCGTTTGGCTGCCTGAACCGTGCACGATACGGTATCGCCTGGGGATCGATGGGCGCAGCTGAGGCCTGTTGGCACGCCGCGCGGCAATATGGTCTGGACCGAAAACAGTTCGGCCGCCCTTTGGCGCAAACGCAGCTGTTCCAGCTAAAGCTTGCGAACATGCAGACGGAAATCGCCTTGGGCCTTCAGGCCGCTCTGCGCGTGGGTCGTCTGATGGACGAAGCCCGCGCAGCGCCGGAAATGATCAGTCTGATCAAGCGCAACAATTGCGGCAAGGCACTTGAGGTCGCACGCCACGCACGTGACATGCACGGTGGCAATGGCATCAGCCAAGATTTCCACGTGATCCGCCACATGGTGAATCTGGAAACCGTGAACACATATGAAGGCACGCATGATGTTCATGCCTTGATCTTGGGTCGCGCGCAAACGGGCCTGCAAGCCTTCGCCTGAGGACGACAAAGATGGATCGCGCAACCATTGTGCATGACAACTTCCTGCGCCGGGTTGCGGCACGGGATTTCCCCGCTGGCGCGACGCCGTCTGGCCCACTGACAGCGTCCGAAGCGGTCGGGCTGTATCGCGCGCAATGTCTCAGCCGTGCATTGGACCGCCAAAGCCGGGCAATGCAGAAAGCGGGCCAGGGATTCTATACCATCGGCTCCTCTGGTCACGAAGGGATGGCCGCCGTGGCGGCAGCCCTGCGCCCGACAGACCCCGCTTTTCTGCACTACCGCGACGCCGCGTTTCAGATCGCCCGGTCCGATCAGGTGCCGGGGCAGAGCCCGACATGGGATATTCTGTTGTCCTTCGCTTCATCCTCTGATGATCCGATCAGCGGTGGGCGGCACAAGGTGTTGGGGTCAAAAGCGCTTTGCATCCCGCCACAGACCTCGACCATTGCCAGCCACCTGCCCAAAGCTGTCGGCGCGGCTTATGCAATCGCGGCAGCCCGCCGTCACAAACCCGAACATGCAGAAATGCCGGACGACGCCATCGTCTACTGTTCCTTTGGTGATGCTTCGGCCAACCATTCCACAGCGCAAGGCGCGTTCAACACCGCGCAGTGGACGTCTTACCAGTCGGTTCCCCTGCCACTGCTGTTCTGCTGTGAGGACAACGGGATCGGAATTTCGACCAAGACACCACAAGGCTGGATTGCCGCAACATTCTCTCATCGACCGGGACTGAAGTATTTCACGTGTGACGGGCTCGATATTTTCGAAACCTACCGTGTCGCACAAGAAGCCGCCGCCTATGTCCGCAGCCGCAAGAAGCCCGCATTTCTGCACATCAGCACGGTGCGCCTGTATGGCCACGCCGGGGCAGATATGCCCACCACCTATATGCCAAAATCCGAGGTCGAAGCCGAAGAGGCGAACGACCCCCTGCTGCACTCCGTCCGTCTGCTGGAACAATCCGGTGCGATGCAACCGAATGACGCCCTGAAGGTATACACCGACACCTGCGACCGCGTCTCCCGCGTCGCCGACAAGGCGATCACCCGCCCTCGCCTGAAAACCGCAGGTGACGTGATGGCCAGCCTGATCCCGCCCGCACGCCCCTGTGCCCCGACCAATGGCCCGTCAGCTGAACATCGGGCTGAAGTATTCGGCGGCGACCTCAAAGCACATGCTGAACCCCAGATCATGTCACGCCTGATCAACTGGGCCCTGAGCGACCTTATGCTTGAACACGGTGAGATCGTGATGATGGGCGAAGATGTCGGGCGCAAGGGCGGTGTCTATGGCGTGACGCAAAAGCTTCAGGCCCGTTTCGGCCCTGACCGGATGATCGACACGCTGCTGGACGAACAGTCGATTCTGGGCCTAGCCATCGGGATGGCTCAGAACGGGTTTACGCCCATGCCGGAAATCCAGTTCCTGGCCTATCTTCATAACGCCGAAGACCAGTTGCGCGGCGAAGCGGCCACCCTGCCCTTCTTCTCGAACGGTCAGTACACCAACCCGATGGTCGTGCGCATCGCCGGGTTGGGGTATCAAAAAGGTTTTGGCGGGCATTTCCACAATGACAACTCGGTCGCGGTTCTGCGCGATATTCCGGGGCTGATCCTGGCCTGCCCATCGAACGGCGCCGACGCTGCACGAATGCTGCGTGAATGCGTGCGGCTGGCCCGGGAAGAACAGCGGCTGGTCGTGTTTCTGGAACCCATCGCGCTCTACCCGATGCGGGACTTGCACGAAGCTGGGGACGCAGGCTGGATGCACACCTACCCCGACCCATCCGAAAGGATCGGTTTCGGCGAGGTCGGCGTGGATGGCGACGGCGACGATCTGGCGATTGTTACCTTTGGCAATGGCGTCTACCTCAGCCATCAGGCGCGCAAACCGCTGGAGGCCGACGGGATAAAAAACCGGATCATTGACATGCGCTGGTTGTCACCGCTGCCCAAAGACGCGCTGACCCGGGCCGTAAGCGGCGCCAAGCGGATATTGATCGTCGATGAAACCCGGCATCACGGTGGCGTGGCCGAAGCCCTGATGGCCCATTTCCACGAAACCACAGATGTGCCGATGGCACGTATTACGGCCGAAGACAGTTTTATCGCCACCGGCCCGGCCTATGCCGCAACTATGCCATCGAAAGACAGCATCGAGGCCGCAGCAAGATCCCTGATGGAGACGGGCAAATGAGGTCAGCAAAACAAACCGCTGTTGTCATCTGTCCGGGGCGCGGCACCTATAACAAACCTGAATTGGGGGTTCTGAGCCGCCATTTTACCGACAAGGCCCTGCTGGCCCATTTCGACGACATGCGCCGCACGCAGGGTCAGGAAACCCTAAGCGAACTGGACGGCGCAACGCGGTATTCCGTGGCAAAGCACACGCGCGGCGACAATGCCTCGGCCCTGATCTATTCCGCGACGCTGGGCGATTTTCGTGCCATTGATCCGGAAAAGGTCGACGTGGTGGCTGTGACCGGAAACTCGATGGGTTGGTATTCGGCCCTGGCCTGCGGGGGCGCCTTGACCGCCGAGGCTGGGTTCGAGGTGGTCAACACCATGGGAACACTCATGCAGCAGAGCCTGATTGGCGGCCAGTTGATCTACCCCTTCTTGGATGCCGACTGGCAGCCGAACCCGGCACGCAAGGCCGAACTGCTGGCTCTGGTCGCTGAGATTGACGACACCGGCGCGACCCTCACCCTGTCAATTGATCTGGGTGGGATGCTGGTTCTGGCCGGGGATGAGGCTGGGTTATCCGCCTTTGAAAACAAGGTGCCTGTGGTGCAGGAACGCTTTCCGATGCGGCTGGCCAACCACGCAGGGTTTCATTCGCACCTGCAACGCCCAGTTGCCGAAGCCGGTCGCAACCGCCTTGCCGAAGATCTGTTCCGGCAACCCAATTTGCCCATGATAGATGGCCGCGGTCAGATCTGGTGGCCCGGCGCCTGTGATCTGGACGCGCTTTGGGACTACACGTTGGGTCATCAGGTGACCGAAACCTATGATTTCACAAAGGCCGTATCACAAGCCGCGAAAGAGTTTGCACCCGACATGTTCATCGTCACTGGACCGGGAACCACACTGGGCGGAGCCGTCGCGCAGTGCCTGATCCTGAGCAATTGGGATAAGATGCAGGACAAAGCAAGCTTTCAGACCAGCCAACGCGAAGAACCTTCGCTGGTCTCAATGGGGATCGAGGATCAACGCACACGTGTGACCTGACCTTGCACACCCTGGCAGTTCGCCCTACGCAAACCGATCGATCGCGGATATTCCGCTCCACTCGGTGCACCGAGCCGTCTGTTCAGAGCCCACCCGAGCAAGCGCCTTGCTTTTCAATTCCACAATTCCGGAACGGAAAAAGATGACAGAGTGCTAGGCTTTAGACGGCAACCTGTTGTCCAATGCTATGGGTCATTTGGCACCTTCACGCAAATCTGGACTCTTTCGGTCAGGCATCTTGCAGACGAGCCAAAGGCCCAAACATCGAACGCGAAGCGTTTGATACCCATCGCTCATTTCTTTGGCTTAAATGGTGCCCGGGGGCGGAATCGAACCACCGACACGAGGATTTTCAATCCACTGCTCTACCCCTGAGCTACCCGGGCACGGGAACGACGTTTGTCGTTGGGTGGAGGCGTTCTATGACTTGCTACCGGCAGTGTCCAGAGGCTTTTTTACATTTTTTCAGTGCGGTCGCATTGTATTGCGTTCGTCCGCATCGGCCTCGGTCTCAGGGTCGTCTTCGCGCTGAGACGGGACCGCGTAAGAGCCGTTCAGCCACTTGGCCAGATCAATGTCTGCGCAGCGTTTCGAACAGAACGGGCGGAACTTCTTTTGCGTTTCTTCTCCGCAGATCGGACAGCTCATTTCAGGACCTCAGCGACAGGTAACCGGCTGCGTTTGCGCTGCAACTCGAAATGCCCCAGAGGTGTCCATCCCGCCAGTATCGTCTCGTCCGGATCCGACTTGAAGGCCGCACGCAGGGCGGATTCGAACCCTCGGCGGTCTTTCTTGGGCATCGGAGCCAGATCCAGTGTGATCTGCCCCGCCAGCCCGCGCACACGCAATGCACGTGGCAAAGCTTTGGCACAAGCGAAGTTGGCTTTTGTCCCGGCCGCCAGCGACGTATCCGCGCCTGTGTTCACGTCAACGGCCACCAACGCGCGGGTCGGTTCGATATAGAGGTATCCGCCTCCGGGGAGAGGCTCGGAAACACCAAGGGCGACATCCAGCGCGTCCAGCACACTATGGGTTTCAAAACTGCCGGTTTTCGTCACAACCTCGGCAGGATCGGTCCAGTCGCGCCATGCGAGGATATGCGGGCTGTCACCTTCGCTGAGCAGTTCGACGTCGGAGCCCTCGTCCGTCATCACTTGTTCAGCTTGCGCAAGCATGGCCGAAATGTCGTCAGCAATGTCACCGGCATCCGCATCCATGCAGCAGGAGCGGAGGATCAACCCGTAGGGGCTGTCGCCCATTTGTTCATGCGCGATTTCAAGCAGTTGATCCCGCTTGTCTTCATCCTTGATGCTGCGCGAGATGTTCAGGCCCGGCGCGTCGGGTGTGACAATGGCAAAGCGGCTTTTGAACAGGATGCGGTTGGTTACAGGGATGGCCTTGCCGGGCTCGGCATATCCGCCCACCTGCACCAGAAGCGTGGCACCCGGCGCTAAACCTTTGACCTGTCGAAGAAAAGCCGGGCCGTCGGGTGTCGTCAGGAACATACCGCCCTGCCCCTTGACCGGTCGATCGGCGCGGGCACGATAGATGGTGCCGGGTGCCGGCGCGTCGGCGGCAATCAGGAGATCATCAAGCTTTCCGTCGACCATCAACGCCGCGGCCTCGCGGCCTTGGATATGGTCCAGAACGATGGTGCGACCCTTCATGATGCCTCGCGATATAGTGGGTAGCCGATCCCTTGCAGCAAGGCGGCAGTCTCGGACAAGGGCAGCCCCACGATGCCAGTGAATGAGCCCGAAATCCATGGGATAAACGCACCAGCAAGGCCCTGGATCGCGTAGGCCCCAGCTTTACCTTGCCAATCACCGGTCGCCAGATAAGCGTTGATTTCAACGTCAGACAGGCGTTTGACCTTGACCTGCGAGACGACATCACGTTGCAGGATGCGATCCCCGCGCCGAACCGCGACCGAGGTGATCACCCGGTGGCGGCGACCGGACAGAGCGTACAGGAACTCTGCGGCCTGACCCTCATCTTCGGGCTTGCCCAGAATACGCCGCCCCAGTGCAACTGTCGTGTCCGCGCAAAGCGTGATGTCACCGCTATCCGATTGAACTGCCATTACTTTTTCACGCGTAATGCGGTTGCAATAGGGAACAGGAAGCTCACCATTCAGCGGTGTTTCGTCGATGTCAGGGGGGCGGATGGCGTCGGGCTGCACGCCAAGCTGCGCCAGCAGGTCCAGCCGCCTTGGGCTGCCTGATCCCAGGATAAACGCCATCTCGGCAGGCGTTATTTGAAGCGGTAGTTGATCCGACCCTTGGTCAGATCATAGGGGGTCATCTCGACCTGAACCTTGTCGCCGGCCAGAACACGGATGCGGTTCTTGCGCATCTTTCCTGCCGTATGTGCGATGATTTCATGGCCGTTTTCCAGCTCGACCCGAAACGTCGCATTAGGCAGGAGTTCCTTCACGACACCGGGAAATTCGAGCGTATCTTCCTTGGCCATGTTGTCTCCATCATTAGGTTGCGCCCGCAGAATCTGCGGGGATGTGCGCTTAAATGAGCCTATTTTTCCCTTATTTCAAGGGCGGATTCATCTAAAGGGCGGATAATGTGACCGTTTCGACTCGGGCGTCCTGCTCTGGCCAATGGGTCCGGTTCAGCACGTGGCCATCGGCGCGGACCGCGGCGATGGCGGACAGGTCGACATCCGCATAGGTCCAGCCGGGTTGGTTCAGAGTGCCCTCGGCCAGCACTCCGGTGGCTGGAAACCCCTTGTCCGGCGGGCCGAAAACGCCGCCCATGCCGGTGTTCATGTCCACTGCCTCGGACCAATCGTTGGCTCCGACCAGTGACGACATAACCGTAACGCATTGATTTTCCAATGCTCTTGACATTGCCCCGATGCGAACACGCCAATACCCTGACAGCGCTTCGGTGCAGGACGGTACAAGGATCATATCCGCATCGCTGAGTGCGCGGCCCAGCAGGGGAAACTCGCTGTCATAACAGATCAGAACACCGATTTTGCCCAGCGCGGTGTCGAACAGCTTGAGCGGACCGCCCGGAGCGATGTCCCAGTCCTCGCGTTCAAAGCGGGTCATGATCTGCTTGTCCTGATGGTCGCGGCCACCGTCCGGGGCGTAGAACGCGGCGCGGTTCACCGGGCGGCCGGACCCATCCACCACCGGGGCCGATGCACCCAAAATGTACGTTTTGTACGCACTTGCGAGGCGCGAGTGCAAATTTTGTACATCCTCGAACCGGTCGGAAACCGCGCGGATCGAGCGTTCAAGATCACCCGCCACCTCGGCACCATCGAGCGTCGACACCTCCATCGCGCCGTATTCGGGGAACACCAGCAGCCCGGCCCCCTGCCCGGCAGCCTCGGCAACCCAACGGTCCAGCTTGTCCTCGTACTGCGCCCAGCTGTCGAGCCAGTCGAGATTATACGCTGCGGTTGCGACTTTCATTGATGGGGTCCCCTTGAGTAACATTTTCGCTAGACACTGGTTGATACCGCCCCGGGCTGTATAGTTTGGTCGCACCACCAGATGCGCTAATGCGTCCTTTTTCAAACGAGGCACAGCGCGGCAACTGAACCGAGTTTTCTCCCTGGTCTCACTGAGCAACTAGCCTGTGTTAATTTAGCAGGAATCCACAGTGCTTTTTGAAAAACGCTCTCCTGTCGGAAGGTAAGTTGAAAATTCAAGCTCACCGCCTATTTCGAAAAACCGCCGAGTATCTTTCTTACCACAAAGATCCTTTTTGACAGAGTAAGCCAACTGTTGTTCCGCTGTTCTGCCATCCCTTGTCGGTTCAGTTTTGATGCGTTCAGGAACATTGACTGCAAGTGATACGACTTTACCGTCCGTTTTCGCTCCTCTCACAGAAACTCCTTGCCCCAGAGGCTTACCCGCAATTTTGTTGTATTCGTTGGTCACCAATGTTGCGAATGCACACCGCTCATTACCATCACAGCCTTCTATGGTTTCCCAAACCTCATCTCGACTTGGCCCCTGAGGGGTGCATGCTGCAAACGTTAATAAAACAAACAGTGCGGATGTTGCGCGATAAATCAAATCGTTGACTCCTATTTTCTTCATGCCCCAGCAATTCTGGTCCTTCAATTTGTTTCACGTTCTTCAATGCACTTAAACGCCAAATCAACAACCGGATTCCGCATTCTATGGCTGTTGGTTTTTGGGCACACTCACCAATATCGTCTTCATTCGCTGCCAACTAATAACGACAAAATTTTGGTCACAGCTCCCTGATCCAGAACTGCAACGGCTTCGGCGTTTCTCCCTCCTCCCCAATATCCTTCCACGAGAATTGGGCGATTGCGCCGGGTAAGGGCTCGTATCCGCGGGCGCGCCAGAAGGTGTCCAGCGGGCGGTAGTGGTCGGGGCGCAGGGGGTGGTCGGTGGGGCGCTGCACGCTGCAAAAGGCGCATTTGGCAAAGCCCAGAGCGCGGGCGTGCTCCTCGCGCGTGTCGAAGAATTTGTGGCCGACGCCCTGCCCGCGATAGTCCGGCAGCAGGACGGATTCAGCGCAATAGAAGATCTGCGACAGATCGAGCCCGGTGTCTGCGAAGGCCGCGGCGAAATCGTCGGCGTGGTCGGTCAGCGGCGCACCGGTCGAGGCGCCGATCAGGCGGTCGCCATCGAAGGCGCCGACCACGATGGCCTTGTCGCTGTCGCGGTAGGATTGCAGGTAATTGCGTTCGTATTCCAGATCGCCGTCATAGAGATAGGGCCAGGCGTGAAATACCCTGATCCGCAGGCGGGCGACATCATCCAGAGCGGCCCCGAGTGCCGCTCCGGTCAGGGGGCGGACGTCGGTGACGTCAGCCATTCGAGACCTGTTTGGTCCAGTCTGCAAGGTTATAGAAGGTGGTGACGCGGGTGATCTTGCCGTCCCTGAGGTCAAAGAACGACCCGGCAGGCAGGCGATAGGTCTGGCCGTGCGCGTCGGGCAGGCCCTCGTCGGTTTCCAGATAGGTGCCGTTGACGATGAATTCGGCCGCGGCGCGGGTGCCGCCCTGAGCCTCGAACACGACGATGTCGGTCAGGTTTTCTCGGTAGCAGCGGTTCATATGGGCGCAAAAGGCGGCGAACTTGTCCTTGCCGACGCGAATCTGGCCTTCGTTCACGTGATGGGCCACGTCATCGGACAGGCAGGCCAGCATGCCATCGACGTCACCGGCGTTGAAGGCATCGAAATAGGTTTTGACGGTCTGGTTCATGTCCCCTCCGTTGGTTCGCCCCAGCGGTCTTTCAGATGCTGAATGATCTGGTCGCGGGTCTGTCGGTAGTGATGTAGCTTTTGTTCGCGGGTCTCGCCCATCCCGGTAGGGTCCATTATTGGCCAATAATCGACATCGAGGTGAAAAACACGGGTCAGTTCCAGCGCCTGCCGCTGGCTGGCGGGCGACAGCGCCACGACCAGATCGAACGAGCTGAGGTCATCGCCCCATTCCTGCATCTCGTCGAAGGAGCGCGAGCGGTGGCGGGACAGTTCCACGCCGACCTCGTGGCAGACCGCGATGCTGAAGCCGTCGATTTCCAGATCGTTATGCACACCGGCGGACTGGACATAGGTGCCGGTGCCATAGAATTTCTTCATCAGCCCCTCGGCCATCGGGGACCGAACCGCGTTGTGGTCGCAACAGAACAAGACCGACTGCGGCAGAGGCTTCACGCGTCAGCCCCCAAAATGCAGAACGCAGATCAGCGTGAACAGGCGACGGGCGGTGTCGGTGTCGACATCTGCCTTGCCTTCCAGCCGTTCCTGCAACACGCGGCTGCCTTCGTTGTGGATACCCCGGCGGGCCATGTCGATGGTTTCGATCTGGCTGGGCGGCAGCGATTTCACCGCATCGAAATAGCTTTCGCAGATCTGGAAGTAATCCTTGACCACCTGCCGGAAGGGACCGAGCGACAGGTGAAACTCGGCCGCTTTTTCGTTGGCCTCGGTTTCAATGTCGAAGACAAGCCGTTTGTCGCGGATCGAAAGCTGGAGGCGATAGGGGCCCTCGGGCACAACGCGGTCGTCGCGTTTGGGCAGCGAGAAGCTGTTTTCTTCCAGCAGATCATAGATGGCGACCTTGCGCTCCTGCTCGATCTCGGGCGTGGGCGGCGGCAGATTTCTATCATCCAGTTCGATATGCGAGATGCGGGTCATCTTTACAGTCACATTCCTTGCGTCAGCACAGACCTATAACAATGATATTCAACGGGCAACGCACAGAAACGCCATATGCGCCCGGTCTTTGCGTCATTTCAGCCATTCAGGCGGTTCAGGCGCGCGGTGACCGAGAGGCCATGCGCCTCGAGGCTTTCCGAGCGCGCCAGCTGTTCGGCAGCAGGGCCGATGGCACGCAGGGCTTCGGGAGTCATCTGACTAAGCGTGGTGCGTTTGAGGAAATCCATCACGCTGAGGCCAGACGAAAACCGTGCCGAGCGGGCGGTGGGCAACACGTGGTTGGGACCGCCGACGTAGTCGCCGATGGCTTCGGGTGTGTACTGACCCAGAAAGATGGCTCCGGCGTGGATGGTTTTTTCGCTCAGCGCGCGCGGGTCGGCCACGCAAAGTTCCAGATGTTCCGGGGCAATGCGGTTGGACAGGGCCGCGGCCTCGTCCAGGTTGCGCACGGTGATCACCGCGCCGTAGTCGCGCCAGCTGACCCCGGCGATGGCGCGGCGTTGCAGGGTTTCCAGCCGTTTTTCGACCGCCTGCGCGACGGATTGGCCGAATGCGGCGTCATCGGTGATCAGGATCGACTGCGCGCTTTCGTCATGCTCGGCCTGGCTGAGCAGGTCCAGCGCGATCCAGTCGGGGTCGTTGTCCTTGTCGGCAATGACCAGAATTTCCGAGGGGCCGGCAATCATGTCGATGCCGACCTTGCCAAAGACGCGCCGCTTGGCGGCGGCGACAAAGGCGTTGCCCGGTCCGGTGATCTTGTCGACCGGCGCGATGGTGTCGGTGCCGTAGGCCAGCGCCGCCACGGCCTGCGCGCCGCCGATGCGATAGACCTCGTCCACACCCGACAGCTGTGCCGCCAGCAGCACCAGCGGGTTCACCTGCCCGTCGGGCGTGGGCACCACGATTGCCAGCCGTTCCACACCGGCCACTTTGGCCGGGATGGCGTTCATCAGCACCGATGACGGGTACGATGCCAGCCCACCCGGCACGTAAAGCCCCGCGGCCGAGACGGCAGACCAGCGCCAGCCGAGTGTTGCGCCCGTTGCATCCGTCCATTCCTGATCCTCGGGCAATTGCCTTTCGTGATAGGCCCGGATACGGGAAGCAGCCAGTTCCAGCGCCGTGCGATCTTCGGCCCCGACCAGCGCCACCGCATCCGCGATCTCCTGTGCGCTGAAGGCCAGCGTTTCGGGCGTCAGCGCCAGCCGGTCGAATTTGGCCGTCAGTTCGATCACCGCCGCATCGCCCCGGTTGCGCACGTCGTCGATGATCTGCGCCACAACCGCATCCACATCCGGGCTGTCCTCGCGCTTGGCCGAGAGCAGGGTCCGGAAGGCGGGTTCGAAATCGGGCGATTTGGTATCAAGGAAAACGGGCATGATCTGGCACTCCGGGCGTTGCGCATTGGGACATATCGCCCGGAGCGCGCGGCCTCAACCCTCAGCCCACGGGGTGCAGCGATTTGTGCATGGCAAAGCAGGACAAATCCCCGTGGCCGCAGCACCGGCCGGTAGCCTGCCAGCCGTGGCGCAGATAGAAATCCTGCGCGGTTTTTGTTGCCTCAAGCGAGGCTGAGGAACATCCCGCCGCGACCAGTTCCCGTTCCAGCCGGTTCAAAACCGCTGCCCCCAGACCACAGCCCGTATGATCCGGGTCGATGTAAAGCAGAGTGATCTCTCCGGTTTCCAACAAACCGCCTACGGCAGCCACCTGCCCGGCCCGTTCAGCCTGCCAGATCTGCGATCCAGGTTTGATCCAGCCCCGGATCGTGGCCGGGTCCTTGTTATCGGTCCATTGCGCGATGGCCTGCGGGTCACCCTGATGATCGGCCCCGCAGAGCTGCGTGATCGAACGGATCAGAACCCGACTGATGTCGAAAACGTCGAAAACGATGGCGCGACGCAGAGTGACACCTTCGGGCACCTTCGAAAACGCCTGAGATATGCCGCGCTTGTTCTGCATCTATTCGGGATGATGCGGGGCCTGACCGGAGGGGGCCTGATAAGGGCGCGTGACGTCCTTGAGGGTGGCATCCAGCGCCTCGACCGTCAGGCGGATCGCGCCGTCACCGGCCAGCGTCAGCAGGACATGGCCCGCGCCATCCTCGCCGGGTTCGAAAACAACCGACAGCAGCGACATGATCATGTCAGTGTCACCGCGATCAATGCCCTGACTGGACACCGAGAGAACCGAACCGAAGACCAGCACCGACTGCACCCGTTCAAACGGGCGGTCGCGGCGGGCGGCGGCATCCTTGTCTTCCCAGCGGAAGCGGTTCAGCAGCAAGCCAAAGCGGCGCTGCGCCGGTTGCCACTTCATCTCGGTCACCGGAAACACGGCATCCTGCGCGAGGGTCGAGATCACCTGAAGGTCATCTGCATCCTCGGCCCCCAGATTAAGCGGCGCCTCGCGCCCGTCTTCAAAGCTTGCGTCTGTCATTGGCCCTTGATCCGTTCAATCTTTGCACCCACGCCTTCCAGCTTGCGCACCACATGTTCATATCCGCGGTCCAGATGATAGACCCGGCTGACCGTTGTTTCCCCTTCTGCCGCCAATCCGGCAAGGATCAGCGAGACCGAGGCCCGCAGGTCGGTCGCCATCACCGGTGCGCCTTTCAGGCACTCGACCCCGGTCACCGTGGCGGTGCCGCCATGCACCTCGATATGCGCGCCCATGCGCACCAGTTCGGGGGCGTGCATGAAGCGGTTTTCGAAGATGCGTTCTTCGAGAACCGAGGTGCCCTCAGCCGTGCACATCAGCGCCATCATCTGCGCCTGCAAGTCGGTCGGGAAGCCGGGGAAAGGTTCGGTCACCACATCCACCGCGCGCACACGCCCGTTTTTGCGGGCCACTTTCAGACCGCCCTCGGTTTCTGAAACGCTGACGCCTGCCGCATCCAGCTTGGCCGCAAAGGATTCGACCAGTGACATGCGACCGCCCAGCAGTTCGACCTCGCCCCCACAAATCGCCGGGGCCAGCATATAGGTACCCAGCTCGATCCGGTCGGTGACAACCTGATGTGTGGCCCCGTGCAGCCGGTCGACGCCCTGAATTTCGATGGTCGGGGTACCTTCGCCGGAAATCTGGGCACCCATCTTGCGCAGGCATTCAACCAGATCGACGATCTCGGGCTCGCGCGCGGCGTTCTTGAGCACCGTGGTGCCCTTGGCCAGCGTGGCGGCCATGACGATGTTTTCGGTGGCCCCGACCGAGGCAAAGCGCATCTGATGCACGGCCCCTTTCAGACCACCCGGAGCCTTGGCGTGCAGATAGCCGTCCTTCAGCTCAATCTCGGCGCCCAGCGCCTCGAGCCCTTCGACATGCAGGTCCATCGGACGGGCACCGATCGCACAACCGCCCGGCAGTGACACGACCGCCTGCCCGAACCGCGCCAGCAAGGGGCCCAGCACAAGATTAGACGCACGCATCTTGCGCACGATGTCATAATCGGCGGTCTGGCTGGTCAGGCTGTGGCTGGACATTGCAATCACCTGACCGTCTTGCAGCGACGACACCTCGGCCCCCAGCGATTGCAGCAGCGCGGTCATGGTCCTGATATCGCTCAGCCGCGGCGCATTGGTCAGCGTCAGCGGTTCTTCGCTTAACAATGTTGCGGGCATCAGCGTCAGGCACGCATTCTTGGCCCCCGCAATCGGTATCTGACCGTTCAGCGGGCCGTTGCCCGTTACCAGAATCGAATCCATCTGCTCTTATCCCTCGTCCTTGCCAGGCTTGTCCCCCGCGGCCGCGCGCGCCTTGGCCTGCGCCTTGCGACGCGCCATGTTGGCCTTGAGCGCCGCCTTCAGCCGCGCCTCGCGCGCATCGCCGGGTTTACCTTGTTTTTTGGGTGAATTTTTATCCGTCATGATCTTTCTCTACAGGAGGCGAAAAAAACCGTCCAGACACCCTTGCGCCGCGTTTCGTTTGAGTCTAATCACCCGCCCACAGCGCTGCTGTAGCTCAGAGGTAGAGCACTCCCTTGGTAAGGGAGAGGTCGAGAGTTCAATTCTCTCCAGCAGCACCATTATAACTCCATGAAAATAAAGCATTTTTGGGCCTGGGTCTGTTTCCGGGGTTCGGAATTTCCGGACTCGATTTCCGGACTTTTGCAGCGAAGCGGTACGGAAATTGACGAAATGTCGCGGGGGTAGAGAAAGGCCCCAAATCTGATTCCGTGTTCCGGGGTTGCCCGTTCGGGCCTCTGATCAGGAGCCTTTGTTAATCAGCATCGTTTTTCGCACCTGCTAACCGCTTGAAGGAGTCACGCGGGAAAGATGCTAATCAGAACCCGCGTGATGTGGCGAAGCTGATATGATCTCGCCACGGTTTCATACTAACAAAAAACCCCGGCCTTGCGATTACTTACGACTGCCTCGAACAAAAAGCATACGTACCGCGAGACAAACGGTAGATTTTCGATTTGAGTCTTTGGCGAAGAACCGAAGTCACGTAGGAATGAGATATGCGCAACTCTGGAAATTAGTACTATGAAAGCATGGATAATAAAATGGAGTTGGTTGGGCGATCACGCGGCTGTGGACCAACCGGATGTAGCAATCTTAAGCGCTCGGACATCTCCAAAGAAGGTTCGCGAATACGTGGACGTCATTTACAAGACTCGAGTTTTTCGGCTTCATGAGCAATTAGTACAAGCTCGGTACAACAAACCGCAACAAAACCCCTACCCTGCGGAATTCGTCGATAGATGGGAAGGCAACATTGTGTGCGGACACAATCCTTATCTTGAGGCCTTCATTGCGGATAGCGTCAGCGTAGAGGTTGATGACAACGGCGAGGAAACGTTGTCATATCAAAGAATAACGCGACAAAGCGTACGCCGAAAGCGTTAACTCTTAAGTACGAACAAAGGAGCGACCTAATGATGGAATTCGTTTCGGGGATTATTGGGGTGATTGTGGGCGGCGGTGTGACTTTGATAGGCATCTACTACAAGCATCATCTTGATACCAAAAAAGGGCGCGAACTAGACGAATTGCGTAAAGCGGACTTGCAGCAGATGTTAGAGACCCCCCCCAAAGGAAAAGAGTGGAGAAAACTTGAAACTCTATCTCGTGTGATTGGCGCGGACTTCGAAACAACAACGCGACTGCTCGTCGAACTTGGTGCTCGCGGGTCTGAAACCGAGAATGACGTTTGGGCTCTCAAGTCGAAGAAGCCATTGCCCTGACTTAAGAACATTGGAAAAACAGGCATAAGCTAACCGAAAAACACCCGTTCCGGCCCTCAGTGGGGCTTACAGCGGGTCAAAAATACCAGAGTAAAGGCTAAAGGATTTTACTTTTGGGAAACGGCGGGGCAACGGCCAGTTCCGGCCCTCAGTGGGGCTTACAGCGGGTCAAAAATACCAGAGTAAAGGCTAAAGGATTTTACTTTTGGGAAACGGCGGGGCAACGGCCAGTTTCGGCCAATATGGAAGGCCCCGCCAGAAACGGCACGAGAGCGGTGCAGTTGACGCCAGCCTAGACGGAAAAGGCCCCCGTGCAAATCCGCCAGATCGGACAGGGGCCAGTTGGGAGTCCGTCAAAACTCTACCCTTGGGGCCATGATAAAACGGTGTTGATCTGGTGCCAAACTTTAGAGCGGAGTTAAATTCCTGACTGCATGATCGCGTCAGTTACGGAGAATATGCCAACAAAGAACATCACCAAAGACGACAGCGCCGATAGCAACGCAATCCAGAAAACGACTGTTCTTATCGTCTGGTCTCTTTTAGCCCCGTCCGTTCTTTCAACGTAAGGGTGTTCCCACTTCAACTTTACCTGACAAGAAATACCGTGATCCAAAAGATTAACCACGTAAGCCAAAACAGCGGTTGTGGCTCCACTACCGACACCCAACGCAAACCAGAGTATCGGCCAAACAAGATATGTGGAGTTAAATTCTGCGGCACCCGCACTAGCTTCTACCGCGCCCAAGAAAGCTAACAAAGCGATTACAGCCGCGCCGTTTACAAGAATTAATGACCGTATCGCCAACGCCGAAGTGTCTAATGCCGCTTTCAAATAGTCGTTTTCTTCTTCCTTACTTCGATCATGCGCGCGAATGGCGTGTTCGCGGTTGATTTCACTTTCTCGGATTGCGGTTTGATGATTGATTTCCGCAAGCCACTTCTGGCGCTCAAATTCAAGTTCTTCTTTTGTCATACCGCATAGGTAGAATCCGAAAATCCAGACTGCAAGATGTTGAATGACTTGAATCACCCAACATCAAACCGGGCCAACGGTCAGGGCGCGGGCAAATCCTCGGGCTTGATCCAAAGGCGGGTGTGCATCGGATTATCTAAGCCGGGGTCCACCCTCAAAACGTGGTGCATCTGTAGCCGCGAATTGATCGGTTCATATCGGGCAGACGCCAGCCACCCGGCGGCGTTGTCGGTCTGGCAAACCGGGTTGCCCCGGTTGTTGTAAAGCGTGACTAGGGCCATTGGTTCAACCTTTCATCCTTGCAGATTTCGGGGGCCTTCCCCGGCCAGCGTGGGCCGGGTGCTTTCGGTGGTTTGGCGTGTAGAGTTTCAGGGCGTTTGACTTAGCCCTTTCGTCCAGCACCTCGGCAGATCGGCGGCGGATTGCGCCTAGCGTTTCCCGCGTGGTGCTGAATAGGTTCTGCCAAATAATCCGGGTTTCATCAGGCAGGCCAAATTCGGTGATTTGGTGCAGCACGGACTCGGCCAGTGTCAGACCATCGCCCCGGAATAATCGCCCCACCCGATGCGCACCTTGGACGCCAAGCCAAACGGCATCCTCTGACGGTTGCCCGGTGCGCAGATCGTAATCGGGCGAGACAATCAGAGTCGGAAACTCGGCCACAGGTGCGGGCTTTGGTTTGGTCGGTGTGTCCATCAGATGCGGCCCCCTAGCATTGCCTGAAAATGTGCGTTCAGGTGTTGCGTGATCGTCTTTCGCGCGGCCTCGGGCGGTTCAATCGCCCATTCAACGGCCATGCTTTGCCCCTCTTGTCTGGCCTGACAAATCAGCAAATCCCCGGCGGCTTTGTCAGTGACCATCAGATAGGCGGACCCATCGGCGCGGCCATATCGAAACAGGTAGCCAGCGGGCGACCATCTGGACTCCTTCCAAGCCACGTTAGGCGCGTAGTTCGGGCGCGGTTCCGGCGTCCCGGTGGATAGGTGTTTACTCATCGGATCACCTCACCACGCAACAGCGGTTAGATACGCGGCCCCGCCTTCGTGCATCAGGCCCCAAGTCACGGGCTGAATCAGGCGCAAGGCTTGTGAGTTCGTTTGATACATTGACTGTCCGCCATCAGCACCCATGGAACAGACTAGGTTGATTGCGTAGCGGAGGATTTCAGGCTCATCGCAACCATCAGAGAGTGGAGATGAGAATGAAATCCGGGAAACAGAAAGCGTCAGCAGAGAGAGTTGTCAAAGACATCCGCAGGAAGACACGGCGCCAGCATTCGGCAGAGGAG
>NZ_JBQERM010000023.1:0-33103 GCF_056535045.1 Ruegeria sp. O6 | reverse complement strand
TGACACCCGTCGAGCTGTTGCGGCAAAACGCTCCGGCCACCCGTCCCATAATCGCCCTCAGCGAAGGCAACGACCCCCGCATCACAAAAGGGGCCATCAACGCGCAGAGGGGGGTCGTGCTGTTTTGAAACACACGCTCAGCAGGAGGGTATGATGTCATGACATCTCAGGTTCTCAATCTCTTCGGTGCGCCCGCAACACGCAGCGAACGGCGTCTGGCCGATCTTCCGGGCCGCGTTGTCGAAGGCGATCCGCATCACCAGATCGGGATGCATTTTACCAGTCCGGATGGCAAGTTGTCGGCGGGCACATGGACCTCGACGCCCGGAAAATGGCATGCGTTCACGGACAAAGACGAATATTGCTATATTGTCAAAGGCCATTGCGCTTTGATCCACGAAGACGGCACCCGACAGGATTTTCGCGACGGGGCAAGTTTTCTGATCCCGAACGGGTTTCGCGGCTATTGGGAAGTCATTGAGGAAACGACGAAGCACTTTGTGATCCGGGATTGCACGTAAGACCCGCAAGGTGCTCCGAAGTGCAGATGCCGTTACGAGGGGTAGTTGTTCTTGCCATAAAGGCGCTGCATGATCATGGGCGTCAGGTACATCGGGATCTGATACGCGCCGATGAAGGCCATGATCGGGGCGGTGACATCGGGTGGCAGGGCGACAAAGAATATGGCGATGTTCCGGTTTCCCGCGATGATCGATATCGCGGTCGATTTGTCTGCGGGCAGCCGGTTTCGGCTCAGGTGAAATGCAACGGCTTGTGCCCCGAAATTGGCCAGACAGGCGAGCGCGATCCAGAAGGTTGCAATGGCGGGATTGTTCAGGGCCGTGGCGCTGACCGAAGGCATCAGCCCGATGACAAAGACGGCCAAGGTAAGTGTCGCCAATCCCTCCAAATTCTGCAGCATCGCGGGTGAAGGTGCACGCAGAACTGTGCGCCGGGTGATAATGGCAGCCGCGGTTGCAAGTACGATGGTTAGCAGCAATTGCAACCCGGCCTGCAAGACAGATTGAATATCCCCCAGTTCGGGCATGAGCAGAAATACGGGCAATGCGGTCAGCGGCAACAGCGCCGTACCCACAACCATCAGCCGCATCGCGTGTTCAGGCGGATGGCCCATCATCAGGCACATATTGGGACTGCCTGAAATGGACGGGGCCGCCGCCATGATCAGCAGGGACAAAAGGACAGGCGTTCCAGTCCACCCCCCCGCAAACCCGATGGCCAGCACGATCAGCGGCATCACGAATTGAAACCCGATGACTGTGAATGCAACCTTCTGCAGATCACTCAGCGACCCGAGAATGGTTTCCGGGTTCATCCTGAGGACCGTGACGAACAGCAACAACACGACCAGAGGCGGCAGCAGGTTTCGCATCGGCTCGGCCAGGGACGGCAGCAGAAGGCCAGCCGCCAGCCCGGTGATCAGAACATGAGGGCCATGGCGCGCCGCCAGATGAAGCGGGTTCAAGGCCGTTCTACCCGCCCGGGCTTTGGCGCAGATTTTCCGGCAGCCAGGTCGCCAGATCCGGGAACCAGATGAGGATGAAAACCATTAATACCATGATCAGGAACATCGGGATCGCGGCGCGTGCAATGTAGCTCATTTCGTGGTTTGTCATGCCCTGCATCACGAACAGGTTGAACCCGATTGGCGGTGTGATTTGCGCCATCTCGACAACAACCACGATGAAGATGCCGAACCAGATCAGGTCGATCCCGGCGTCACGGATCATCGGTTCAACCACGGCCATGGTCAGCACGACCGAAGAAATCCCGTCCAGAAAGCATCCCAGAATGATGTAGAATACCAGCAAGACCATCAGCAGCTCGAACCGTGTCAGATCCCATCCTGCGATCAGGTCGGCCAGTCCGCGTGGGAGGCCGGTAAACCCCATCGACAGCGACAAAAAGGCTGCCCCCGCAAGGATCAGGGCGATCATCGCACTGGTGCGCGTGGCCCCCATCAGGCTTTCGGTAAAGGTCTTCCAGGTCAGCGACCCCTGACCGGCGGCCAGCAAAAGCCCCCCGATCACGCCGAAAGCGGCGGCTTCGGTCGCGGTGGCATAGCCTAGATACATCGACCCGATGACAACGGTGATCAGCAGGATCACAGGCAGCAGAAAGCGTGAGTTTTTGACTTTCTCGGAAAAGCTCAGTTTGCTTTCGTCATTCGGGTTCCAGTCCTTTCCCAGCTTGGAATACAGCGCGACATAGCCCATGAACATCGCCGCAAGAACAAGGCCGGGGAGGATACCGGCGAAGAACAGCTTGGTGATCGATTCATTGATCGTCACCCCGTAGACGATCAGGGTCAGGGACGGAGGGATCATCAGCCCCAAAGTGGCCGCACCGGTCAACGTGCCGATGATCATCCGTTCGGGGTAATTGCGTTTGCGCAACTCGGGGATCGACATCTTTCCGACGGTCGTTAGGGTTGCCGCTGATGACCCCGAGACAGCGGCAAAGACAGTACATCCAACGATATTCGTATGCACCAGACCACCCGGCAGGGGGGCCATCCATGGCGACAACCCCTTGAACATGTCCTCGGACAGTCGCGTTCGGTACAGGATCTCGCCCATCCAGATGAACATTGGCAGGGCGGTCAGGGTCCACGAGGACGATGCCGACCAGATGGTCGTGATCATCACGTCACCCACGGGGCGTGTCGTGAACAGCTCCATCCCGACCCAGGCAACACCCATCAGGGCCAGTCCGACCCACACGCCGGTGCCCAACAGGGTAAAAAGCACAAAGAGGAAGAGGATGATAACAGCCAGGTTTTCCATGCGCTTACTCTCCGTGACTCTGATCGGCCAGATCGCGGATGATGCGATGTTCACCGCGGAACAGGACATGGATCAGATGATCCGTCAGGGCGATGGCAAGGATCACGGCACCGATCAGCATCGCCGATTGAGGGATCCAAAGGGCGGTTCTATCCTGCCCCTGGCTGACATCGTTGAATTTCCAGCTCCAGTAGACAAAGCGATAGGCATACCAGCAGAAATACCACATGACAGCCGTGCCAATGGCAAAGCACCAGATTTCAAGAATGCGCCGCACCCCGTCTGGCACCGCGTTCAGCAGGATCGATACGCGGATGTGACTGCCCCGGTTCAGTGCGTTGGCAAACGCCAGAAAAGAGGCGGCAGCCATCGCATAACCGGCATAGTCCGGTGCGCCGGGAAACACTTCGCCGGTCCAGCGGGCCAGCATCTGCACTACGATCAGCAGCAATATGGCAATCAGGCTGAGTGCCGCCAGAACCCCTGCCGCCAGATAAATGAAATCCAATACGGACCGAAGCCCTCGCAAAACCGCCATGCCGTCCCCGCTGTGTTCTGATTGGATGTGAAACGGGCGGCAGGATATGCCACCGCCCGTTCGGAAAGGATTACTGCGACGAATTGAAGGCGTCGACGATGGCCTTGCCTTCGTCCCCAGCGGCCTCCAGCCATTCATTGGTCATGGTCACGCCAATCTCTTTCAACTCCTGCACCATCTGATCCGATGCCGGGCCAACGGTCATGCCGCCATCCCGCAGGCCTTGCAAGGTAAAGCCGGTGTATTCCTTAGCGCGCCAGTTCCCGGCATATTCCGCCAGTTCCGCACAGCCCTTGATGACGTTCTTGTTGGCATCGGATACACCAGACCAGACGTCGGAATTGACCATCACATAGTTGCGCGGCAGCCAGGCGTCGACCTCGTAGAAATAGTTCAGGCTTTCCCAAACCTTGCGGTCATACCCGGTTGATCCCGACGATATCATTGAATCCGCGACCCCGGTTGCAAAAGCCTGGCTGATTTCAGCCGCTTCGATGGTGACCGGCAGCATCCCGGTCAACTCGGCCAGCCGCGAAGTGGCGTTGTTGTACGAGCGGAACTTGATACCCTTCATCTCGGCGACCGAGTTCACCTCGTTTTTGAAATAAAGACCCTGCGGCGGCCACGGCACTGCATAAAGCAGTGTCAGGTTTTGTTCGGCCAGCAGGCTTTCGATCGAAGGTTTGGCTGCTTCCCAAAGCTTGGCGCTGTCGTCGAATGAAGTTGCAAGAAACGGGATGGAATCAAACCCGAACAATGCGTTTTCGTTCTGATGTCCGGACAGCAACCGCTCACCGATCGGGGCTTGTCCGGTCTGGATCGCGCGTTTGATGTCGGCGCCCTTGAACAGCGATCCGGACGGGTGCGTGACGATTTCGATCTCACCACCGGTGCCGGTGGTGACGCATTTGGCAAATTCCGCACCCGTGGCCGAGTGGAAGTTTGACGCCGAATAGGCCATCGGCATGTCCCATTTTTCGGCCATGGCGGGTGCAGCAGCGGTGGCAGTCAGCGCAGTTGCCGCCAGAAGGTTCGTCAGTTTCTTCATCATTCTTCTCCCTGTTGAATTTGGAAACACCGGCGTTTTTCACCGGTTTGTTTGTTATTTTGCGTATCGTGACGGCGCGTAGACGCTCATGTCGACATTTGGCGTTCTGCCCGCAATCATCTGCGCCAGAAGGCGCCCGGTTTTTGGCCCGCCTGTCAGGCCGATATGGTGATGACCAAAGCCCATGTAGGCCCCTTTGATACCGGGCACATCGCCAATGACCGGGATCGAGTCAGCCGGGGCGGGCCTGTGCCCCATCCATTCCACTTCCTCCTTCCATGTCACGCCCGGGAACGCCGCCCGGGCATTTTTGCGCATCAACTCGAACGGAGCGCGCGAGGGCGGCGCATCCAGCCCTCCGAACTCAACAATGCCCGCCAAGCGTATGCGCCCATCCATCGGTGTCGCAACGAACTTGCCCGAGACAACCATAACCGGGCTGCGCGGCATCGCGGAAGGCTCTACCAATTCAAGATGATAACCACGTTCGCTTTCAAGAGGAACAGAAACTCCCAAGCGCTTTGCCAATGGGCCCGACCAGATCCCGGCCGTCACGACGGCTGCGTCACAAGCAATTGTCTCGCCACCGGCCCGAACACCGGTGACATGTCCGTTTTCCCGAACCACATCTTCGACATTTGCGCGTATGAAGCGACCGCCGTTCGCCTCAACATGCGCGGCAAGGTCTTTCACGTACCGGCCGGGGTCGGTGATGTGGCCATGATCCGAAAGCCGGGCGGCAAATCCGATGCCCTGACTGTAAACCGGGTCATATTCATGGAAGGCGTGACCTTCCAATTCGTCCCACTGAAACCCGTTCCTGCGCCGGATATCCCAACCAAAGGCATCTTCCTCAAAATGTTCGCGATCCCTGTAAAGAAACAGGTAATCTGAAGGAACCAGCCACTTTTCCGCCCCCGTTCCGGCCGCCAGCGCCTTGTGATCATTCAGACTGTCGCCAACGATGGATGTCAGTGCTGCGGCGATCCTCTCGACGTCGGCGGCGTTTGCATGTCTGAGGTATTTCCAAAGCCACGGAAGAAGCTTTGGTAAATACCCCCATTTCAGGAACAACGGTTGCGAGGGGCTCATCAGCATCTTCGGTGCTTTTCCCAACAATCCGGGGACTGTTACCGGTACGATCGAACACGAGGCCAATACCCCGCCATTCCCGTGCGAGGTACCTTCGGCAGGGCCTGCCTTGTCGATCAGGATCACATTGTGACCATCCCGCTGCAGCCAAACCGCAGTCGAAACGCCGACAATTCCGGCCCCTATGATGGCTATGGTTTTCTTTTCCGTCATTCTGTCACCGCCTTGGCAACCGCATAATGATTCAGTTTGGTCAGATCGGGTCTTCCGCCAAGTCCGGGGCCTTGAGGCACGCAAACCTGACCGTCCTTGACCTGAAATGGCTGCTCCAGAATGTCCTCTTTCAGGAAATAGGACGCCTGATAAAACTCACAGCCCAGAGAGATTTCCGGTGTCGCGGCAATCATGTGCGTGCCCGCCAAATGGGCCAGGCCAGCCTCGAACATGTCACCTCCATAGGCCGTCAGGCCATGGGCCGCAGCGATGCGCGCAACCGTCTGCCCGCGGGTCGGGCCGCCTGACTTCATGATCTTCACCGAAACCCCGTCGCAGATCCCTTCGCGTGCCGCGCGCTCCATGTCTTCGGGGCCAAAGACGCTTTCGTCGGCCAGAAGGGGAACATCCGTCATCTGCCGCAGCTTTGCCATCATGCCAAACTGATGGGCGCGGACAGGTTGTTCAATGAAATCCGGTTTGAACTGAGCGACGTCCCGCACCTGCGATGGCGCATCATCAATGCTGAGCCCTTGATTATAGTCCACGCGGACCGAGAGCTCCGGGTCGTTCTGGGCAAGGTACTCCAGCCGCATGATGTCGAAGGCGTGATCCTTGAACCCGGTCTTGAGTTTGACAATCCGAACACCATCCTCACGCAGGCGTGCCAATAGTTCGATGTCCTGGGCAAAGTCGGGATTTGCGATGGAACAACTCAGCGGAATGCTGTCGCGGAAGCGACCACCCAACAAGGACCAGACCGGAACACCGCTGATCCGGCCTGCCAAATCCAACAGCGCGGTTTCCAGCGCGGCCTTGGCTTCGGTGCAATGTGCCACGGCGTAAGCCGCACGTGCCATGATGGCGGCCCGATCCCCAACGCATGCCCCAAGAACGTGAGGGCGCAGATAACGGTCCAGCGCGGCAAAACTCGCTTCGGGTGTTCCGGTGAATACCGACCAGGGCGACGCCTCGCCATACCCTTGGGTGCCATCCTCGGATGTCAGGCGCAGGATGACGACTTCGCAAACGCCTTCAACCGATCCGATGCCGTGATCCCGGCGGGATGTGACCGGCAGTTCAAGATGCCACAGGTCATAACCGATGATTTTCTGTGCCAGATTGCTCATTTCGCCCCCTGTCGATGGGGAAAGCCTGCCTTGACCGGACTATCATTTCAAATACTATATTTTCGTAAGTTCATCAGAAAAAGTGATGTGATCATCGTTGTCCCTGCGCTTTCGCCAACTTCAGGCTTTTCATGCCATAATGGAAACCGGAACTGTGACCGGCGCGGCCTCGGTTCTTGGGATATCGCAACCCGGCATCAGCAACCTTCTGGCACAGCTTGAACGCGAAGCGCGTCTGCCTCTGTTTGAACGGACAAAAGGCCGATTGCTGCCAACCCCTGAGGCCGAGATGCTATTTCGCGAGGTCGACACGGTCGTGCGCGGGCTGGACCACGTGGCGCAGGCCGTGACCGATTTGCAAAACAAACATCCCGGACAGTTGCAGGTTGCCGCGCCGCACCTGTTGTCCTTTGGTTTCATGCCCCGCGAGATCGCGCGGTTTGCCAAAACGCGCCCCAACCTGTCTGTCAGCTTTCAGTCGCAATATTCATCCAAGATTCAGGAATGGGTCATCTCGGGCCTGTTTGAAATCGGTATTGTCGAGATGCCCATTCTGCATGACACACTGAACTATCAGGAGTTTCAGTTTGAAACGCTCGCGACTTTTCCTGAGGGCAGTCCCTTGGCCGAGCACGACGTTCTGACGCCAGAGATATTGGAAAACGAACCCTTCATCGTAATGGGGCCGGAACATCAGACCCATCGCCGGACCCGCGACATCTTTCAGACATCCGGTCACACATGGCGCACCCAGATACACACCCATCTTTCCGAAAACCTGCTGAGCTTTGTAAAACAGGGTATGGGGGTCGCGATGATCGACCCCTTTACCGTGACCTTTGACGACGAGAGCGGGTATCTGACCCGCCCATTTGCGCCGCCAGTCATGCTGGATCTTGCGATCATCACGGCAAAGGGACGCCCTCTGTCCACGATTGCGCAGGAATTTCTGGCCCAGTTGACCCCGTCAATTGCCGCTTACGCGACCCATTCCGAGACCGGTGCGGCCGCTTCGTGAAGCGGCTGTGAGTGAATGTCGACAAGTGTTGGGCCGTCATGCTCAATCGCCTGTTTCAGCACGCGCGTCAGATCCTCGGGGTCTTTGACGGTCCAGGATTTGACGCCAAAGGCCGCCGCAACAGCGGCGTGGTCTGTCCGGTTGAAATCAACATTGTAATAGCGCTGACCAAATCCCGCTTTCTGGCCAGCCTTGATCCATCCGAAGACTGAGTTCGAGAAGACGATCGAAGTGATTGGCATATTGTGCCGGACCATCGTTTCAAACTCGCCGCAGGTGAACCCGAACGAGCCATCGCCCATGACCGACAGGGTTTTAACCGATGGCCGCCCGACATGTGCCCCCATGGCCGCGCCCAGCGAATACCCCAGCGCCCCATGTGCCCGGTTGGTGATGAAATGGCGCCCCGGTTTCCGCCAGCGGTAATATGCGCTGAAATAGGGGCAGGGGGTGCCGGGGTCAGCGACCACAATCGAGTCGTCATCCAGAATGTCCATCAAGGACGCCATGACAGCCTCGGGCCGGATCGGCGTCTCGCGACTTGCGGCCAGCGGGGCGAACGCGGTCCTCTTGGCCTCCCAAGCGGCGCGGGCTTTGGCTGCTCCGCCTTGGCTGGTCAGGTCCTGCCGGTTTTCCAGTGCCAGCGCCAAAGCCTCCAGCGCCAGACGGGCATCAGCGCAGATAGCCACTTCGGTCTGGTAATTGGCGCCGATCACCATCGGATCGCTGTCGATATGGATGATCGTGGTGCTGCGCCCGGGGCTTCGCCACCGTTCCGTTGTGACCGAACCGGCGCGGCAGCCAATGAACAAAACGACATCGGCCTGATCCACGACTGCGCGGGTTGCCGGGATGCCCCCGTTCGACCCGACAACGCCCAGGGCAAGCGGGTCGGTCTCGGCAATGGACCCCTGACCCGACACGGTCGTGGCCACGGGCATGTCCAGCAGGCCTGCAACCCGGCGCAGCGCATCGGTCGCCCGGGACAAAACCGGCCCGCCACCACAGACCGCAACCGCGGATTTGGCCCCTGCAAGAATGGCAGCCGCTGCTTCGATGGCGTCCGGGTCAGGTGCGGCCCGTTCAGCGGGATAGCTGCGGTGCCTGTCATCCGCCCAGATTTCAGCCTCGTCTACCTGCCCCTTCTGCGTGTCAAACGGCAGCGCCAGATGCGTCGCACCGGGCGTGCCGGTCGTCATCGCCCTGAAGGCGGCCCGAACCATGGCCGGAAGCCGCGCTGCGTCGTCGAGGGATGTGTTCCATTTGGCCAGAGGCCGGAACAGCGCAGGCTGATCCAGTTCGGTCAACGGGTATTTACCGCGGCTGGTCGTCGCCACATCCGACGTGATTGCCAATATCGGAACCGAGCTTTCGTTGGCCTCGACCACTCCGGGCAAGATATAGGTCGCACCACCGCCGGACGGGCCCTCGCACACGCCGGGCTTGCCGGTGACGCGGGCATAGCCATCCGCCATATAGGCCGCGTGCCGTTCATCCCGTGTCAGAATGTGCTGAATGCCGTGATCCATCCGGGCAAGGGCATCATAAAAGGGCAAAGTGGTATCGCCGCACAGGCCAAACATATGCGTCACACCATGCGCTTCCAGCATACGCACCATGGCTTCGGCTCCGGTCAGAAAATTTGTCCCTGTCATGGTTGCGAGTCCCTTGTGTTAAAACTGTACTCAGGCCTGTATACAGTTTTGTATATTGATTTCAAGCTCAGCGTGTGGCACCTGTGATTCAAACGAAGAAGGGCAGGGGTAATGGCGGGTCCGCGCGTCGATGATATCTATGATCAGGTCAAGGCGATGGCGGTTTCGTTTCGCCTGCGCCCCGGCGACCGCCTGAACGAAGTGGCGTTGTCCAGGGATCTGGGCGTCAGCCGCACCCCGCTGCGCGAGGCGTTGAACCGTCTGGTTGCCGAACGGCTTTTCGACTTCCGCCCCGGACAAGGCTTTTTCTGCCGCCCGCTGGACGCGCAAAGCGTGTTCGACCTGTTCGAACTGCGCCAGATCATCGAAACAGCGGCGGCGCGTGCGGCCTGTGCCAAGGCATCGGACCACGACCTGCAATTGCTGCGGGACGAGCTTTACGCAACGGGCATCGACATCACCGGTCTGACTGTCGAAGAAGCCGTCAACCGGGATGAGGCGTTTCATTTGGGTATCGCGAAGCTGTCGGGAAACATGGAACTGCTGCAAACCCTGGCGCGGATCAACGACCGTATCCGCTATATCCGTTGGATTTCCATGAGCCTGGACCGCGTGCAACGCTCAAAGGACGAACACAAACGCGTCATGCAGGCTTTGATGGACCGGAACGCGGATGAGGCGGCACGGGTTCTGGCTGCACATATCTCCAAGCGTATGGATCAGGTGCAGGATGCCGTGCGTCACGGGATTTCGAACATCTACATGGAAGGGTCGGACGATATTTCGACCCGTATCATCGAGGAGGTTGAGGGATGATCGCGCAGGGCGGCAAATCCATCTACGGCGCGTCTGTCGGCATTCTGATGCTGGATGCCCGCTTTCCCCGCATTCCCGGCGATATGGGCAACGCGCAGACCTGGCCCTTTCCGGTTCACTACCGCATTGTGCGCGATGCCTCGCCGGATCGGGTGGTACGGCACAAAGCCGAAGGCATGCTCGACGTGTTCATCGACGCGGCGCAGGAGCTTGTCAAAGATGGTGTGGACGGGATTACCACCAATTGCGGGTTTCTGTCGCTGTTCCAAAAAGAGCTGGCCCAGGCGGTCCCGGTTCCGGTGGCCACATCGTCCCTGATGCAGGTTGAAATGGTCAACCGCATCCTGCCGGCGGGAAAACGCGCCGGGGTTCTGACCATATCAGCCTCCACTCTGACCCAAGATCACTTGCTGGCCGCCAATGTTCCATTGGACACGCCTATCGGCACAACCGAAGGCGGGGCGGAGTTCACCCGCGCAATCCTTGGAAATGAGCTTGGTCTTGATGTGGAAAAGGCCCGCAAAGACAATGTCGAAGCCGCAATGGCCCTGACATCGGAACACACCGATCTTGGCGCGATCGTGCTGGAATGCACGAATATGTGCCCCTACGCGCCCGATATTCAGCGCGCCACAGGGCTGCCCGTGTTTTCTATCGTGTCTTTCGTGAAGTGGTTTCAGGCCGGTCTTGTTCCGCCCACCTACTAGACAAGTGACACGGGCGCTCTGACTGACCCGCCCTAAGATGTCACAGGTTCAGGTCGCCTTGTACCGAGTTCCGGATCACCCGCTCGGCATTCGGAATGTCGTTTGAAAGCGCCCGCTCTCTTGCGGACTGTTTGTCCAGCCCAAACCCAACCCAACGGTCGGTGAGCCGGGTTTCCAGTGTAGCAAGATCGACGCCCAGAAACACCTTGAGCGCCCATAAGGGATGAAGGCCCACCCAGCCCGGTTCATCCAGCAAAAGGTAATTGCCTTCAACCAGAATGACCCGCTGATCAGGCGAGATCATTGATCGGGCAGCGATCGCCAGATCAAGCTTTCGGTCGAAGCCCGGAATTGCAACTTCATCTTCGGTGCGCAAACGCACAAGCAAGGCATGAAGCCCGGCAAGATCGAAGGTTTCCGGCGCGCCCTTGCGGGCGAAAAGCCCGCGTTCCTTCAGGATCGCGTTGTCAAAGTGAAAACCGTCCATTGGCACAAGCCCTGCTGACACGCCGCGCCGGTTCAGCTTGGCCGTGGCAAGGCTGGCAACGGTGCTTTTCCCGGATCCGGGCGGGCCCGCAATCGCGACAAGTTGCCGGTGTCGGGCCGGCGGCAGCGCCTCAACGGCGTCGACGATGCTGTCGGCCAGAACGTCAGGGGCGGTGCTGCCACCGGTCATGCAGCCTGATCCTCGGGCGGTGCGTCCTTGGCCCCGGTCATGAATGCTACGGCGTCGGACATCGAATAGTCCTTGGGGTCAATCACACACAGGCGTTTTCCCAGCCTGTGCACGTGAATCCGGTCTGCGACTTCAAAAACATGGGGCATGTTGTGGCTGATCAGGATGATCGGAATGCCGCGTGATTTCACATCCTGGATCAGTTCAAGGACCCTGCGGCTTTCCTTTACGCCCAGTGCTGCTGTCGGTTCGTCCAGAATGATGACCTTGGACCCGAACGCCGCCGCGCGTGCCACGGCAACGCCCTGACGTTGTCCACCCGACAGGGTTTCGACGGCCTGATTGATATTCTGGATGGTCATCAGACCCAGTTCGCTCAGCTTTTCGCGGGCGAACTTTTCCATCGCCGGACGGTCTAGCATGCGAAGCCACGACCCGAGCGGCCCCTTTCGCCGAATTTCCCGCCCCATGAACATATTGTCCGCAATCGACAGGGCAGGGGACATGGCAAGCGTCTGGTACACGGTTTCAATACCGGCTTCACGCGCGTCGATCGGTGAATGGAAATTCACCTTTTGACCTTCCAGCCAAACATCGCCTTCGTCTGGCGTCACTGCGCCCGACACTGCCTTGATCAGAGTCGACTTACCCGCGCCATTGTCGCCGATCACCGCCAGAATCTCACCCGGCATCAGGTCAAAATCGCAGTGATCCAGCGCAGTCACCTTGCCGTAGCGTTTCACAAGGTTCCGTCCTTTGAGAATGGGTTCCATCAGGCTGCTACCTTTCTGATCCACTGGTCGACCGCGACCGCTGCGATGATAAGGATGCCGATCAGCAGGAACGTCCATTGTGCATCCGCGCCCAACAACCGCAGCCCAAGCGTAAAGACACCCACGATCAGGGCACCGAACAGGGACCCCAGAATAGACCCGCGACCGCCAAACAGCGATATCCCTCCGATCACGACCGCCGTGATGCTTTCGATATTGGCCAGCTGGCCCGAGGTTGGCGAAACCGACCCGATCCGACCAATCAGGGCCCAGCCCGCAAAGGCGCAGATCAGGCCGGACAGCATGTACACGGATATCAGCGTGCGGTGTACGTTGACACCGGACAGCTCTGCCGCTTCGGGGTCATCCCCGACGGCATAAACATGCCTGCCCCAGGCCGTGTGCCGCAACGCGTATGCAAGGACGAGGATCAGCGCCAGCATGAAGACGACGCCGACGGTAAACACCGCCCCGCCCACGTTAAACTTGGCACCAAACAGTTGCAGGATGGCGGCGTGTTCCTCAATCTCCTGCGACCGGATCGTTTCGTTTTGTGAATAAAGAAAATTCGCCGCAAGAACGATCTGCCACATGCCAAGGGTGACGATGAAAGGTGGCAGCTTGATGCGACTGACCAGAAACCCGTTCAAGGCCCCGATTGCCGAGCCAACAGCAAGGCCGCACACAATCGCAACCGAAGGAGGCATTCCATAGCGGAAAGTGAATTGCCCCATCACAACCGACGACATCACCATGATGGCCCCAACACTCAGGTCGATGCCTGCGGTCAGGATCACAAGGCTCTGCGCCGCGGCAACGATCCCGACGATCTGAACCTGTTGCAAGATCAATGTCAGCGCAAAGGGCGAAAAGAACTTGGGGCCCAGCAAGACACCAAAGATGACGATGGCAGCGACAAGGACAATCAGCGGGACCAGCGACGGGTTCACATGCAGAAAATGCTGAACAGTTCCGACAAATCCGCGTTGGTGATCGTCAAATTCGGCAACTTGCTCTGGGCTGCCCTTTGCGGCGGTTTCGAAATCGTCGGCTTGTCGTGAAGAATCGGACATGGAACTTCCCCCAAAGCGTCAGGTTTATGACGACTTTAGCAAGGTTTCGGGCGTGTGGGTGGTTTTGATAAGTGGAAGGCCGCGCAGCGGCCTTCCACACGTTCAGCTTAACCCCAGCAGAGGTCCATGCCTTCCTGAACCGAGATGGACTCGACGCCGTCGGCGGCCTTATCCGTCACAAGCGCCACGCCAGTGTCAAAAAAGTCCTTACCGGGTGTGTTCTCGGGTTTCGTCCCTTCGTCCGCCCATTTCTTGACAGCCTCAACGCCCAGCGATGCCATCAGCAGCGGGTATTGCTGGGATGTTGCGCCGATGACCCCGTCCGCCACGTTCTGCACGCCGGGGCAGCCGCCATCGACGGAAACGATCAGCACGTCATTTTCGCGCCCGATAGCCTTGAGCGCCTCGTAAGCACCCGCTGCCGCCGGTTCGTTGATGGTATGCACCACGTTGATCATCGGGTCTTTGGCCAGCAGGTTCTCCATCGCGCGGCGGCCGCCTTCTTCGTTGCCAGCGGTGACATCGCTGCCAACAAGACGCGGGTCGTCTTCATCGCCAATCACGTTCGGATCGGCCAGATCAACACCGAACCCCTGCAGGAACCCCTGATTGCGAAGCACATCCACAGTGGGCTGGCTGACCGCAAGGTCCAACGTGGCGATTTTGGCGTCGTTTGCCGCATCTCCCAGAGTGGCTTTTGCCCATTGTCCGATCAGAAGCCCCGCAAGGAAATTGTCGGTGGCAAAGGTCGCGTCGGCCGAGTCGATGGGCTCAAGCGGGGTGTCCAGCGCAATCACCAGCAGCCCGGCATCGCGGGCCTGCTGCACCGCCGGAACGATGGACGACGTATCCGACGCGGTCAGCAGGATACCCTTTGCGCCATCCAGAATGCAGGTTTCGATGGCCTGAACCTGAGTTTCGTGGTCGCCGTCGACTTTGCCGGCAAAGGCCTTCAGCGTCATGCCAAGCTCTTCGGCTTTAGCGGTCGCACCCTCTCTCATTTTGACAAAGAAAGGGTTGGTATCCGTCTTGGTGATCAGGCAAACGGTTTCACCTTCGGCCATTGCACTGCTTGCCATGGCCGTAACCGCCAGCGCCGTAGCGCCTGCAAGTTTCGCAAGTTTCATCGGTAGTCCTCCCAGTTTTCCCAATGCCCGTCCGGGCATACGTCTGATCAGGCGAAAACCGGCCCGATCGAACGTGAAAACCATCACAAGATTCGAATTTCGAGTCAATAAATAAATCACTCTTAATTATTATTGACAGAAAGGAAGGGTTTCAACATTGTCGTCATGAAGGGGATGGCCGTGTCTGCAATGAACTCTTTGGACAATACCACTGGCGTACGCGAGCCAGATATGCGCGGCACCAACCAAAGTGGAATGCGGGCCCGAAATGAACGGCTTGTCCTGTCACTGGTCCGGCGCCATCAGGCCCTCGCAAAATCTGAAATCGCGCGGATGACCGGGCTGTCGGCGCAGACGGTCTCGGTCATCATGCGCCAGTTGGAAACCGATGGGCTGCTTCTGCGGGGCGAACCGATCCGGGGAAAAGTCGGACAGCCCTCGGTTCCCATGCGCCTGAACCCGGATGGCGCTTATTTCTTTGGGCTCAAAGTCGGGCGGCGCAGTACCGAATTGGTGCTGACGGATTTCCTTGGCAATGTCAGGCACCGTGAGCGGCGGACTTATGATTTTCCGACACCCGAGGCGACATTGAGCTTTTCCAAAGAAAGCCTCGACAAAGTGATGGCGTCACTGTCGCCCGAGGCGCGCAGCCGGATCGCGGGTCTTGGGATTGCGATGCCGTTCTACCTTTGGGACTGGGCGCAGACATTGCAGGTTCCGCAGGAGAAAATGGATCCGTGGCGTGACGCGGACCTGAAAGGCGCGCTGGCCGCAAGCTATGACTTGCCGGTATTCCTGCAGAACGACGCAACGGCCGCCTGCGGTGCCGAGCTGGTCTTTGGCCCTGCGGAAGGTCCACGAGATTTCCTGTATTTCTATGTCGGCTTCTTCATCGGGGGTGGAGTGGTTCTGAACGGCTCCATCTTTTCGGGGCGGGGAAATGCCGGTGCGCTTGGTCCATTGCCTGTGCCGGACGACGCAGGCGGAGTAAAACCATTGATAGATGTCGCCAGTCTTTATGTGCTGGAGCGCGCAGTTGGTGGGAATGCCGAAACAGCCGGCTCAATCTGGGAAACGACACAGCATTGGGACATACCGGAAACCCACCTTGAGAACTGGTTGAAACAGGCGGCGCACGGGATCGCACATGCCATCGTCTCGTCTTGCAGCCTGATCGACTTCGAATCTGTCAAGATTGATGGCTGGATGCCCACAGGCATCAAGGCGCGGCTGGTGGAATTGGTCGAGGTCAAGCTATCAGACATGAACCTGACCGGGCTTGAACGGCCCTTGGTGCAGGTGGGGACGGCAGGCCCGGATGCCCGCTCATTGGGGGCGGCCAGTTTGCCATTGTCGGAAAGATACCTGCTCGAAGGGTAGGTTCATTCCCGAAAAACCCTGACCTGCATCCAAAGCGGATCCGTCGGAAAAAGGGCATCGCCCGCTAAACTTTTTGACAGCCAGCGCAATTGATCGTTGACGGATGCCGAAGAAGTCTGGCAAGCCGCTCGGCATGTCCGGTTCCGGGGCGTGCTCTGGAATCAATAGGGAATGCGGTGCGGGCTTTGGCCCAATTCCGCAACTGCACCCGCAACTGTAAGCGGCGAGCAGGGCTGAAGTGCCACTGGTGTTAATCCGGGAAGGCCAGCCCAACGCTTTGACCCGCAAGTCAGGATACCTGCCGGACATGTGCCTTTGACAAGGGCACTCCTAATCGGCGACGGGATGTGCGTCGGAGCAGGATGCTTGAAAAAGCAGCTTAGCTTGGACATCCCCGCAGTCAAAACGCATCTCGTACCGGGGTTGGTACGATGGGACAAGGACGACTATTGATGACCAAGCTGCTTTCCGCAGCCGCTGTGGCGATAGCGCTTCCAGCGATGGCAAATGCTCATTTCCTGCTGGAATACACCGCTGACACCATGATCGACGCACCGGGGAATGTTCCGGTCAAGCTGATCTTTTGGCATCCGTTCTCGAACGGGCACGTTATGGATCTGGACAAGCCGCAGGAATTCTACGTGATCCACAACGGTCAGAAAACCGACCTGCTGGATACCCTGGAACCCGTGCGTTTCACCGGTGGCGAAAACGAAGGCGCGGCATTCAAGGGTTATGTTCCCGTCAAACGGTCGGGCGACTATGTGCTGGTGACTGTTCCCCAGCCCTATTACGAGGAATCCGAGAATATCTATATCCAGCAGATTGCCAAGGCATTCCTGAACCGCAACGAACTGCCGACCGACTGGATGAACCCGGTGGGCTTGCCGGTTGAGATCATCCCGCTCAACAAACCAACCAACATCATCGCGGGTTCGACGTTTACAGGTCGGGTTATGGCCGAAGGCCAACCGGTTGCGGGTGCCGAGATCGAGATCGAGTACATGGCCGCAGAACCGGACATGGAAAGCGCGGCCGCTTCCGCCCCGTCGGTCTCGCCGATGCCGGGTGGTGCATTGGTCGCAATTTCGGATGATAACGGGTATTTCACGTTCGGCGTTCCAAAAGCCGGATATTGGGGATTTGCCGCACTCGGCGCCGGTCCCGTGACCGAACACAACGGCAAAGAACTCAGCCAGGACGCGGTGATCTGGATCCGCGCCTGGGATTTGGAGTAACCGTAGATGCACATCGTTGACGGAGCCTTGTCCAACCCTGTCGTGATCGGCGGTGCAGTCGCTGCTGCGGGTGGAATTGCCATGGGCCTCAGGTCGCTGGATCTTGATCGCATCCCCACTGCGGGAGTGCTGTCTGCCAGCTTTTTCGTGGCATCGCTGATTCATGTGCCGATTGGCCCTTCGTCAGTGCATCTGATCCTCAACGGAATGGCCGGGCTTTTGTTGGGCTGGGCCGCATTCCCGGCCCTGTTCGTCGGGCTTTTGCTGCAGGCCGTCTTCTTTGGCTTTGGCGGGTTGACGGTATTGGGGATCAACACCCTGAACATCGCGTTGCCCGCGGTTTTGGCCGGGCTGATCTTTGGCCGCCTGATCGCCCATGGCTCACCTCTGCAAGGTGCGATATGGGGCGGGGTCGGCGGTGCCTTTGCCATCGCCGCTACAACCGGCATGGTTGCGTTTTCACTGGCCTTGTCCGGGGATGCATTCCTGCCAGCGGCCAAGCTTGTTTTCTTTGCACATATTCCTGTCATGGCGATTGAGGCGATCCTGACCGGGTTCGCGGTTTTGCTGGCGCGCAAGGTCAAGCCCGAGCTGTTTGTCAAAGGAGCGGCCGCGTGAGGTACCTGGCGATCATTCTGGCGCTGTGCTGCGCACCCGCACCTGCCTTGGCGCATAAGGTCATAGCCGGAGTGTTTGAATCCGGTGACGCCATCGAAGGCGAAATCGGCTTTTCCAATGGTGACATGGCAAGCGGGGCCGAGGTCATCGTCAACGGCCCGGACGGAGCCGAGCTGGGCCGTATCGTAACAGATGCAGACGGGTTCTTTATCTACACGCCAAACGCGCCGGTGGCCCATACTTTCTTTGCAAACCTTGGTGCCGGGCATGTGGCCGAGGTCACCATGCCCGCTGCGGATGTCGCCCGGATCATGGGCGTTGAAGCGGAACCCGACACCGCGCCGACAAACGCACCTGCCCAGACAGCGGCGGTGCTCAGCGATGAACAACAACAGGTCATTGCCAGGGCCGTGCGGGATGAGCTGCGCCCGCTGCGTCGGGAAATAGCGGCTTACCGCGAACAAAATGACCTGCAAACTGTTCTGGGTGGGATCGGATATATCGTCGGTCTGTTTGGTCTGGGCTTTTACTTTGCGGCACGCCGCAAGCTGGCGGCCTGATGGCGCACGTTCTGGGGCAACAGGAAAGCACGCTGATCAAAGCGGGCGCGCAGCGGCGCGGCGCGATCAACCCGCTTGATCCAAGGATGCGGATCGTCATGGCGGTTGTCTTCGCGGTGGTGACTGTCGCGGTGTCCTCGCTGACAGCGCTGTGCGCGGCTTTGGCGGTGTCCCTTTCGCTTCTTGCCGCGTCGCGTCTGCCCTGGCGGAAAACGTTGAAACGCATGGCCATGATGGATGGGTTCATCCTTTTCATGCTGGTGCTGTTGCCATTCTCCATGCCCGGCGACCCGATGTTCACGCTCTGGGGGTTTCCCGCAAGCTGGCAGGGTTTCTGGAAAGCGGTCGAGATCGCCTTGACGGCCAACGCGGTCATCCTGTCCCTGATGGTGCTGGTCGGCACGATGGAGCCGGTCACGCTTGGCCACGCCCTGCACCGCCTGCGCTGCCCCGAAAAGCTGGTTCACCTTCTGATGTTCACCATCCGCTATATCGAGGTTCTGCGGGAAGAATACCTGCGCCTGCGCGCGGCCATGAAGGTACGCGGTTTTCGCCCGGCAACAAACTGGCACACCTATCGTAGTTTTGGCTATCTCGTGGGCATGATGCTGGTGCGCGCGATCGAAAGATCCGAACGCATACTTGATGCGATGAAATGCCGGGGGTTTTCAGGCCGTATGCTGCTGCTTCAGGACTTTGCCCTGACCCGAAGGGACATCGTTTTTGCCGCAGGTCTTGGTGCCCTTTGCGCGGGTCTGATCATACTGGATTTGGCATGACACTGATTGCGCTTGAAGATATCTGCTTTGCCTACCCTGGTCAGCCACCCGTTCTGGACGGTGCCAGCCTCAGCCTGTCCGCCGGTCAACGCCTGTCGCTGACGGGTCCGAACGGGGCGGGAAAATCGACCTTGCTGCGCATCACGCTTGGCTTGCAGCGCCCACGGTCCGGCACGGTCACGATCTTTGGTCAGCAAAGGGTGCAAGAGGCCGATTTTCACGACGTACGCCGCCGGGTGGGGCTTGTGTTTCAGGATGCGGATGATCAACTGTTCTGCCCGACCGTCGCCGAGGATATCGCCTTTGGCCCGCTCAACCTGGGCAGAACGCGCGACGAAGCGCTTGCTATCGTTGAAAACGTATTGAGTGATCTGGACCTGATGCATCTGAAGAACCGCATCACCCACAAATTGTCAGGGGGTGAAAAACGGCTGGTTACGCTGGCGACCGTTCTGGCGATGGAGCCCGAGGTTCTGCTGCTTGATGAACCCACCAACGCGCTGGACCCACGGAACGAGGCCCGGCTGCTGGAAATCCTCCGGGAATTGCCGCAAGCGATCCTTCTTGTCAGCCATTCCCCGGCCTTCCGTGCTGAACTGGCACCGGATGCGCTGGATTTGCGAGACGGAAAACTGGTTGCTGTCTGACAGGACCAATCCGGGTTCAGCCCTGCCGCTTCCGGCTCATAAGCCCATATCTGACCGCCCATGCCCGAAACGACAGGCGTCTGCGCCGGTCCTGTTTCACCGGGTGTTTTGATTGCGCGCCACCTTTTCGGTTGAACTCGAAAACGTCGATGATGCGCTCGGCGCAACCGCAGGCTTCGCCCATGCCAACTTTGGCAAAGTAGAATTTTTCGAAACGTTCCGGGTTTTGCATAGCGCCCCTCCTGTTCAAGCGTAACCCCAAAAACCAAGTGCCGCCAAATCACATTGTTGCGGTCGCAGAGGGGGTCCTATGGCGCGGCAAAGGTGCTTCCCGTCCAGACATTGTCCAGTTGATTGAAAACCGGCGAGGTGATGAGCATCTCGGCAGGGTACAGCAATTGCAGCTCATCCGCGAACCGCGTGACGCCGGGTACAAGCCCGGTGATGTTCTGCCACGCGGCCCAGCTGCCGGGATCGGACAGGCTGGTGGGATTGCCGGGATCAGCCGCCTGGTGCCAACCGGCCGCATTCAGGATCGGTGTAAGGGCAAAGCGCGCATCGTTGCTGTCAACCTCGGAACAGGCAGCAGCATCGCATTCCCAGCTTGTCCAGTCTGCCGCCGCGATGGTCCCGGCAATCGGGGCGGCGGCGTCGATGACCCGTGCCAGAACCTCGAACCCGCCACCCGCAGTCGGACGGCTGAGCGACAGGGGGTCGGTGGCCACGGCATGCAGCGCCGCAGTTGGTGCCAGGCTGAGGGTCCGACCGATCAAAGCCAGCTGTGCAATACCGTCGGTCACCGGGCCTGATCCGGCGGCCGGCAGGACCCTGACAGGTGTCAGGATCGGCACCGCACCGCCACGTATCGCGATTTCCTGCAACGCATTGTCGAAGGCCGGAACGAAATCACTGCGGATCGTGAAGCTCAGCGGGAAACTGGCTTGTTGCGGACCTACGGGCCTTGCCCCGTCGCGGGTGATGAAAGACATCGGCGGAATGGCACCCGGCTGCGGCAGCGAAATCTGCGGTCCCGCGATACCCAAAGCGGCCGCGATCATGCGTGCGCGCTGTTCGGACTCACCATACTCGCTCAGCAGATTGATATAGCCGCCGATCTCGGTGATGTTGCGCGGCGCAGGGATGCGCGAAGGGGCAATATCGCCCGCAATGGCCAGCCTATGGGCAATCACCTCACGGGCGCGCTGGATCGCCGGAGAATTGGTCGTTTCAAGGATGTTGATGATCGCCTCGGCAAGGCTTTCATCGATTCCCGGTTTGTCCGTCACATTTGTGCTCGTGTCACTCATTGTCGTCCTCCGCAGGGGCGTTCAGGCCATTGAGGAAATCCAGCACCGACTGGCTGCCGGCCTTGGTCGCGCTGCCGTCATCGGCATCCGCGTTCGCCTTGGTGAAGGCCCCGAAAAGCTTGGCCAAAAGCAGCGTGTTGGATGGGTTGGCCAAAGCAGCAGCCCCGCCGGGGAAATCCTTGAACAGGTTTTGAACGAAACCGGCCCGGTTGCCATCCGGTTGCCCACCGATCAGCGCGGAAACACCCGAAGCGTTCTTGGCAATATCCTCAAACCCCTTGATCTTGGCGGCATTGCTGGCGTCGAATGCCTTCTTGTCAGCGGCGGCCTTCTTGGCTTCTTCCTCTTTGCGGGCGGCAGCGATTTCCTGACCTTTACCCGCAAGTTCCGTGGCCTTTCCAACCAGTTCTTTCGTCAGATCCGTTGCCGTGTCGATGGCCTTGTCCCGACCGGCGGCAACAGATTGCGTTTCAAGCGCCAGTTGCGCCTGCAACTCCTTCAGACCCGTCAGATCGGTTCCCGCCCGCGCAAGATCGGGCGCAGCCTTGAGGATTTCGGCCAATTGCGACGTGGGCACAGCCTGGCCGGTGCCAATGTCGCCCCCTGCAATGGTCAGCGTGTTCGAAGGCTGGTTGTTCGGCAGGTCTGACGGCGCACGTGTACCAAAGATGGCGTCACTGTCAGCAGGCAGGACCGGCGCGTCGCCAACCGGTGGCGGTGTCGGGCTGTCCTGCCAGTTCCAGAAGCGGCGATGGTCGATCATCTCGCAGGAATTGCAGCGGCCCAGAACGGCCTCGCCCAACAGGCCTCTGGTCGGCAGCGAGATCGTGCGGCGCGGTGGCCGGAAATCCTCGCGGTGGAAGGCCAGAAGACTGTCCTGAATATCACCGGTCCGCATCTCCATCCGGTCGGCCAGATCGGGCGGGATCGAGAAGGGCATGATCATGGCATTGCCATAGAACCCAAGCACCTTGTTTTGAACGGTGCTGAGCAGCGATATCTCGCTTGAGGCATCGTCCAGCCCGCCTTCCGGTACCCCGATGGTGAAACGCTCCAGCAGGATCGCACGTTCTTCGTCCGTCATGCTGGCCCAGATCACGCGGGAATAGCGAACGGTGTTGGCCACAACATGCTGGTACATTTCTTCGATGCGGCGCAGATCTCGGCGTGACAGAACGTCCGGCACCTCCTGCACCGAATAGGGCAGGGTGGCAGGCAGCGCCTGGAACGTATTGTCATCAACAACGGTCTGGGCGTTTTCATTCATACGCGCCTCAAACTCGCTGACCATGGGCGGTCCTACCAGATCGTCAAAGTCCGAGCCCGAGATCGTGGTGCGAAGGCTGCGGTTGATATTGCGGGTCGCCCGATCCAGATCGTCGGCATCTTCCAGATTGGCCAGATGTTCCCAGATGTTGAAAATATTGATGGGATCAGGACCGGTGTAGAACGAGTAGGCAAACGAACCCGTCCGCCTGCGCAGCTCGACACGGGCGATATCCGACCGCTCGACCGAACGGGGCAAAGCCACAGACCCGGTATAGGTCCGGCGCTTGGTCGGATCACGCCGCGCATCAGCCAGCCGGACAAGCAGGTTCTCGCGTGTTTCCGCTGGCAGGTCATGCAGGTTGTCGATGTCTATCGGCGATCCGGTCAGCGGAACAGGTCCGACCCGGTCGCCATCCTGCGTGAAGATCACGACAGAAATGTCATCATTGGGCATGAACGTGCCCTGCGCCTCGAAACTGACGATGTCCTGTGCGACGCCGGGCGCGTTCTGCGGTGTTGCATCCTTGTCCGCATAAAACTCTTCCAGCAGCTTCAGTGCGCTGCGGAATCTGCGGCGGCTTCGGAACACGCGCCGGAACACTTCGGCATGGCGCAGGATGACCTTGTACCGGCTCAGCAATCCGGACCGGGTGACATTGCCCGGCAACTGGTCACCTTGCCCCAGACGGCGGAAGCGGATGAGTTGCATGGGCACAAAGACCACCAACTGCACGCCCTCGATACGCGTTTCCAGGGAAAAGTCGCGCAGGACTTCGAACCATTGCATGGTCATTGCGTGGCAATGATTGCGGTTGGCCACGAATTTCGTTGTTGCCGTCCGCCGATCCGTCGCAGTTGCAGTGCGCACACTGGTCCGTGCCGAGTTGCGCTTGACCGAAGCCGCCCGTTCAAGCGCGGCAGAGAATGTCTCATGGGTGTCGGACAGAAAATCGCGCGATGTGTTCTGCGTGTTGGACGAATTACCGGAAGAATTCGAACTGGACCGTGCGCCGCTGAAGCCCACGCCGCCAACGATGGCCCCGATGCCTCCGAACAGGCCGCCACCAACGCCACCTGCGCCCCCGAAGCTCTTTGAAAAAGCGCGGGTCGAAAACGAGGACGTGCCCTGAATCACCTCATCCAGCGCGCTTTCAAACGTACTGTCAAAGGACGTGTCGCGGGCTTCTTCGAATTCCTGTTGCTCTTCAAAGGTCAGGCTCTCTCGTTCACGTACGCTCAGTGTCTCGCGCTGTTCCGACACGACAATCCGCTGCTCTTCTCCGGGGGCAAGCGGCAGGGAATAGACCAACCGACCCAAAGACATGCCAGCGTGGACGGCCGTCGACCGCATCTTGGCAATATAGCCAAGCGCAAGGCTCGACGCTTTGGGCACATCCTGCGGCCGTTCTTCAAGATCTTCAAAGAAGTCCTCGATATCAATGGGTTCATCAATCGGAATTCGGTCCCGAAAATCCCAATCACCCCCGTCATTGTTGAACGCGGCCAGCAGCGTTTCGGCTGACAGATTGGCCTGAGCAAAGGTTGTGCCCGGGATGGTCGTCACAAAGCGGCCACCGCCTATGGGGCGTGTTCGAACGATATTCTTGGGCCCGACGAGCGGATCAATCAGCCGGTACAGAACCGAATAGCGCCGCCGTGAAACCGTGCCGCCTTCGGTTCGGTACTCCGACGCGCAATCGCCCTCGCCCAGCACGATAGGGGCCTGCGAACCGGTGAAATCGGATATGTTTTCTTCAGCATCCTCGGGATCCACCGGCAAGATATCGGCCAGCTCACCGACGATCGAACGCTGCAAAGGGAGGAGCGTGCGATCCAGCACCACAAGACCCATTTCGCCGTCCAGCGCGTCAACGCGCGGCACGGCTTCTGTCAGGGTGGTGTTTTGACCCCTGATCCGCAACCGCAGGCCGTTCTGTGGCAGGCGAAGATTGGGCAGATCAACCGAGAAGAGACCGCGCGCGTCCGTGACGGCGGCTTTGACAGCCCACGAGAAATCCGCATTGTCGATCCCTTCATTGGCGGTAAAGGTGGGGCGCAGGACCTCGACGATCACGCGTTCGGCAGGGGTCCCGTCCGGGTTGATCAGTTCCCCCCGCAGTTTCGGGGCAAGGGCGGGAACGACCGCCCCCAGAAAGCCTCCGGCCAGATCTTCGCGAATGGTTGCAAGCTGGCGAAAAACCGCGCCTGTCGACTGAACACGCCGGTCGACCAGATCGTTGATCACTTCCGTGGACAGCTCAATTCCGACGCCGCGGCGCAATGCCTTGAGCTTTTCCGCCTCAACCCGCTTCTGATCCTCAACGCTGTGCGCACCAGCCGCGACAGTGCCGGAAATTTCCGCTGATATCGATGGGTTTGGCCGAAGATTTGGTATGGACAGCGTTATGCGCGGGGGCTCACTGCTGGAGTCGGACATGAACGTCACCTCTCGAGAAAGAGCTGAAAAAAACGAGATGTCAGAAAAAGAAGTCAAATCATTAAAGGGGACCCAAGGTAACATGTTTGGGGGATTCGCGGAAGCAACGCAGGGTTGTGCCTACCGCCACGCGCGGCAAAGCGCTCAGGACAAGCACCGTGTCTCTTGCTGCTGACGGTATCCAGAATTGGTCAGAGTTGGACGAATAACCTGCCCGGAAACACCGGCATCCAAATCGCCTTTGGTCTAGTTTCGTGACTGCTGAGACGAATAGAAATACGCAATGGCCTGCGTGCGGTTTTTGACACTCAGCTTTTCGTAGATGTTGGACAGGTGAAACTTGACCGTGTTTGTCGAAATCTGAAGTTCCTTCGACAGGTCCCGGTTCGACATTCCTTGGGCCAGCGCCTCCAGAATTGCGCGTTCCTTACGCGACAGACTCTGGATTGGGTCCTGTTGCATCTTCCGGATATCGATGAACGGGAATACCATCTTACCCGCTGCAACTTTGGCGCAGGTTTCCAGCAGACCCTCAACCTCGCCCGTGCGGGCGGCAAATCCAGCCGCACCCGCCTGCATCGCCAATCGCGGGACATCGCCGCCAGTGTCGCCATAAACGACAAAGCGCGGGGCGTTGGGCTGATCGCGCAGAACCTCAATCAGTTTGGCGGCCCCCAAAACCGGAAGTGTCCAGTCGACGACACCAACCTGAACGGGAACCCGCATCACCGTTCCCAGAAACCCTTCGGCCGTTGCTGACGTGGCCATCAGCGAGAATCGGGGGTCCCGCTCGAATATTTCGGACATGGCCGACAGAACCAGCGGGTTGCCGTCCGCCAGCATGATGTCGATGGGTTTGTTCGGTGTCTCAACCATATGATTTTGCCCCGATTCCGGAAAAACCTACCCATAAGGATAGGTCATTTCTTTGTATACCTTCGTATTTTTACCAAAACGGGTAGGTACTGCCCCATCCTAATGGCCATCCAAAAGCAGTAGTAAGTTACGTTGCGTCATAAGGCAAGCTCGCGTTTCCTGCTCGGTAACTTGACACAACGGGCCGCAATGCCCGGCCAACAGCCGAGGATGCCAGACCATGACTTTTCAGATTTTCCCTCCGCTCGAAATCCCTCAGACCCTCGCTGCGGGGCCGGGGCCGGGTAACACGGATGCCCGCGTCCTCAAGGCCTTTGCCAATGCAGGCGTTGCCGATCACATGCAGGGGGACGTCCTTAGGGGGATGGTCGAATGCAAGCACATGCTGCGGAAAATCTGGGGCACCCAAAACGTCTATACCTTTGCTGTTGCCGGCACCGGTTGGAGCGCCCTGGACACCATGTTTTCGGCTGTCATGCCTGGCGATAAGGTCGTTGCTTTTGCCAACGGGACATTCTCGGGGATCGACGCGCTGACCCTGCGGATCAAGGCGGCGACGCCCGAAGAACATGCAGCCAACCCGATGGCACCTCAGGCCGCCAGCGTCACCGTGATCGAGGTTCCGCACGGCCAGCCGGTCACCGGTGATCTGGTCGAAGCTACGCTGGCGCAGCACAAACCGAAATGGGCTTTCATGGCGCATTGGGAAACCGGATCGGGCCGCATCAATGACCTGCGCGGATTTTCCGACGCGTGCGAACGTCATGGCGCGATGGGTCTGATCGATGCGGTGTCGTCTCTGGGCGTCGATGACTTCTCGATAGACGATTTTCCGGGTATCGCCGGATGGGCGTCCTGCCCGCAGAAAGGTCTGTGTTGCTTGCCGCTGACCTATGCCCCTGTCAGCTTTACCGACGCCTATATCACCTCACTGAAAACCACCGGTGCCTATACCTATGTGCACAATCCCATCTTTGAGGCCCGCCATTGGGGCATTGTCGATGGGCAGGATGTTGAAAAGGGCACCTATCACCGCACCCATTCGGGCTACGCCGTTGCGGCCTTCCATGAATCCCTGCGCCTGACCCTTCAGGAAGGTCTGGCCAAGCGGTCCGCGTCGTACAAGACGCACGAGAAGGTTCTGCGGGACGCCGTCACCGAATTGGGCTGCGAGGTCACCTCCGACATGCCCAGCCTGATCGTGCTGAACCTGCCCCCGGAACTGGCTGGCCGCGAGATGGAGCTGGTCCAGAACTGCCGCGCGCGCGGGTTTGGCATCTGGCCGACGCTCAGCGCACCCGTGCAGGTGCGCATCGGCATCCTCAACCAATTGAACCGCGACGCCGTCAGCCGGATTGTGCGCCTGTTCGCCGAAGCCATCCGAGAGCTGGGCGGAACGGTCGACCAAGACGCAATCGAAGACCTGCTGGAAAGCCGTTACGGTACCTCAATCGCTGCATAAACAGGAGCGGATCAGATGGATATTCACGAATACCAGGCAAAGGAAATTCTTTCGAATTTCGGTGTCGCCATACCATCCGGCGCACTGGCCTACAGTCCGGAACAAGCGGCCTATCGGGCGCGTGAGCTGGGCGGTGACAAATGGATCGTCAAGGCGCAGGTCCATGCAGGCGGTCGCGGCAAGGCCGGAGGGGTCAAGCTGTGCAACACCGAAAACGAAATCTATCAGGCCTGCGATGATCTGTTTGGCCGCAAGCTGGTCACGCACCAGACCGGCCCCGAAGGCAAAGGCATCTATCGCGTCTATGTCGAAGCCGCCGTGCCGATTGATCGCGAGATCTATCTCGGTTTTGTCCTCGACCGGTCCAGCCAAAGGGTGATGATCGTGGCCTCGTCCGAGGGCGGGATGGAGATCGAGGATATCTCGGCTGACCGCCCGGAAAGCATCGTCCGCTCCATCGTGGAGCCGGCGGTTGGGCTTCAGGAGTTTCAGGCGCGCGAGATCGCATTCAATCTGGGGCTTGAACCCAGGCTGATCCAGCAAATGGTGCGTACATTGCAAGGCTGCTACGCCGCCTTTAGCGAGCTGGACGCGACAATGGTCGAGATCAACCCGTTGGTCATCACGGGTGACGACCGGGTGCTGGCGCTTGACGCCAAGATGAGCTTTGACGACAACGCCCTGTTCCGCCATCCGCAAATCTCTGAACTGCGTGACAAAAGCCAGGAAGACCCGCGCGAAAGCCGCGCGGCCGACCGCGGATTGTCCTATGTCGGGCTGGACGGAAATATCGGCTGCATCGTCAACGGTGCCGGTCTGGCGATGGCCACGATGGACACGATCAAGCTGGCCGGTGGCGAGCCTGCAAACTTCCTCGACATCGGCGGCGGGGCCTCACCCGAACGTGTGGCCAAGGCATTTCGTCTGGTCCTGTCGGACGACAATGTTCAGGCCATTCTGGTCAACATCTTCGCCGGTATCAACCGCTGCGACTGGGTGGCCGAAGGCGTCGTTCAGGCGCTGCGGGAACTTGACCTCGATCTGCCCGTCGTCGTGCGGCTGGCTGGAACAAACGTCGAAGAGGGTCAGAAGATTCTGGCCAAGTCCGGCCTGCCGATCATTCGCGCCACAACGCTGATGGAGGCGGCAGAACGCGCTGTTGGCGCATGGAAAAACGACCTTACTCAAGGCACCAAGATGAGGGCTGTGAAATGAGCATTCTTCTCGACCGTGACTCGCGCGTCATCGTGCAGGGCATCACCGGCCGCATGGCCCGGTTCCATACCAAGGACATGCTGAACTACGGCACCAATGTCGTGGGCGGCGTCGTACCCGGCAAAGGCGGGGAAACCGTCGAAGGTGTTCCGGTCTTTGACACCGTCAAACAGGCTGTCGAGGCGACCGGCGCGGATGCCAGCCTTGTTTTTGTGCCCCCGCCATTTGCGGCTGATTCAATCATGGAAGCAGCAGATGCCGGTATCCGCTACTGCGTCTGCATCACCGACGGGATTCCGGCGCAGGACATGATCCGGGTGAAACGGTACATGTACCGCTATCCGAAAGAGAAACGCATGGTGCTGACCGGGCCGAACTGTGCCGGTACGATCTCGCCCGGAAAGGCGTTGCTGGGCATCATGCCGGGTCACATCTATCTGCCCGGCCATGTCGGCATCATCGGCCGCTCGGGCACGCTGGGCTATGAGGCTGCGGCGCAGCTGAAAGAACGCGGCATCGGTGTCTCGACCAGTGTCGGGATTGGTGGCGACCCGATCAACGGGTCATCCTTCAAGGACATCCTGCAGCGGTTCGAAGAGGACGAGGACACCCATGTCATCGCCATGATCGGCGAGATCGGCGGCCCACAGGAAGCTGAGGCTGCCGAATACATCCGCGACCACATCACCAAACCGGTGATTGCTTATGTCGCGGGTCTGACCGCCCCGAAAGGCCGCACCATGGGCCACGCGGGTGCGATCATTTCGGCCTTTGGCGAAAGCGCCAGCGAAAAGGTCGAGATCCTGTCCGCCGCCGGGGTGACCGTTGCCGAAAACCCCGCTGTGATCGGTGAAACAATTGCCCGTGTGATGGAGGCCGCGTGATGGTCAAACCCTCGGTACTTGTGACCCGTCGCTGGCCTGCCGCCGTCGAGGCGCAGCTGGCCGAGAATTACAACGCTGTTCTGAACACCGGGGACAAGCCCATGTCCCCGGCAGATATCCGGCTGGCGTTGAAGTCCTATGACGCGGTGCTGCCCACCGTCACCGACACGCTCAGCGCCGAGGCGCTGGATGTACCCGGTGCACAGACAAAGATCCTTGCCAATTACGGCGTTGGCTACAGCCACATCTGCGAACCGTCGGCGCGTGAGCTGGGCATGACCGTGACCAACACGCCCGATGTTTTGTCCGAATGCACCGCCGATATCGCCATGACCCTGCTGTTGATGGTGGCGCGGCGCGCGGGCGAGGGTGAGCGCGAGCTGCGGTCCGGCAACTGGACCGGATGGCGGCCCACACATCTGGTTGGAACCAAGGTCAGCGGCAAAACGCTGGGCATCATCGGCTATGGCCGCATCGGGCAAGAGATGGCCCGCCGTGCGCATCATGGCTTTGGTATGGACATCCTCGTCTACAACCGCAGTCAGATAGCGCCGGATGTACTGGCCATGTGCAATGCAACGCAGGTGGCCTCGATTGACGACTTGCTGCCGCAATGCGACTTCGTCTCGCTGCATTGCCCCGGCGGGGCTGAAAACCGCCATCTGATCAACGCGCGCAGACTGGGCCTGATGAAGCCCGACGCCTTTCTGATCAACACCGCGCGCGGTGAGGTGATCGACGAATGGGCGCTGGTCCAGGCCCTGATGTTCGAGATGATCGGCGGGGCCGCGCTGGACGTGTTCGATGGTGAACCCCGTATCAGCCCGGACCTGCTGCAATGCGACAACCTCGTGATGCTGCCACATCTGGGCAGCGCCACCCGTGAAGCGCGCGAGGCGATGGGGTTTCGGGTTCTCGATAACCTGAATGATTTCTTTGAAGGCCGCGAACCCCGGGACCGCGTGATCTGATGCAAGCGCTGGCCCCGAATATGCAGCCCACTCCCAACCCCTCGAGCTATGCCGAAGGGTTGCGCTCGGAATTGCGGGCGTTGTGGCGGAACATATTGCTGAAACGGGCGCCACATGTGGCGGCATGGGCCGAGGCCACGCCGCTGCAAGCCATTCCCACGGGACCCGAAGCAACGCCGTATTTGCAGGCCCTTTCGATCTGGTTCCAATTGTTGTGCATCATCGATGAAAACGCCGAGGTTCGGGACCGTCGATTGACCGAAACCCAAAACGGCGCAGAAGCGGTAGAAGGCGGTTTTGCCGAAGCCCTGACGGACTTGTCCCTGGCCTATAGCCAGGTTGAAAAGCTGACCGCTAACCTGTGTACCGGTCCCACTCTGACCGCGCATCCGACCGAAGCCAAGCGGGTTACGGTTCTGGAAATTCACCGGCGTATCTACCGCAACCTCGTCAGTCTTGAAACGCAACGCTGGACCCCGACAGAACACGCCGAATTGCTGAATGGTCTGGAAGGAGAGATTGATCTCTTGTGGCTGACCGGCGAACTTCGCCTGTCGCGCCCAAGCCTGCACGACGAGATCGAATGGGGGTTGCAGTTCTTCCGCGATGCAATCTTTGATGCCGTGCCGCAGGTTATGGGCCGGTTCGATCAGGCCTGCCTGCAAGTGCTGGGTCGTACGCTGAGCGATACACCCGATATCCGCTTTCACAGCTGGATCGGCGGCGACCGGGATGGCAACCCGAATGTCACGACCGAGATGACCGCATTGGCGCTGAAACGCGGACGCGAAACAGTTCTGGACCTATATCGCCAGGCACTCGAACGTGCTGCGGGCAGGTTGAGCATCAGCGCGCTGATATTGCCTTTACCTGAACCTGTCAGGACGCAAGTACAAGCGATAGTCGACCGGGCTCCGGTCGCCGGACGCAATCGGAATGAACCGTTCCGGCAAGCACTCAACGCCATTCGCTATCGGCTGACAAACAGCGGCTATGATCACATCTCGCAATTCGTGGGCGATCTCGACACGCTTGATACCGCTTTATGTTCGGTCAACGCGGATATTCTGGCGCGGCAGCACATCCGTCCGCTGCGCCGGGCCGCTTCGGTATTCGGGTTTCGAACCACAACGCTGGACATCCGCCAGAATTCGACCGTCACAACCGACGTTCTGGCCGAAATCTGGTCGCATAGCGGAAAGGTGCCGGTTTACGGCACAGCCGAATGGTCTGCCCGCTTGCGAACCGAACTGGCCGATCAGAACCTGCCCTATCAAAACCACGATGCGTTAAGCGATCAGGCGCGGGAACTGCTTGCTCTTCTGGCTCTGGCCCATGGTGTGCGATCGGGACCGGACCCCAAGGCAATAGGGCCCTTCATCCTCTCCATGACCCGTTCGGCCGACGACATTCTCGGCATCTACCTGTTGGCCCGCTATGCCGGGTTTGGATCTGAAACTCTGGATCTTTCGGTAGTCCCATTGTTCGAGACGATTGCCGATTTGCGAAATGCCCCATCGATCCTGCTGGACGTTCTGGCTGTTCCGCTTGCCCGTCGCAGCCTCAAAACCGACGGTCGAGTAATCGAGGTGATGCTGGGATATTCGGACAGCGGCAAGGACGGGGGCTATTTCTGCTCAACATGGGAGCTGGAGCGCGCCCAACGCCGGATCGTCGCGGCGCTGGCTTCGCAAGGTTTCAAGGCCACGTTTTTCCATGGTCGCGGCGGCTCGGTCAGCCGGGGCGGTGCACCGACCGGGCGCGCCATCGCCGCGCAACCCAGTGGAACAGTTGCCGGGCGGCTGCGCGTGACCGAACAGGGCGAGGTGGTTTCGGCCAAATATGCCAACCGTGGCACGGCTGCGGCGCATCTGGAGTTGTTGCTGTCAAGCACGATGCGCCATACGGCGACCCCTGACGAGGCGCCTTCACGGCCTGAATTCGATGACGCATTGGATGCTTTGTCAGAGTTGTCACAGACAGCCTATGTCTCGCTTTTGCAGATGCCGGGTTTTCTGGACTATTTCCAGCAGGCGAGCCCCGTCCAAGAACTTGCCCGCCTGAAAATGGGATCCCGCCCGACCCGCCGGTTTGGCGCGGCCAGTCTGGATGACCTGCGGGCCATTCCGTGGGTCTTTGCGTGGTCGCAGAACCGCCACCTGATCACCGGCTGGTACGGGTTCGGCACCGCCATGGCCAGTTTTCGCAAGTTTCGCGGCGCGCGCGGTGATGACGTGTTGCACGACATGTTTCGACACTCCCGCCTGTTCCGCCTTGCCGTCGATGAGATGGAAAAATCGCTCTATCAGACGGATATGGAAATCGCAGCGCAGTATGGCGAATTGGTCTCTGATATCGAGATCCGCCAACGTGTATCGCAGGTGATCAAGGCGGAATACGATCGTGCCTGCAAAGCGATCCGGTTTCTGACCGGTGGTCAGGTCATCGGCCATCGCTTTCCCCGCCTTTGCGAGAGGTTTGACCGCAAACAGGCCGAATTGGCCCGCATTCATGCTCTTCAGGTCGAACTGCTGCAACACGCCCGCAACGAACCGCAGGCAGGGTCAGTTCCCGTGCCCCTGCTGCAATCCATGAACGCCATTTCCGCTGGCCTTGGCTGGACCGGCTAACCATTTTCAGGAGACCAAAACTGTGAACGCCCCGCATCGAACAGATGGATTTTTCACCCAGTCCTTGTCGGACCGCGACCCTGAGCTTTTTGGCTCGATCCGGTCTGAGCTGGGTCGTCAGCGCGACGAGATCGAGCTGATTGCGTCCGAGAACATC
>NZ_JBQERM010000022.1:0-34811 GCF_056535045.1 Ruegeria sp. O6 | reverse complement strand
GGTATCGGCCGCGACGGCGGCAACTGGAGCTTCGAGTTCTACATGGAACAAAAACACGTCGGCTTCGCAACCGGAAACCACAACATCATGCAGCTGGGGAAACTGTAACCGGGCAAGGGCTCTGGTACACAGACATCGGTAAACACGAGGAGGAACTGCCATGGGAAAGATCGTACAAGCCGCGAAGATCACGCATGTGCCAAGTATCTGGATGTCCCACACGATGCCAAAATACAAAGGCATCCGGCAGTCTGCCATTGATGGTTATGCGCGCCTGCGCCAGGACGCGATAGACCGCGAGGTCGAGACGTTTCTTGTGTTCGACACCCATTGGATCACCAATCAGGGGTTTCACCTGAATACCAAAGAGCACCACAAAGGCCGCTTCATCAGTCATGAACTGCCGCACATGCTGGCAGACATGGAGTTTGATTATCGCGGAGATAACGCGTTGGGGGAAACCATCCTTGATGTTCTGCGTGAGCGTGGCGAGCGAGCGCTTGGCCATTCGCACCCCGATATGGGAATGGAATATGGCACCCTTCTGCCTATGCATTTCATCAACGAAGGGGTGAATGCGCGCGTTTTGCCCGTTGCAGTCAACCAGTTCTCGTCGATCCAGGAAAACCGCGTCTGGGGTGAGGCCATTGCCGAAGGTATCCGGCGTTCCGACCGGAACGTATCCATACTGGCCTCTGGCTCACTCAGCCATGATTTCACGCCGAATGAGCGCTCGGTCGACGGATTGAATGCGGTAAACGGCGAGTTCAACCGCCAGATGGATATGCACGTGCTGGAGATGTGGGAACAGGGACGGTTCGAAGAGTTCCTTGAAATGCTGCCGGACTATGCGAAGAAATGCGCAGGCGAATGCGCCATGAATGACACGGCTTTGCTGTTCGGAGCTCTGGGCTGGGGCAGCTACAAGGGTGAGATCGACATCTACACCCCCTACTTCGGCAGCTCTGGCACAGGTCAGGCGAATGTCAGCTTTTCGGTCTGAAGGCAGAACTCGGGACCTTTTCATTTGAAGAAAGCACACCTGTTCGGCTTTAATCCGCGAGCCGAACGGGTAAGGTCGGGGACTGGACAAATTGGTGTTCAGTTACAAGAGAAGGCTTGCGCATGGATTGGGACGCGTTTTCGCATTGGGGTCAGCACATTTCGAAATGGGCGGCCGATTACCACAAGACACTTGCTGAACGTCCTGTTCGGGCCAAGACCACACCAGGAGAAATCACGGCCCAGCTAAAGGCATCGCCCCCCGATAGTGGCGAGCCCATGGAAGCCATCATGGCCGATTTCGAACGAATCGTGATGCCGGGTATCACACATTGGCAACATCCCCGGTTCTTTGCCTATTTCCCGGCCAACGCAGCGCCGCCGTCGATGCTGGCTGAAATGCTGGTGACCACAATCGCGGCGCAATGCATGCTATGGCAGACCTCACCAGCTGCGACCGAGGTCGAAGGTGTCATGGTCGATTGGCTGCGGCAGGCGCTTGGATTGCCGGAAGGAACGACCGGAGTTATTCAGGACAGCGCATCATCCGCCACGTTGTCGGCTGTGCTGACCATGCGGGAACGGGCCACAGGGTTTACCGGCAACCGCGAAGGCCTGAACGCCAAGGGCGCACTGCGCATCTACTGCTCGGATCAGGTTCATTCGTCGATTGATCGGGCCTGCTGGGTTGCAGGGATCGGTCAGGACAATCTGGTGAAACTGCCGACACGTGGTCCGACCTATACGATTGATGCAGAGGCTCTTGATGTCGCAATTCAGGGTGACATCGCGGCCGGGTATGTACCTGCTGGTATCATTGCAATTACGGGCGGCACCGGGGTTGGGGCCTGCGATGATCTGGTGGCGGTGGCTGACATCGCGCAAAAATACGACCTCTATACGCATCTCGACGCGGCCTGGGCGGGGTCGGCGATGATCTGCCCCGAGCTTCGTGAGGCCCTTTGGCCCGGGGCGGATCGTTACGACAGCATTGTCTTCAACCCACATAAATGGATGGGGGCGCAGTTCGATTGCGCGATCCAGTTTCTGCGGGACGCCACGCCACAGCTCAACACGCTTAAGATCGAACCGGAATACCTCAAGACCACAGGGGCAGAGGTAACGAATTATTCGGAATGGACAATCCCTCTGGGTCGACGGTTCCGGGCATTGAAGATCTGGTTCTTGATGCGGTCATACGGTCTCGACGGGTTGCGGAGCCGAATTCGCAACCATGTGCTCTGGGCCAATGAACTTGCAGAAAAGATCGGCGCGATAGAGGGGTTTGAGATCACCACCGGCCCGATCCTGAGCCTGTTTTCCTTTCGCTGTCCAGGGGATGACGCCGCTCAGCAGCGACTGGTGGACGCGCTGAATGACGATGGCCGAATTTACTTGACGCAAGGCATGTTTAATGGCCGCAAGATCATCCGTTTTCAGGTCGGGCAATTCGACACAACCCGCGATGACGTGCTGATGGCGGCGGATGTCATCCGCGATGTCTGGGAGAGCCTGCCATAAAATTCGCAACGTTCAGTGCTGCAAGGGATACCTTCTTTTGGTTGATTACCGATGATGGTGCGATCGCCCTGAACGGTGATTTTCCTGAGTTTTCCAGCCTGTATGAAGTCATTGCCGCAGGTGAGTTTGCCCAAGCCGAAACCGAAGACTATGAATATCTAACACGCTCACTCTCGTTATGAGTGAGGGACCATCGGTGGGTAGGTCAAAGGTCAATTGTGGGTCTTTGAAGGATGAAAGGGTATTGAGGAAAGCGCTTTTCCGGCAACTTCGACGAGAGTTTAGCGAGAGATAAGAAAATGTTGAAAGTCGTTATACATCAGGGGTTTCATAAAACAGGCACTCGAACACTGCAAACAATGTTGCTCAGAAATCGTTCCCGATTAAAGGGCAGAGTGAATATTCTGGTTCCGAGTGATCTGCAAGAGGCGGGCTTCTCAGCACGGCGCTTTTCTGTAGTGCAAGAAGAACGAGTGCTAAATAAGTTTCGTAAACAATTAAGACAAGCTCTGGCGCGCTTTGAAAACGAAACAGACAAACCGCTTTTGATTAGTAACGAGGAGTTTGCGGGCCTGATTCCAGGGCGTAAAAATGTGTATTCTTATTCCATGGTAACGGTTTTGTCTGAAGTGCTATTGGATGAGATCGAGAAGTTCGCTGATGGTAACGCGCGTGCAACCTTCTTTTTTACCACCAGGAACGCCTCTGATTGGATTAAGAGTGTTTATTGGCAAAACATACGTTCGAACCGAATTCAGGAAGGCCTTTCGGAATACGCGGACCTACTTCAGCAAGGCGCAGATCTTGCTGGTGTGGTTGCCCGAGTTAAGGATGCCGTATCCTCCCGAGCCGACGTCGTTTCCCTAGACACCTCAAACATGAGTGACCGTCTATTTCCCGCCACAAAGGTGCTATCGATGCTGAACGTAAGGTCCGATGATCTTACGCCTGTCAGTAACTTGAATGTCCAACCGGTTGGAGCCGCAGAGTATTTTCTGGAATTGAACAGATCAAACATGACGGACGAAGAGGTCATGGCAGCGAAACGCAATTTCTTAGACGATTTGAAGATGCGCAAAAAGTAAGAAAGAAGGCCACGCGCTCGCTGCAGCCACGGTCCTTATTGGCGCGCCTCAGGATAGCCGACCAATCTGATCTGCGATTTCAGAACAACACACGAGACCACACCCGTGCGTGATTTCTCCAAGCGGGCATGCCTAAAGCTTTTGCACACCATGCATGGTCAGGGTGCTCACCAGATCGGCATAATCTTCGCGGGCTTTGGGGCCTGCGCCGGTGTTCCACATGTAATACCAGTTCAACATTCCAAAGACTGACATCGTCGCGCCGCGAAGCTTGTCCTTGGCGCCGTCAAAAGAACCGGGGGACATTTCCAGAAGTATGTCGCGGACAAAGTTCACCAGATCAAGCTGATAGCCCCGCAGCCTTTTTTGCTGTTCTTCGGTCAATGCGCTCATGCCACTGATCTGAACCCGGTGCTCGTCATCTGCACCCTGATAGGCAAAAAGGATCTCGCGCACTGCTTTGCGCAGTTTCTGTTCGGGGTTAAGGCCGTCCAGATCAACATTGCAAATCCGGTCCCGCAACTCACGCAGGTACGTTTCAAGGATGTCATACAGGATGGCATCCTTGCTGTCATAGTAGTGGTATATGTTTGCTTTCGAGATGCCGCATTCTTTGGCCAAAAGGGTCATCGAAGCACGGTCAAACCCCTGGTCGGCAAACACTTTTGCCGCCATCTTCAGGATCTGTTCCCGCTTTTGGTCGTGGTCTTTGGCAATTGTCCGGGCCACGGCTCAGTCCTTATCGCGATTGTCTACAACGCGCTTCGCCTTGCCCTGAGAGCGTTCGACGTCGCCGGGGTCACCTACTACAATTTCGGTTGAAACGCCAACGACGTCCTTGATGCGTTTGGTCAGCATCCGTGCAGCGGCCGTTTTTGACAGCTCGTCGGTGGAATCGGGGGAGGATTCAACAAAGACCCGCATGGCGTCCATGCGACCGGATTTATAGAGCTCGATCTGGTAATAGGGGGCAAGACCGCCCGTTGCCATGACCTGTTCCTCGATCTGGCTGGGGAAGACGTTGACGCCGCGCAAGATCATCATGTCGTCGCTGCGACCGGTGATCTTTGCCATCCGGCGCATTGACCTTGCTGTCCCCGGCAGCAGGCACGTCAGATCGCGTGTGCGGTAGCGGATCATCGGCAGCCCTTCTTTGGTCAGAGTCGTGAACACCAATTCTCCGGTTTCGCCATCGGGCAGGACTTCTCCGGTCGCCGGGTCGATGATTTCCGGCAGGAAGTGATCCTCCCAGATTACAGGCCCGTCTTTGGTTTCAACGCATTCATTGGCGACTCCGGGGCCCATGATCTCGGACAGGCCATAGATATCGACGGCGTGCATGTCGAAGGCTGCCTCGACCTCGGCCCTCATCGCGTCAGTCCAGGGTTCGGCACCAAAAACGCCAACCTTCAGCGAGCTCTCACGTGGGTCGAGACCCGCCTTGTGGAACTGTTCAAGGATATTGAGCATGTAGGAGGGTGTAACCATGATCCCGTCAGGACGGAAATCGTTGATCAGGTTGACCTGCTTTTCAGTTTGCCCGCCCGACATCGGGACGACAGTCGCGCCAAGGCGTTCGATCCCGTAATGGGCGCCTAGCCCACCGGTGAACAGCCCATAGCCGTAGGCATTGTGCACCATGTCGCCCTTGCGCAGCCCAGACGCCCGAAGAGAGCGCGCGCCAAGGTCAGCCCAATTGTCGATGTCATTCTTTGTGTAACCGACCACTGTCGGTTTGCCTGTCGTGCCGGAGGACGCGTGCAGGCGAATTATCTCGCTGCGCGGGACCGCAAAAAGACCAAACGGATAGTTGTCGCGCAGGTCGTTTTTATACGTGAACGGAAACTTTGACAAATCCGAAAGCTGCTGAAGATCGTCGGGATGCACGCCAGCCTCGTCAAAACGCTGCTTGTACATCGGAACGTTTTCATAGGCGTGACGCACGGACCACTTCAGGCGCTCAAGCTGCGTGGCGCGAATTTCGTCGATCGAGGCGATTTCGATCGGGTCCAGGTCCGCTTTGTTGGGGGTAAGGTCTTCCATCGCGTAACTCCTCCAGTCACGAAACTATTCTTGAAAATTCTGGCCGCCAACGGCGCGGGACATGCCGCGAAATTCAGCGATCAGAGTATTGTCTTGATTGATGACGCGGACGTCGTAGATACCGCTGCGACCGGACAGGTTCACTTCTGTCGCGGTAGCCGTCAGGCGGTCACCTTTCCGTCCCGGTGCAAGATAGCTGACCATTGTATGTTGCCCTACAGTTGCAACATTCCGGCTGTTGCAGGCAAAGGCAAAAGCACTGTCAGCAAGAGCGTGCGTGACGCCGCCATGGCAAATACCGTGTCCGTTACAGTGATGCGGTGCAACAGTCAGTGACAGGACAGCGCGCCCTTCTTCGACCTCCACAAGCTCCATCCCGAACCATTTACTGGCTTCGTCATTGGCCCACATCGCTGCCGCGGATTTTTGGGCACGTTCGTTTGGGGTCATCATCATCTTCCCTGAAAATGCGGTGCGCGTTTTTCGAGGAAACTGGACACGCCTTCTGCGTAATCGGCACTTTCACCACAGGTTTTCATCGCCTCCGCTTCAATTTCAAGCTGATCGGACAAGGATGTGGTAGCCGCTGTTTGAATGCACTGCTTGGTCAGGCCCAACCCAAGGGTGGCGCCGTTGGCGAGTTGCGTGGCAAGAGCGCGTGCTTCGGTCATCAGCTGATCATCGGGCAACGCCTTCCAGATCAGCCCCCAGTCTTCGGCCTGTTTGGCGGTTAGGGGCATTGCTGTCAGGGCCAGCCCCTTAGCGCGCGCTTCGCCCAACAATCGGGGCAGGTGCCAGCTGCCGCCTGTGTCCGGAATCAACCCGACCTTGGAAAAGCTTTGAATGAACTTTGCGCTTTCCCCGGCCAGAACCATGTCGCAAGCCAGTGCAAGGTTCGCGCCTGCACCCGCGGCCACGCCGTTTACGGCACAAATTACCGGGAAATCCAAAGACCGGATCAGTCGAACCAAAGGGGCATAGAAAGTGCGTACAGTTTTGCCCAGATCGGGCGGGCCATCCATTTTCGAGGGATCGCGGTCTCCAAGGTCCTGACCCGCACAAAAACCGCGCCCTGCGCCGGTCAGCAAAATCGCGCGGGAACCATTTTCGCGCGCGCTCTTCAGCGCGTCCTGAAGGGCAAGATGCATCTCCTCATTGAACGAGTTCAGCTTGTCGGGGCGGTTCAGGGTTATTTCAACCCAGTTTCCGTGATCATGTACAAGGATCGTATCGCTCATGGCAGTCTCATCTGTTCCCGTGACAACTTAATCATTGCATTAACCGAACGGTTGGTCAATATATAAACCCGAACCGAATCTGGACTGATCAAAGGGATTGCCAATGTCGCAGCCGTCGCTGGTGAGTGTTGACTTTAAGGGCGACGTGGCCTGGGTCACGGTCGACAACCCGCCGGTGAACGCAACCTCGACGGGCGTTCGGCAGGGTCTGGCCGCCGCGGTCGATGCAGTTCAGAAAGCTCGGGTTGCCGTCCTGTGCTGCGCCGGTCGGACATTTATCGCGGGCGGTGACATGTCCGAGTTTGATGCGGCTCCGGTTGAGCCGCATTTGCCTGATGTTGTTCAGAAAATCGAAGACAGTAATGTGCCGTTTATCGCCTGTATGCACGGCAACGTGTTAGGTGGCGGGTTTGAAATTGCCATGGCCTGCGCGTGGCGGATCGCAGCGCCGGGCACCAGCTTTGGGTTGCCGGAAGTCAATGTGGGCCTCATCCCGGGGGCAGGGGGCACGCAGCGATTGCCGCGCCTTGTTGGAATGGAAGCAGCGATCGACATCGCCTGTTCGGGAAAAACCCTGAAAGCCGAGGAAATGGCCAATCTCGGCGGAATTGACCTGATTGCCGATAACCCAACGGCAGCTGTTCTGGACTTTGTCGCCAACCTGCCAAAGCGCCCGGCACCTGTCAGTCAAAGGCCCGTCGGCGAATTCGCGTCTGACCTTCTGGAGACGAGCCGTCAGGCTTTGATAAAACGCGCCAGGGGTCAGCAATCACCGCTGGAAAACCTGACCGCGCTCAGCTGGTCGTCCGAACCCTTTGCTGCCGCACAGCCGAAAGAGCGTGCGCGCCATCTGGCTCTGCGTCAAAACTCTGAAAGCCGCGCCTTGCGGTACGCCTTTTTTGCCGAGCGCAAGGTGGCCAGACCTTCCATGATTGCCGGAGTTACTCCGCGCGATATCAGCCGGATCGCAGTTGTCGGTGGCGGGTTGATGGGCGCAGGGATCGCCACCGCTGCCCTGAGTGGCGGGCTGTCTGTTACTTTGATTGAAAGAGATTTGGATGCAGCTGCCGCCGCCCGTAGCCGGGTTGAGGGGCTGCTACAGAGGGCGGTCAACCGGGGTAAGATGTCCGAAGCACAGCTGCGGGAACGCCTTGCTGCGTTTCGAGCTGTGGACAGCTACTCCGAAGCTGCGAACGCTCAGCTGGCGATCGAGGCTGTGTTTGAAGACTTGTCAGTCAAGCAACAGGTTTTTGCAGAATTGGCCCGCCATATGCAGCGTGACGCGATTCTGGGCACGAACACGTCTTACCTGAGCCCGGTCGAGATTTTCGCGGGTATCGAAAATCAATCCCGGTGCATTGGCCTGCACTTCTTCAGCCCTGCCCATGTCATGAAGCTGTTGGAAGTCGTGCATACGCCGCAAACTTCGCCCGAAGTTGTCGCCACAGGGTTTGCGCTCGGAAAAAGGCTTCGCAAGGTTTCTGTCCTGTCGGGCATCTGCGATGGTTTTATCGGCAACCGGATGTTGGCTGCGTATCGGCGCGAGGCCGATTATTTGCTGGCAGATGGAGCGTTGCCTTATCAGGTGGATCAGGCAATGCGAGCTTTCGGGATGCCCATGGGGCCCTACGAGCTGCAAGATTTGACCGGCCTCCAAATTGCCTGGGCCAACCGAAAACGCAATGCCGCAACCCGCGACCCGAACGAACGTTATGTGACGATTGCTGACCAGCTGTGCGAGATGGGTCGTCTTGGCCAACGTACGGGCAAAGGATGGTATCGCTATGAAGAGGGTCATCGCGAACCGATCCGCGATCCCGAAGTGGAGGCGTTGATCGAGTCCCACTCGGCGGATCAGGGCATAACGCGGCGGGCATATGCGCAGGACGAAATCGTGTCGCGCATCCTGGCGGTGCTGGCCAACGAGGGCGCGTTGATCATTCAGCAGGGGATCGCCGAGTCCGCGGAAGCCGTCGATATGGTTCAAATTCACGGCTACGGCTTTCCGCGCTGGCGCGGCGGGCCGATGAACTATTGCAAGGAAATCGGAGCCAACACGTCGCACGCAATGATGGAAACCGTAGCCAAGGAAAGCCCCGGTTCATGGCGCGTCGCGGGTTGTCTTGGGGACAATTAACAAGTTGATGGTTACAAAAGTGACCATTAACGCATTCTTGACTCATGTTTCACAGGGAGGAGACAGAACTATGAAATTCACAAGGTTGAGCACACTTCTTGCCTCAGCTGCACTGGCCGTTTCAGGTACAGTGGCGCTTGCGGCAGACTATACGCTGACCATTTCCAGCTGGGCCCCGCCGACCCATGGCATCAATGCCAAGATGTGGCCGAAATTCGTCGAGATGATCGAAGAGGCCACCGATGGTCAGGTCACCGCCGAACTGAAGCTGGGCCTTGCCCCGCCCCCTGCGCAGATGGACCTGATCATGGATGGCGCCGCTGATGCCTCGATCATTTTCCACGGCTATCAGCCGGGCCGGTTTGTCACCACCAAGATGATCGAACTGCCCGGATATGAAGGCTCGGCCGAGGCTGCGTCGGTCGCATATTGGCGCGCATATGACACACATTTGAAGGCGGCAGATGAACACCGTGGTGTGAAAGTGATCGCTTTGCACACACATGGTCCGGCTCAGCTGCATTCCAGCAGTCCGGTGACGTCGCTGGACGAAGTCTCGGGCCTCAAGGTTCGCATCCCCGGCGGTGTTGGCGGTGACGTGGGCACGGCGTTGGGTGCAACCGGTATCCAGGTTCCTGCACCGAAAGTGTATGAAACCCTGGCCTCCAAGGCCGCAGATGGCGTCGTCATGCCCTTTGAATCCCGCAAAGGTTTCAAGCTGACGGAAGTGGCCCAGAACGTTTATGAGGTCCCTGGCGGCCTGTATCGCGGTTCGTTTGCCTTTATCATGAACGAGGACACTTTTGCTGACCTGCCCGCCGATCTGCAGGCAGCGCTGGAAGAAAACGTTTTCGGTGAACCACTGAGCCGTGAAATTGGCAAAATCTGGGATGAGATCGATGCGATCGGCCGGGAAGAAACCGAAGGCACCGAAGGCAACGCGATCCATGCCGCATCCGCTGAAGATCTGGAAAAGTTCAATGCGATTGCTGCGGATGTACGCGCCAAGGTTATCGACGAAGTCAATGGCACAGGCATCGACGCCCAGGCAGCCTATGACATGATCGTAAATGAAATGGCTGCGCAATAACGCAGTCGAGCTGGCGGATGCGATCCGCCAGCCGATTTCACCCGCTGGGGACCCGTTATGCAATCTCTCGTGACCTTTGCGCGTCGCGTCAGTATCGTGCCTACGCTGCTGGCCTGTGCCGCGCTGTTCATCCTGATGGTGATGACCTTCTTTGATGTCATCCTACGTTCTGTTTTCAATGCCCCGATCGAGGCGGCCACGGAACTGACCCGGATCCTGATGGCCGTCCTCGTGTTCTCGGTCTTGCCGATGATCTCGGCAGGGAAGGGTCAAATCGCTGTGGATTTGACGGATGGGCTGTTTTCACGCCTGCGGTTAAGTCGGGTACGTGATGCAATTGTGTATCTGTTCTCTGGCATTATGCTTTTTTGGCCAATTCAGCGTGTCTGGGTATTGGCTGAACGTGCGCGGGATTACGGGGACGTCACGGAATATCTTTCGATCCCAGTCTTCTATGTAGGCTGGTTTATCTCGGGGTTCATAGCGATCACCGCTGTTGCAATGATCATCACCGGCTTCTTGCACTTCTTTGCCCCCCATACCTTGTCGGAGCACCCCCAATGACCGCTGCGCTGATCGGTTTTGTTCTTGTTCTTGTTCTTGTGCTGGTGCGCTTGCCTATCGTGTTTGCAATGGGATTGGTCGGAACGCTTGGCTTTGCCTATGAACGCGGCGGCAGCATTCTGTCCGAGCGCGGGTTAAAGGCCGCGATGTCGATGGTGGGTCGTCAGATCACCGACACCGCGCAGGATTACGGCCTGTCGGTGGTCCCGCTGTTCATCCTTATGGGCCTATTTGTGAACAAGGGTGGGCTTGCGCGTGAGCTTTACGCAGTTTCAAACGCTTTTCTGGGCCATTTTCGGGGTGGTATCGCCATGGCGACGGTTGCGGCATGCGGAGGCTTTTCAGCCATTTGCGGCTCGTCTCTGGCAACGGCGGCCACCATGTCCAAGGTCGCAATGCCGGAGATGCGCCGCTATGGCTATTCCGACGAGCTGTCGACAGCATCGATTGCAGCGGGCGGCACACTTGGAATTCTTATTCCGCCGTCGGTGATCCTGGTCATCTACGGGCTGCTGACCGAAACCTCGATTGGGAAACTTTTCGTTGCGGGTATCATTCCCGGCCTGCTTGGCATTCTGTTCTACCTGCTCGCCGTGCGCTGGACCGTCGCACGCAAGCCCGAGTCGGGACCGGCGGGTGAACGTCACGGCTGGGCCGAGCGTCTGTCGGCGGTGCGCTCAGTCTGGGCCGTATTGCTGCTGTTCTTTCTGGTGATTGGCGGATTGTACGGTGCATTCGATTTTCATCCACTGAACCTGACCTTCAGCCCGACCGAGGCGGCAGGCATGGGCGCAATGGGCGCTTTCCTGATCGCGCTGTCACGAGGCGGGCTTACTTTGGGGTCGACTTTTGAGGTGCTGAAGGAAACCACCTATACCGCCGCGGCATTGTTCTCGGTTCTGATCGGGGCACAGATCTTTTCGAATTTCATCAACCTTGCCGGTCTGCCCGAAGCGCTCATCGCGTTGGTTACGGCCTATGACGTTGAACCTTTTGTGGTGATCCTGATGATCCTTGGGATCTACATCATTTTGGGTTGCGTCTTTGAATCCCTGTCGATGCTGCTGCTGACAGTGCCGATCTTTTTCCCGCTGGTCACGTCGTTGGGGTATGACCCGATCTGGTTCGGCATTGTTGTGGTTGTCGTGACCGAAATCAGCCTGATCACTCCACCCGTCGGATTGAACGTTTTCATTCTGAAAGGCGTGGTCGGAGATGTGTCAACAGGAACAATCTTCAAGGGTGTTACTCCGTTCTGGGTAGCGGATATCTTCCGGCTGGCCCTGATCGTTCTGGTGCCATGGTTAGTGTTGGTTCTGCCTGAACAAATGGGGGCGATGGGGCACTGATGTTCTCTCTGACCGCGCTTCCGGACGGGTTTCACACAGACCCCTATCCTGCCTACGCCGTTATGCGCGAAGATACGCCCGTCTGCTGGCAACGTGACGGATCGGTTATCCTGTCCCGATACGAGGATCTGGACCTTGTTTACCGGGACACCTCGCGATTCATATCGGACAAGAAAGCGGTATTTGGTCCCAAATACGGGGTCGACAGCCCCTTGTATGAACACCACACCACCAGTTTGGTGTTTAATGACCCGCCGCTGCATACCCGTGTTCGCAAGGTAATGGTCGGCGCGATGAATCCGCGCGCGTTGGCGCAAATGGAACCGGGTCTGATTCAGCTTGTCGATGGGCTGCTGGACGAGATGCAGGTCAAGGGCAACGTCGAACTGATCGAGGATTTTGCCGGGGCAATCCCGATCGAGATCATCGGCAATCTGCTGGGTATACCACGATCCGAACGCGGGCCATTGCGCGATTGGTCTCTGGCCATTCTTGGTGCTTTGGAGCCGCAATTGACGCCGGAGCAGGAAGAGTGGGGTAATCGCTCGGTCTCGGACTTCAAAGACTTCCTGCGGCATATCATCGAGGATCGTCGCGCCAACCCCGGAGATCCGGCAACGGATGTCCTGACCCGGCTGATCCAGGACGACACGGATGGTGGCCTGACCGAGGTCGAGCTGTATCAGAACTGCATTTTCATCCTGAATGCTGGGCATGAGACCACAACGAACCTGATCGGCAACGCATTGGAGCTGTTGGACCGGCACCGCGACAAGCGGGCGGAGTTGCTGGCCGACCCGGATCTGATCGGTTCGGCGGTGGACGAGTTTCTGCGGCTGGAAAGCCCGAACCAGTTCGGCAATCGCCTGACCACCGTTGATGTAACGTTCCACGGTCAGACCATTCCGGCAGGTACTGATGTTCATCTGTGTATCGGTGCGGCCAACCGTGACCCACGGCAGTTTGACCAGCCCGACGAGATGATCTTGGACAGACGCCCCAACAAGCATCACGCCTTTGCCGGAGGGCCTCATACCTGCGTTGGTCTGACCCTCGCGCGTCTGGAGGGGCGGGTGGCCGTGGGCCGGTTTCTGGCCCGTTTTCCAGACTATCGCATCAACGACGGCGCCGAACGGGGCGGGCGTATCCGGTTTCGGGGGTTTGCACGATTACCCGCGCGGGTCTGAAAAATCAGGCGAGGGAAATATACTCGGTAATTGATTGACCGACCGTACGGTTTAAAATATGATTTTACGAGACCGGCTTGTGGCAGCGCGGGGATCGCGACAAAGATGAGGAGACGCTCATGACTATCCAACAGATTTCCAGCTTTGCAGCCGGTGAGTGGGTTTCGCCCGGCGAGGGTGCTCGCGCGATAGCTAGCGCTGTGACCGGCGAGGTTATCGCCACAGCGGGTAACAATGCTTTGGATGTCCAGGGTATGTTGGACTATGCGCGCAATGTCGGGGGGCCGGCACTGCGCAAAATGACGTTCCATGAACGGGCCAAAATGCTCAAGGCGCTGTCCGTCCATTTGGGTCAGCACAAGCAGGCGATGTATGATTTGTCTTTCAACACCGGCGCCACGCAATCGGATCATATGATTGATATCGACGGCGGCATCGGAACGATGTTTGTCTTTGCCGCAAAAGGCCGTCGTGAAATGCCGGACGGACATGTCTATCTGGATGGCGATGTCGAGCAGCTTTCGCGCAACGGCACTTTCCTGGGGCAGCACATCTGCACCCCGCTGCAAGGTGTGGCAATTCATATCAACGCGTTCAATTTTCCGGTTTGGGGGATGCTGGAAAAGCTTGCCCCAACCCTTCTGGCGGGCGTTCCGGCGATTGTAAAACCCGCCACAAGCTCGTGTTATGTGACCGAGCTATGTGTCAGGTTGATGCTTGAGTCCGACATCTTGCCAGCGGGTGCATTGCAGTTGGTCTCGGGTGGTTTGGGTGACATGCTGGACCGTCTGACCATACAGGACGTGGTCAGCTTTACCGGATCCGCTGATACAGCCCTGAAACTGCGCTCCAACCCGGTGATCCTTGAGAACTCGGTACGGTTTGTCGCGGAACAGGACAGCCTGAACTGTTCGATCCTTGGCCCCGATGCCGCGCCGGGCACGCCGGAATTTGACCTCTTCGTGAAGGAAGTCCAGCGCGAGATGACCACGAAGGCAGGGCAGAAATGCACCGCAATCCGTCGGATCATCGCGCCCGAACCGCAGGTACAGGCGGTAATCGAAGCGTTGTCGGCACGTCTGGCGAAAACGACCATTGGCGACCCAAAGCTGGAAACCACCCGCATGGGGGCGTTGGTTTCGAACGGTCAGAAGCGTGATGTTCTGGAAAAGGCCGCCATTCTCGGCCAAGAGGCCGAGCGTGTCTTCGGCAACCCCGATGATTTCGTGGTTGAGGGCGCTGATGCCGAAAAGGGTGCGTTCCTGCCGCCCATGCTCTTCCATTGCGCCAATCCTGACGCGGCGCAGCGCGTGCACGACACCGAAGCCTTTGGTCCGGTCAGCACAGTGATGGGGTATCGCGATCTTGACCATGCCATTGAGCTGGCGAACCGTGGGCAGGGCTCTTTGGTGGCGTCGGTGATCACCCATGATCCCGAGGTTGCGCGACAGGTTGCCATGGGATCAGGGGCGTATCACGGGCGTCTGTATTTCAACAACCGTGACTCGATGAAGGAATCCACCGGTCATGGTTCTCCTCTGCCGCACATGGTTCATGGCGGTCCGGGACGCGCCGGTGGCGGTGAAGAAATGGGCGGGGTACGGGGTGTGAAACACTATATGCAGCGCACCGCCATTCAGGGTTCGCCCAATCTGCTGACAGCGATTGGCCGGAAATGGGTGCCTGGCGCGACCGAAGTCGAAGGTCCAACTCATCCCTTTACCCGTCGGTTTCACGATCTGTCGATTGGCGAGACCCTTCACACGGCGCCAAGAACCATCACCATGGAGGACATTGAACACTTCGCCAATTTCACCGGTGATACCTTCTATGCGCATATGGATCAGGCGGCGGCGGAACGTAACCCGTTCTTCCCCGGCCGCGTTGCACATGGATACTTGCTGTTGTCTTTCGCAGCCGGATTGTTCGTCGAACCGAACGAGGGACCGGTTTTGGCAAATACCGGTCTTGACGGGCTGCGTTTCATGAAACCGGTCGAGGCAGGTGACACAATCAAGGTGCGTTTGACGGTCAAGCACAAGACCAAGCGCAATGATGACTACGGCGAGGTTCGCTGGCACGTTACCCTGACACAGCAGGATGATGAGCTGGTCGCAGAATACGAGTTGCTGACCATGGTTGCCTACTAGGCACAAGTGCAGGTGCGCAGGGGCTGGATGGCATTTCCCTCCGGCCCGATTATACTGTGCTTATGAAAGATACGGCTCCAGAATGGTTCGAAACCTGCGTCAGCCAGTTGACCACAACTGGCACGCAACGTGTGTGGTCAGTTCTGGTCACGATATTCGGTGATCTGGCCCAGAGCGGGTCTGACCAGGTTAGCGGCGCGTTGATCACAGCACTGACCAACCTTGCGGGGATCAAGGCCGAAGCCACGCGTGTTGCGCTGCACAGGCTGCGCAAGGAAGGCTGGATCGAAAGCACGCGGGTCGGGCGAAACAGCGTGCACAGACTGACCGAATATGGCCGCAGTCAAAGCGCCGCCGCTGCCCCGCGCATCTATTCCAGCGAGACGAATACGCCAGAAACCTGGCATGTGCTTGTTGCCAGCAGTTCAGAAAGTTCGCGAAAAGAGCTGGCAGATCTGATGCTTACTGGAGACTATATTTCAGTTAACCACACAACAGCCATGTCGGCAGGACCCGTCCCGGAGAACCTTGAAGAACTGCTGGGTGTCGAAAGCAGCGCTATTTCGATCCCCGGCTGGCTGCGCGACCTTTGTGGCCCTGAAGTGCTGAAGTCTGCCTATGATCAGTTCTTGCACTCCATTCAAATCACCGAGCAAATGCTGCCTGTCGATGGCGTCGGCGATCCGCTTAAAATAGCGGTGCTGCGCGTATTGATTGTGCATGGGTGGCGTCGTTTGGTCCTGCGCCACCCATCCTTGCCTCCGGCCTTTTTGCCCGCCGATTGGAAAGGAGCGGAGTGTCGCGCGGCGGTGTCTCGACTGCTGGGACAATTGTCCAAACCGGATCTTGCAACGCTGGAATCTGCTGTGGGTGGTTGACTCGTTTTTTGCCGAGCTCGGGATGGCGCTCTTGGGGGTTGGAAGACGGATGTGAAAGAAGTGCCATTTAATGTTACAGAAAGCTGAAAGAAGCGATTACATGGTAACATAATGCTTGCGCCGAATCGATTGAGCATTTATTAACCGACCAGACGGTTAATGACTTGTGTTCCAATAGGAGACCAATTGATGGACGCCTTCATCTGCGACGCAACCCGCACCCCGATTGGGCGGTATGGTGGTGCGCTTTCATCGGTTCGCACGGATGATCTGGCGGCTATCCCGCTGGCGGCCCTGATGGCGCGCAACCCGCAAGTCGACTGGACCAGTGTGGATGACGTCATTTATGGCGATGCCAACCAGGCAGGAGAGAGCAATCGCAACGTTGCCCGGATGGCGGCACTGCTTGCCGGATTGCCGACGGACGTGCCGGGAACAACGATAAACCGCTTGTGCGCCAGTGGTATGGATGCCGTCGGAATGGCAGCGCGTGGTATCAAGGCAGGCGATTATGATCTTGCTGTTGCGGGTGGCGTGGAAAGCATGTCGCGCGCACCGTTTGTAATGCCCAAAGCGACGTCGGCGTTTACGCGCAGCAATGCGGTTTACGACACCACGATTGGCTGGCGCTTTGTGAACCCAAGGCTAAAGCAGCAGTATGGCGTCGATTCCATGCCGCAAACGGCTGACAATGTCGCTGAAGATTATGGGATCAGCCGTGAAGACCAGGACGCCTTTGCCGCGCGCAGTCAGGCACGATGGGCTGCGGCGCACGCGGCAGGCGTGTTCCAAGAGGAAATCACACCGGTTTCAATTCCGCAGCGCAAGGGCGATCCGATTGTTGTCGATACGGATGAACATCCTCGCCCGGGAACCACAGCGGAAAAACTCTCGGGCCTCAAGGGTGTGAACGGGCCGGAGAAAACAGTGACCGCTGGGAATGCCTCGGGCGTGAATGACGGTGCCGCCGCGATCCTGATGGCGAATGAAGTGGCAGTGGCAAAGAATGGTTTGACCCCGATTGCCCGTGTGGTTGGTATGTCTGTCGCGGGCGTCGAGCCTCGGGTCATGGGTATTGGTCCGGTTCCTGCCAGCCGAAAGGTTTTGGCGCGCGCGGGGCTGAGCATCGACCAGATGGATGTGATCGAATTGAACGAGGCGTTTGCGTCGCAAGGTCTGGCAACGCTGCGAGAGCTTGGCCTGCCCGATGATGCAGCTCATGTGAACCCGAATGGCGGTGCAATCGCCCTTGGTCATCCATTGGGGATGAGCGGCGCCCGACTTGTGTTGACCGCAGCGTACCAACTGAAACGCACCAAAGGGCGCTATGCGCTTTGCACAATGTGCGTCGGCGTCGGGCAAGGCGCTGCACTTATTCTTGAACGCGTGTAACGGAGGAGACGGGACATGTATGCCCAGATGGTGGAATCCGAGGCGTCAAACGATGATCCTGAAAAGCTTGCTGAATTTCAGGCGCGGATCGACGCGGATATCAAGATCGAACCCAAGGACTGGATGCCTCAGGGGTATCGCAAGACGCTGATCCGCCAGATCGGACAGCACGCGCATTCCGAGATCGTCGGGCAATTGCCCGAAGGGAACTGGATCACACGTGCGCCGACGCTGCAACGCAAGGCGATCCTTCTGGCCAAGGTGCAGGATGAAGCCGGCCATGGGCTCTACCTGTATTGTGCGGCCGAAACACTGGGTGTCAGCCGCGATGAGATCACCGAGATGCTGCTGGATGGTCGCATGAAATACTCGTCGATCTTCAACTATCCGACCCTGAACTGGGCCGATATCGGCGCGGTTGGTTGGCTGGTTGACGGGGCGGCGATCATGAATCAGGTTCCGCTGCAGCGGACATCCTACGGGCCGTACTCACGCGCCATGATCCGCATCTGCAAGGAAGAAAGCTTCCATCAGCGCCAAGGCTATGACGCGATCCGCAAAATGGCCGAAGGCACGCCCGAGCAGCGCAAGATGGCGCAGGACGCGATGAATCGCTTCTGGTACCCGTCGTTGATGATGTTTGGACCGTCCGACAAGGATTCTGTCCACTCCGCGCAGTCGATGGCTTGGAAGATCAAGATCAACACCAATGATGAGCTGCGCCAGAAATTCGTCGACCAGACCGTCCCACAGGCCGAATATCTGGGACTGACAATCCCCGACCCGAACCTGAAGTGGAACGAAGAGCGCGGGCATTACGATTTCTCAGAGCCGGATTGGTCGGAATTCTTCGATGTGATCAAGGGCAACGGCCCCTGCAACGTCGACCGACTGGCGGCGCGCAACAAGGCTTGGGATGACGGCAAATGGGTGCGTGACGGGCTGTTGGCCCACGCCCGCAAGAAACAGGCCGGCAATCTGGCTGCCGAATAAGCTTACCCTGAGGAGGAAACCCGATGAATACCGAATGGCCCCTGTGGGAAATCTTCATCCGCGGTCAACATGGGATGAGCCACCGACATGTCGGCTCGCTGCATGCCCCGGACGCGGAAATGGCGATCAAGAACGCACGCGACGTCTATACCCGCCGCAACGAAGGCGTCTCGATTTGGGTGGTAGAAGCCAACAACATCTCGGCCTCGTCGCCCAGTGACAAAGGTCCGTTGTATGAGCCCAGCGAAAGCAAAGTGTACCGACACCCGACCTTTTTCGACATCCCCGAAGAAGTGGGGGCGATGTGATGACCCGCGACGAAGCGTTTCAGCAGTTCCTGCTGCGGATGGGGGACAATACCCTGATCCTGGGCCATCGCGTCAGCGAATGGTGCGGCCACGCGCCAGTGTTGGAGGAGGATATTGCACTGGCCAACACGGCGCTGGACCTGATTGGGCAGACCCAGATGTGGCTTGGCCTTGCCGGAGAGATAGGCGGCGGCAAAACCGCCGATGATCTGGCATTTCTGCGCGACGCGTGGGATTTCCGCAATGTGTTGCTGGTCGAGGTTCCGAATGGTGATTTCGGCCGCACCCTGATGCGCCAGTTCCTGTTCGATGCCTGGCATTCGATCATGCTCGGCCGTCTTCTGACATCTTCTGATGATCGTGTCGCCGCGATTGCTGCCAAAGCCAGCAAGGAAGTCGCCTATCATCTCGAGCGTTCGGCAGAAACGGTCGTAGGTCTGGGTGATGGAACCGAAGAAAGTCACACCCGGATGCAGGCGGCGCTGGATTACCTCTGGCCCTATGTGGGCGAGATGTTTGTCAGCGATGACATCGACGCTCAGATGGCTGCGGCCGGGATCGCGCCGAACCCGGCCGATCTGCGCGAAGAATATGATGCGCTGGTCAAACGGGTTCTGGCCAAGGCGACATTGACCCTTCCGGAAAGCCGATTTGCCCATAAAGGCGGGCGGGACGGGCGCATGCATACCGAACATCTGGGCCATCTGCTGACGCAGATGCAGTGGCTGCAGCGCGCCTATCCCGGTGCAAGCTGGTAAAAGCGGATGCGGGTGTCGACTGACCAGATATGGAGCTGGCTGGATGCCGTGCCCGATCCCGAAATCCCGGTTATTTCCGTCGTGGATTTGGGCATTGTGCGCGATGTGCGCTGGGACGCTGACACTCTGGTCGTAACCGTCACGCCAACCTATTCCGGTTGCCCGGCGACATCCATCATCAGTATGGATATCGAAACCGCCCTGCGCGATCACGGCATCGGAGATCTGCGCATAGAAACCTGCATCTCACCAGCCTGGACAACTGATTGGCTGAGCGAAAAAGGTCGCGCCAAGCTGGAAGAGTTTGGCATCGCCCCGCCACAACCGGCGGGCGGGCCAGAGCGCTGCCCGCATTGCGGCAGTAAAGCGGTTGAAAAGGTCAGCCAATTCGGCTCGACCCCGTGCAAGGCCCATTGGCGCTGCACTGACTGCCTGGAACCCTTTGACTATTTCAAGTGCATCTGAGGAGGAGCACCGGATGGCACGTTTTCATGACCTGAAAGTCACCGACATCCACAAAACCATCCGCGATGCGGTTGTCGTGACGCTTGAGCCTGTCAACGGCGCGGCGGATCAGTTCGATTTCACCGCAGGCCAATACCTGACGTTTCGCCGCGACTTTGACGGAGAAGAGCTGCGCCGGTCCTACTCCATTTGTGCGGGCAAGGATGACGGGGTACTGCAAGTCGGGATCAAACGTGTCGAGGGCGGCGCATTCTCCAGTTGGGCCAATTCCGAGCTTAACGTCGGGGACGTTGTGCAGGCGATGCCACCGATGGGCAGCTTTCACACACCGATCGAAGCTGATGCGGAAAAGCAGTATATCGGTTTTGCTGGCGGCTCTGGCATCACGCCGGTTCTGTCGATCCTGAAGACAACACTGACCCGCGAACCCAAATCCCGCTTTACGCTGATCTACGCCAACAAGGGCATCAACACGATCATGTTCCGCGAGGAGCTGGAAGACCTGAAAAACCTCTATATGGGCCGCCTGAACGTAATCCATATTCTTGAGGCGGATGCGCAGGAAATAGACCTGTTCACCGGTCTGGTGACGCAGGAAAAATGCGCCGACCTTTTCAAACATTGGGTCGACATTCAGAACGTGGACACAGCTTTTATCTGCGGCCCCGAGCCGATGATGCTGGGGATAGCGGCCGCGTTGCGCGCGCATGGTCTTGACGACAGGCAGATCAAGTTTGAACTCTTTGCCAGCGCTCAGCCGGGCCGGGCCAAACGCAAGGAAGGTTCGGCAGATGCGGGCACGCAGGCGAACCAAACCAGCGCATCGATCACTCTTGATGGGTCCACTCAGACGATAACTCTGCCCAAGGACCAATCCATTCTGGACGCAGCCTTGGAAAATGCCATGGACGCCCCATACGCCTGTAAGGCCGGTGTCTGTTCAACCTGCCGCTGCCGCGTTTTGGAAGGCGAGGTCGAGATGCTCGCCAATCACGCGCTAGAGGATTACGAGGTTGAAAAAGGCTATGTGCTGAGCTGTCAGGCCTATCCGGTCACCGACCGCGTGGTCGTGGACTACGACCAGTAAAGGGAGAAGACCGATGACTGACACCATGACACTCGACAGCTATCTGGCCGCAGGCGGTGTGCTGACCAACCCAACCAATGTTCCGCCACGCTACCGCGCCGAACTCATGAAGCTGATGGCCACGTTCGTGGACAGCGAACTTGCCGGTGCTGCCGGATTCGCCGACATCATCAATCAGGGGCCGGGCATCAAGGAACGGATCGCAGCCGCCAGGATTGTTCTTGAGAAAACGGATCACGCCGATCAGGTTCTCAGGATAATGGGTGAGTTTGGGGCCGATACCGAGAGATATGCCACACATCATCCGTGGACGGCTCGCTTGAATCGTGACGCAGATATCGGCGCGACCCGCAGCGCACATGACATGCGTCTTGCCGTATTCAATTATCCGATCTCGGGCTGGACCGACGCGGTCATCATGAACATGCTGATGAGCCGTGCGGTCATGGAACAACTGGCCGAGTTTTCAATGGTTTCCTATCAACCGTTGGCTGAAGCTTTCCGCAGCATCGCCCCGGTCGAAGCCCATCATGGCGCGTTGGCGTTGGAAGGTGCTGTAAAGCTTTCCAGGAACGGAGAGACAGAGCAGATGCAGGACGCGGTTAACTATTGGTGGCCCCGTGTCGCTGTGTCCTTTGGTGGCGATGATCTGAAACGGTTTGAGCTTCTGAAATCGCTGGGCTTGCGCCACAATGGCAACAACGCACTGAAAGAGCGTTGGGTTCAGACGGCAGGTGCCGCCGTGAAACAGCTGGGCCTCAAACCACCGGTCTAGTTCAGTGTGAACACCAAAGGCGGGTTGAGAGGCAATTCCGGGCGCGGGCGATGAGAAGCTCGCCCGGCGGTGCAAATCTCCGATGCGGCCCGATCATCCCCTTAGGTATTGTTAGTCCACCCGGTTCTGAGAGCAATGACCTGACGTTTCACGCCGGCAGGTTGCGGTATTGGTATTTTCCTCTTTTCATATCGGAATGATTGCGCAAACTGAGCGTAATCAAGCGCCGGATTAAACTCACCAGAAGACAGTGCCTTGGCGGCCGTTCTGGCGCGAGCAGAGTTTGAGGACATCACCGCCACAACGCACCGGAAGGAACCGCCATGGATTTTGCCCCATCGCCGCGCGCCACGGAAATGTATGACCGCCTGAAAGCGTTTATGGAGGCGCATATCTACCCGCGCATACGCGATCACAAAGAAGAAATGGCGGCAGGCAGTTTCCCGGTTTCGTTTATGGAAGATCTCAAGGCGTTGGCCCGGGCCGAAGGGTTGTGGAACTTGTTCCTGCCCAGCCTGCGCGACGATGAACCCGGCACCCGGCTGAGCAATCTGGAATACGCGCCGCTGGCCGAACTTATGGGGCAGGTGGCCTGGTCTTCGGAAGTGTTCAATTGCAGCGCGCCCGATACCGGCAACATGGAACTGTTGCACATGTTCGCCACTCCGGAACAGCGCGAGACGTGGCTGGTGCCGCTGTTGAACGGTGAAATCCGATCCTCTTTTGCGATGACTGAACCGGATGTGGCCAGTTCGGACGCGACCAATATTACCACTTCGATACGGCGTGAGGGGGATGAATACGTCATCAATGGCCGCAAGTGGTTCATAACAAACGCCTGCCACCCAAACACCAGATTGTTTATCGTGATGGGCAAAACGGATCCCAATGCGGATCGGCACAAACAACAAAGCATGGTCATTGTCCCGAAGGACACGCCCGGTTTTGAGATTGTTCGCAACCCCACCATTCTGAACATGCACGACCCCGAAGGCCATGCCGAGCTGGTCTTCAAGGATGTGCGCGTTCCGGTCAGCAATCTTTTGGGCGAGGAAGGCAGCGGGTTCGCTCTGGCGCAGGCCCGGCTTGGTCCCGGTCGCATCCACCATTGCATGCGTTCGATCGGTGCGGCGGAAATGGCGCTTAACCTGATGGTCGAACGCGCGCAGGAACGGAAAGCGTTTGGCAAGCAGCTTGCAGAACAGGGCGTGATCCGCGAGTGGATCGCCAAATCCCGGTTAGAGATCGAACAGGCGCGGTTGCTGACCCTGAAAGCAGCCTGGAAGATTGATCAGGTGGGCGCCAAAGAAGCGTTCCGTGAAATTTCATTGATCAAGGTGGTGGCACCCAATGTGCATGCTGCTGTCACGGATCGCGCGATGCAGGTCTTTGGGGCGATGGGCATGACCCCGGATACACCGCTGGCCGACAGCTATACCTGGGCACGCGCGTTGCGATACGCGGATGGGCCGGACGAGGTGCATTTGCAGGCGATTGCCAAGCAAGAGTTGAAGAACTCGAATTTTGGCATGTCGGCCCAATGGTTGACCCCGCCATCGCGCTAGGCCGGGGGCGGCATCAGGTCTTGCGCGCCCTGCTTTGTTTGAGCGGCATAAACTGGGTATTTGTCCCGCGGCAGGGGGTAGGAAGCGAAGGACAGGACGTCCTGCGAAAATCCTACTGCCCTCTGACCTCGCGCACCCATGCGATGATGGTTTGGCGCGCTTCCACGTCCATTTGAACTGCTGAAGGCGGTGGCATGGCATGGCTGATCCCGGCCTGCAGGTAAATCTGGTCGGCGTGCCGGGCTACATCGCCCGGCGTTTCCAAATAAACCTTCTTGGGGGCCCATTTCATGGTGCCATAAACCGGCTCGCGGGCATGGCACATCGAACAATTGCCCAGCACGGTGTCATAGGCTTCTTCAAACCCAGCAGCCGACGCAAATTTTTCTTCGTAAGGTGTCAATGCCCTTGCTTCGGCGTCCTCCCATGTCTCGCCGGTTCTGACAGAAGACAGCCATGCGATCACGATCATGAGGATGACAGTAACACCCCAGGTCCAGTGCGGCCCTTTCCCGGTTGCGTGCATCGTGTTGAAGTAGTGACGGATGGTCACGCCGGTCAGAAAGATCAGGCTGGCGATGATCCATGAATACTGGGTGCCAAAGGCCAGAGGATAATGGTTCGACAGCATCAGGAACACGACAGGCAAGGTCAGGTAGTTGTTGTGCGTCGAACGCACCTTGGCGATTTTCCCATATTTGGCATCCGGCGTCCGACCGGCCTTGAGGTCTTCCACCACGATCCGCTGGTTGGGCATGATCTGGAAGAACACGTTGGCCGTCATGATGGTTGCGGTGAACGCACCCAGGTGCAAAAGCGCGGCACGACCGGTAAAAATCTGATTGTAACCCCAGGACATGGCCACCAGAATCAAGAACAACAACAGCATCAGCGCGGTGGGTTGCTCACTCAGGCGCGACTTGCACATCTGGTCGTAAAGCAGCCAGCCGATGGTCAGTGACCCGCCTGAAATCAATATCCCCTGCCACAACGCCAGATCCGCTTTGGTCGGATCAAGCAGGAACAACTCGCCCCCGACCCAATATATGATCATGAGCAAGGCCGCACCCGAAAGCCACGTCGTATAGCTCTGCCATTTGTGCCAGGTCAGGTGCTCGGGCATACGCGCGGGTGCGACAAGATATTTGACGGTGTGATAGAACCCGCCCCCGTGCACCTCCCACTCTTCGCCATAGGCCCCTTCTGGCAAGGCAGGGTTCGGCTTAAGCATCAGGTCGAGCGCGATAAAATAGAATGACGCGCCGATCCACGCCATCGCCGTGATCACATGCAGCCAGCGGACGGAAAAGGCCATCCACTCCCACAAAACAGCCAGGTCATACATGGCGTTGCTCCTACATATCCAAGTTCTTTGGCACTCTAGGCGACAGAGGTTTCATCGGGTATTGCTACGAAAGATCAAGCAGTATCAAAAATAACAATACAATGTCAGTCTACAGGATCACGCGGTGCAACGCTCAGCTGCCGCGATAGGTCGCGTAGCTGAAAGGCGAAAGTAGCAGCGGAACATGATAGTGGGCGTGTTCGGACATCCCGAACCGGATCGGGATCAAGTCCAGAAAACGCGGGCTTTCAGGCGGCACGCCAGTGGTGTCGAGGTATTCGCCCGCATGAAACATCAACTCGTATTCGCCTGTCGAGAACTCGGCCTCGGGAAGGATTTGTTCATTGGTGCGGCCGTCCTCGTTGGTGAGCAGAGTTTTCAGCAACGCGCGGTCTGTTCCGTTGATCCGGAACAACTCGATCTTCATCCCACTGGCAGGGCAGCCCCGCGCCGTATCCAGGACATGTGTTGTAAGGTAACCGGCCATTTGCACCTCTCGCTAAGCATTGCTGTTACTATTGCAATACCTTCGCGGCAGGCAAAGGCAGTCTGTCAAAAGACTGCTTACAGTATTTTTTGAAAAACATAGGTGATTGTTTGGGTTATTCGTCTTTTCAGCAAGAGGGAAATTGATGTGACGCGGTATCCACGAGACATGACCGGCTATGGCCGGCAAGTGCCAAACGCAAACTGGCCAAACGGGGCCAAAATCGCAGTTCAGATTGTCCTGAACTATGAGGAAGGCGGCGAGAACAACGTTTTGCACGGGGATGCCGCATCCGAGGCGTTTCTTTCCGAAATCACCGGTGCGGCCCCTTGGCCGGGGCAAAGGCACTGGAACATGGAATCCATTTACGAATACGGCAGCCGCACAGGGTTCTGGCGGGTGCATCGGCTTTTGCAGGACCTTCCTGTCACGGTTTATGGCGTTGCCACAGCATTAGCCCGTGCACCGGAGCAGGTTGCGGCGATGAAGGCCGCAGGCTGGGAGATTGCCAGCCATGGCCTGAAATGGGTTGAGCACAAGGACATGGACGCGGAAGAAGAACGCGCCCAGATCCGTGAAGCGATCCGGCTTCATACCGAGGTTGTCGGCAAGCCCCCGCGTGGCTGGTACACGGGTCGCTGTTCGATGAACACGGTCGATCTGGCCGCCGCCGAAGGCGAGCTGGCCTATATTGCCGACAGCTATGCCGACGACTTGCCCTATTGGGTCAAGGCCGGTGGCAAGGACCAGTTGATCGTGCCCTACACGATGGATTGCAACGATATGCGGTTTGCTATTCAGGCGGGCTATACCAATGGCGAACAGTTTGAAAGCTATCTCAAGGACAGCTTCGACATGCTTTATGCCGAAGGCCAAGCGGGCGAGCCGAAGATGCTTTCGATCGGACTGCATTGCCGCCTCATCGGCCGCCCTGGTCGCGCCATGGCCCTGAAACGCGCACTCGACCATTTCAAGAAACATGACGGAGTCTGGTTTGCCACCCGCGAACAAATCGCCGATCATTGGGCGCAAATGCATCCGCCAAGTCAACGGCTGACCCCGTCGGAAATGGACCAGCCAACCTTTGTCGCCGAATTTGGCGGCGTGTTCGAACACAGCCCGTGGATTGCCCAAGCGGCCTTTGATCTGGAGCTGGGTCCCACGCATGACAATGCCGCAGGGGTTCACAATGCTCTGGCGCGCGTATTCCGTTCTGCCACAGCCGAGCAGCGGCTTGGCGTCCTGACAGCCCACCCGGATCTGGCAGGCAAACTTGCTGCTGCGGGTCGTCTGACCAAGGAAAGCAAGGCAGAACAGGCCGGAGCGGGTCTCGACATGCTGACGGATGAAGAGCGTGCGACCTTCACGGCCTTGAACAACACTTACACGACCAAGTTCGGCTTTCCTTTTATCATTGCGGTCAAGGACAACACCAAAGCAAGCATTCTGGAGGCTTTTCACCGTCGGATAGACAGTAATCGAGACACCGAATTCGCCGAGGCCTGCCGTCAGGTCGAACGGATTGCCGAGTTGCGGCTGATCGAGAAATTCGCGCAATGACATCCACGCTGAAACTCCGGCCACTGACCGCCGAGGCCTTTGCGCCGTTCGGCGATGTCATCGAGGTGTCTGGCGCGGTGGACAAATACATCAATCAGGGAAAATGCGCGCGATACCATGATCGCGCCCAACTGGATTTCCATGAGGGGCGCGCAGGGATCAGCGTTTTCCAATCCCAGGCCTTCGACCTGCCCATCAAACTTGAAATGGTCGAGCGTCATCCCGACGGCAGCCAGGCCTTTCTACCGCTTTCAGATAAGCCCTTTGTCGTTGTCGTAGCGCCCGACAACGCGGGTGTACCGGGTGAGCCAGTTGCATTCATGACCGCGCCCGGACAGGGCGTGAATTATCATCGGAACACCTGGCACGGGGTACTGACACCGCTTCATCCCCCCGGGTTGTTCGCCGTGGTCGACCGAATAGGAAACGGGCCCAACCTTGAGGAATATTGGTTCCAGAACGCCTACACGATCACTGAATAAGGGACATTGCCGGAAGAGGGGCCGGTCCACGTAGTTTTTTTGGGAGGAAAAACGCGATGTCAGATGCAACTTTAGGGACGCCGGAGCAGCTCCGCGACCCGAACTACACCCCGCCAATTCTGAAGGCGGTCCCTTTGGGAATTCAGCACGTTCTGGCGATGTTTGTTTCCAACGTCACACCAGCCATCATCGTCTGTGGTGCGGCGGGTTTCGGGTTTGGTTCAAACAGCCCCGATTTCCCGCAGATGATCTACATGATCCAGATGTCGATGTTCTTTGCGGGCGTTGCGACACTGTTCCAGACCATTGGGCTGGGGCCTGTTGGCGCCCGCCTGCCAATCGTGCAGGGAACGTCATTTGCCTTTATTCCGATCATGATCCCGTTGGTGGTTGGTAAGGGCGTTGACGCGATTGCAGTATTGATGGGTGGTATAGTCGTTGGCGGCCTGTTTCATGCCAGCCTTGGGTTGTTCATTGGCCGTATTCGCTTTGCGCTTCCGCCCTTGGTTACCGGTCTTGTCGTGACCATGATCGGGCTTGCGCTTGTCAAGGTCGGCGTCCAGTACGCCGCAGGGGGTGTACCCGCCATCGGTACCGAAGAATACGGCTCTGGTCTGAACTGGCTCATGGCCGGAACTGTGATTGTTGTTACGCTGGGCCTGAAGTTTTTTGCCCGCGGTATGTTGTCGGTGTCGGCGGTTCTGATTGGCCTGTTGGTCGGATACGTTGTGGCATTCGCACTGGGTCAGGTGAATTTGGGCAATGTCGGGCGCGCGGCTCCGTTTGCAATGCCGAACCCATTTCACTTCGGTATCGAGTTTTCATTCGCGGCGATCATCGGGTTCTGTACGATGTCCTTTGTATCGGCTGTTGAAACGGTCGGGGATGTGTCCGGTATCACCAAGGGGGGCGCGGGACGCGAGGCAACCGACAAGGAAATTCAGGGCGCGACTTTTGCCGATGGTCTTGGAACTGCAGTATCAGGCGTCTTTGGGGCACTGCCGAACACGTCGTTCAGTCAGAACGTTGGCCTGATTGCCATGACCGGTGTCATGAGTCGCACGGTCGTAACCATAGGTGCCCTGTTCCTGATCATATGCGGGCTTATCCCCAAGATCGGCGCGGTGATCTCATCCGTTCCGATCGAGGTTCTGGGCGGTGGTGTGATCGTGATGTTCGGTATGGTGGTTGCAGCCGGTGTTTCGATGCTGTCGGACGTGACGTGGAACCGCCGCAACATGGTGATCTTTGCGATTTCACTCAGCCTTGGTTTGGGCTTGCAGTTAGAGCCCGGCGCCTTACAGCATCTGCCCGGAACTCTCAAAGTTCTGGCGACATCCGGGATCTTGCCTGCTGCGATCATTGCCATTGTCCTGAATCTGGTTCTGCCCGAAGAGCTTTCGGATGAAGCGACGGAAGAGGTGTCCGGTGGAATGGCAGGCCACGGGCTGGGCTCTATCGAACAGGACGATCACGTCTGACCGGTTCGGCCCGGACTTGTAAGTGGAAAAGCGGCGCACTAAGCGCGCCGTTTTTGATTTCAGGTGTGGCAGGCTTGGCCCATGGCTCACATAAGCAACGCATTTTTCGACGCGACGCTTAGGCGAACACGGAGGGGGCATCAGAAATCGACCTCAATCGCGATGCCTTTCTGTACGGCCAGCTCGACAACAGACGCTGCAACCGCCAGATCCTGAAGACCGACGCCAGTGCCATCGAACAACGTGATCTGATCGTCTGATGTTCGGCCCGGGTTCGTTCCGTTGATGACCGCACCCAACTGGATCAGATCACTTTCTCTGATCAGGCCCTGTGCCACGGCGTGTTGCGCCTCGCCAATCGAAATTGACTGTGCGATTTCATCTGTGAATACGGATGCTTTGGCCAACAACGCCGCCTCGACTTCCTGCTTGCCCTTGGTGTCCGTTCCCATGCACGCGATATGCGTTCCGGGGCTCACATGGTTTGCCATCAGCGATGGTGCAAAAGCCGAGGTGATCGAGATTATGACGTCCGCCTCGGTCATGCCGTCAAGTTCGACCGCTTCAAACGGAACACCGGCTTCATTGGCGACCTTTTCAATGTTGGGCAACATCTCGGGATGGTAGTTCCAGCCAAGGACCTTTTCAAAGGCGCGCGTCTCCAGCGCCGAGCGTAGCTGAAAGGTTGCCTGATGCCCGGCCCCGATCATACCGATCACCCGCGCGTCCGCACGGGCAAGGTGCTTGATGGATACAGAAGAGGCCGCCGCAGTGCGCAAGGCGGTCAACAGGTTGCCGCCAACCATCGCTGACGGTTTTCCGGTGTCAGGGTCAAAAAGAAAAACAGTGGACTGGTGATTGATCAATCCGCGTTTTTCCAGGTTGTTCGGCCAATACCCCCCAGCCTTCAGGCCCAGTGTCAGCCCGGCGCGATCAAACCCGCCTTTAAAGCCGTACAGAGCGTCCTCATGCCCGATGGCTTCGCGCACGACAGGAAAGTTATAGGCGTCCCCTGCGGCCATAGAGGCAAAGACCTGTTCGACAGCTTCAAAGGCCGCGTCGCGGGTCATGAGGTTGGCGATTTCGCGCTCGGGTACGATCAGCATGTCATTCTCCACTTGGAATTCGTGCGCCCGTGCGATTCACCGACAAAAGCGGGCGCGCACGGGCGACTGTCCGGCCATGTTTGGCCGGCGGTTTATTCTTTGAGCATTCAAGCTCAGTACGCGCGGCCGCGGGCTGACACCGGCCACACGCATTCGACCTTGCCATTCCGGACGCCCACATACCAATCGTGCACGTTTGCGGTTGGGTCACAGTGCCCCGGCACCAGCTTGAGTTTGTCATTGACCTTGAGCGCCCCGCTTGGATCCATCACGACGCCATGTTCATCCGAGCATTTGATGTATTCGACATCGTCACGCCCGAAAACAACGGGCAGACCGCTATCCACCGACTGCGCCTTCAGACCCGCATCGACGATTGCTTTGTCAGCCTTGGCATGGCTCATGACGCTGGTCAGGATGAAGAATGCGTTCTCCCACTCGCCCTGGTCGATCCGGTTGCCGTTCTCATCCAGGATGCGACCGTAATCGGCATCCATGAACGCATAAGACCCGCATTGCAGTTCATTATACACGCCCGAGTTGGATTCAAAGTAGTAAGACCCCGTACCGCCGCCCGAAACCAGCTCACACTCGATACCCTCGGCTTTAAGGCCGTCTACCGCGTCTTTGACCATCGCGATGGCGGTATCCAGTTTTTCCTTGCGTGCCTCATAGCTATCGAGGTGTTGCATGGCACCCTGATAGGCCTGAATTCCGCTGAATTTCAGGTTGTCTGCCGCCTCAACCGCCTTGGCGATTTCAATCACTTCGGGCGTCGTTGTGACCCCGCACCGCCCTGCGCCGCAATCGATTTCCACGAAGACTTCCAGCTGTGTGCCATGCCGGACTGCCGCCGCCGAAAGGTCGGCGACATTTTCCAGATCGTCGACACACACGATAATGCGGCTGCCCAGCTTTGGCAGGCGTGCGAGGCGGTCAATTTTGGCCGGGTCACGCACCTGGTTCGAAACCAGAACGTCCTTGATCCCACCACGAACGAAAACTTCGGCCTCGGAAACTTTCTGGCAGCAGACACCGACGGCACCACCGATTTTTTCTTGCAGCTTGGCCACATCAACCGACTTGTGCATTTTACCATGCACGCGGTGACGCATCCCGTGCGCCTTGGCATAATCGCCCATCTTCCTGATGTTGTGTTCAAGCGCGTCGAGATCCAAAATCAGGCTGGGTGTCTGGATATCTGCTTCGTCCATGCCGGGCTTGGCCGGAATGTCGTAACCTACTTCGAACTGGTCGAGAGTGCTCATATCTTTCATCTCCGTAATCCTATACCGGGATAGTTTTTTGTTGGGGTGTATTCAGACATTCATCCAGGGCAGCCGGTCCAGATCGACATTGCCACCTGTAACAATCAGTCCGACACGCTTGCCCCTGAAGGCGTCCGGGTTTTTGAGAACCGTGGCCAGCGGAACGGCCGAAGATGGCTCCATCACAATCCGCAGGTGCTTCCATGTCAGTTTCATCGCATCGATGATCTCTTGCTCGGAGGCTGTGTAAATCTCTGAGACGTGGTTCGATACGAAATGCCAGGTGAGATCCTTCAGCGGCACCAGCAACCCGTCAGCAATCGTCTTTGGCGCATCATCCGCGATGATATGACCGGCCTTGAAGCTGCGATAGGCGTCGTCTGCCTGTTCCGGTTCTGCCGCTATGATTGCTGTTTCTGGGGCCAGATTGGACAGGGTCAAACAGGTTCCAGATACCATGCCACCGCCGCCGATTGGCGCGACGACTGCGTCCAGACCGTCGGTCTGCTCGATAAACTCGCGCGAACAGGTGCCTTGCCCGGCGATGACCCGAGGATCGTTGTAGGGGTGAACAAAGTCACTGCCCGTAGCCGCCTGAACCTCGGCAAATGTCGCTTCGCGCGACGAGGTGGAAGGTTCGCATTCTGTAATCTTCCCTCCATAACGGCGGACCGTGTCCTTCTTTGCTTGCGGCGCTGTCCGCGGCATGACCACGTTGCAGGGAATGCCCCGTTTCATCGCCGCATAAGACAGGCACGAGGCGTGATTGCCCGAAGAATGGGTGGCGACACCTTTTTCGGCCTGTTTCTCATCCAGCCCAAAAACCGCATTGGTGGCACCTCGTACTTTGAAAGCACCCGGTTCCTGAAAGTTCTCGCATTTGAAGAACAGCTGCGCGCCTGACAGTTCGTTGAGAAAGTCCGAGGTTCGCACCGGGGTGCGGCGGATATGGGGTTTGATCCGGTCATGTGCCGCAAGCATGTCTTCATAGGTTGGGATATACATTGTGCAATCCTTCATCATGCCGCGTTCTTCTGAACGGAACCGGGATGGCCACGATAGTATTCCTGTGCGGCAGCAACTCCGGACCCCAGGTCGATGTTCAGGCCCAGGTCAACCATGCACATCTCCGCAGTGGCGATCCCGGACAGAGCCATGACATCCGTCAGGCTGCCCAGATGCCCGATCCGGAACACCTTGCCCGCGACCTCACCAAGGCCCACGCCAAAGGCAACGCCGTATTTTTCAGCTGCGTGCGTGACAATATCCGTCGCGTTGAAGCCGTTCGGCGTGCGGATTGCGCTTACGGTATCGGAATAGACCGCCGGGCTGCTGGCACAAAGCTCCAGCCCCCACGCCCCCACAGCGGCACGGACCCCTTCGGCAATCCGGTGGTGTCGGGCGAAAACGTTCTCCAGACCTTCACTCAACAGCATCGAGCAGGCTTGATTGAGGCCATTCATCAACCCGACAGCGGGTGTATAGGGGTAAGCATTGTTGGCGTATCCCTTGGTCATGTCCCGGACGTCAAAAAATGTGCGGGGCAGGGTGCCGGTTTTGGTTGCTTCCATCGCTTTCTGGCTGAAACCGACGATGGCAAGGCCAGCGGGCAACATGAAACCCTTCTGCGACCCGGTAACGGCAACATCCACGCCCCATTCATCAAACCGGAAATCCATCGACGCGATTGATGAAACGCCATCAACAAACAGCAGGGCGGGGTGTTGCGCGGCGGTCAGCGCCCTGCGCACAGCAGCGATATCCGACTTCACGCCAGTTGCCGTCTCATTATGCGTGGCTAGAACCGCCTTGATCTCATGGTTTTTGTCGGCGGTAAGGATTTCTTCGTACCGGTCAGCCGGCAGCCCATCGCCCCACGGGGTTTCGACGATGTCGACATTCAGCCCATGGCGCTGGCACATATCGATCCAGCGATGGCTGAACATGCCGTTGCGGGCCGCCAGGACCTTGTCACCAGCGGACAGCGTATTGGTCAGGGCGGTTTCCCAACCCCCGGTTCCGGTCGACGGGAAAATGAAGACTTCGGCACTGTCGCTTTTCAGAATCTCCCGCACGCCCGCACGCGCAGGATGCAGGATTTGCCCGAACAATGGCGAACGATGGTCGATCGTGGGCATATCGCAGGCTTTGCGCAGGCTTTCCGGGATGTTCGTCGGGCCCGGGATGAAAACGGGGTTTTGAAAGCTCATGGATGGTCTCCTTCCGTCCTTGCCAGCACAATAAGTATCAGCGATCCAATTGGAAATTTTTTTGAAAACGTATTTCAAAATTTATCTACCGAGATTTAACTTATAGTTGTCAGTGAGTTATATTTTTCATATCCTGAAATAGTCTTTCATAAATGATCAGAGGGTTTTTATGGAATCGCAAGACAATGACCCGAAGCTCCGTCGCAAAGCCCGGGGAAGGCCGCGGGGGTGGGATGACAAAACCGCGCAGAATACGATCAAATCACTGGATCGGGCGATGGAGGTTTTCGAGTATCTGAGCCAGGCCCAAGGCAAAGCGCTTACTGAACTTTCAGATGAAATGCGCCAGGCACCGGCCACTGTTTATCGTATCCTCGTGACGTTGCAGGGCAGGGGCCTGGTCGAGTTCGACTATGAAGAACAGGTTTGGCACATTGGCCCGCAGGCGTTTGTGATCGGCTCGCGGTTTCTGCGCCGTACCAGTCTGGTGGAACGGGCAAGGCCGATCATGCGCAAGCTGATGGAAACCACGAGCGAGACCGCCAATTTGGGAATTGAGAAAGAAGGTCTGGTGCTGTTCCTGAGCCAGGTTGAAACACATGAAAGCATCCGGGCGTTTTTTCCCCCCGGCACATTGTCACCCATGCACGCGTCGGGCATCGGAAAAGCGTTGTTGGCCCATATGGACGAAGACAGATTGAACCGAAGGTTGGCCGCCGCGAATTTACAGGCTTTTACGGATCAGTCGATTACCAGCCCCGAGGCGTTGAAGAAAGATCTTGCAGCCATCAGATTGCGGGGTTTTTCCGTGGACAACGAAGAAAAGACTACAGGTATGCGATGCATTGCAGCACCCGTTTTCGATATGAACAGAGAGGCGGTCGCAGGGCTTTCCGTGTCCGGGCCAACCAGCCGCGTGGGAGCAACCGAAATCGAACGGCTGAGCCGCCCGGTGATGGAAGCCGCGCGCCAGTTGACGCTGGCTATTGGTGGGACAGTGGTGTCTCCGCAACCCTAAGGTTTTGCCGCCAAATTGCGGCGAATGCTGACCCCAGATCCGTCTGCCGCGCCACAACACCAACGCGCGGAAATGTGCCTCGCAAACAAAAACTGAAACGCGATTCAGATGTACCCATCTCCGGTCACCCGATTTTCAGCACCCCCTTATTATTCTGCGACTTTTTGTTTTTGTTTGTGTTTATTGAACTGTTGGTCGAAGAGGTTTTTGAAGGGTCCGTTTTTCTGCATGAGTTGGTCGAGGTTTCCCTGTTCGGCGATAGTGCCG
>NZ_JBQERM010000021.1:0-40159 GCF_056535045.1 Ruegeria sp. O6 | reverse complement strand
TCTGTTTCCCGGATTTCATTCTCATCTCCACTCTCTGATGGTTACGATGAGCCTGAAATCCTCCGCTACGCAATCAACCTAGTCTGTTCCATGGGTGCTGATGGCGGACAGTTTGCGATTGGGCAGAGCCGGATTGAGAGGACCGAGGTAGCCATTCGCATCGGCGGTTTAACCGTATCCGCTGAGCCGACGGCTAAAGATCGCGCGTAAAGGGTGGATTCGACCTTATGCGGACAGCTTTGGCTGGACCAAGAACAGTTTGTTTGCGCTGACAGCAAGAGGCGCTTGCCCGGTTCTTCGCGTGGCTTTGGTTTCGGGTTCGCAAATCCGCGAAATGGCGCTTAACCATCTTGAGGGAGTTTTATTCTCGCCCCCTCACCGTGGCGACATGCTATTCATGTCCCCTTCAATGAGTCCTTTTGAGTTCGTGTTTACCGCAAACGCCCACGATAGTGGGCCTGATTGAGCGGCCCAGTGCCATTGCCAGCGACATCGGCACTAAGCTGATTAATATGATGGGCTTGGATGTTGGCAGCGAACCCTGAGACAGCGGCGCCAAGTAAAGTCTCTAATCAGCCGCTGAAGCGTATGAGTTCAACGGCAACTTGCTGTCCCCAGTTGGCTCTTCCGTCAGTTTTTTTTGGCCGTGGTGGACGTCCGATCTCGGTCGCGCCCGCTTCAGAGATTGGAAGCCCGAGAAACTTTAAGCCTACGCCGTGGAGGAGTGGATCAATCTGTCAACATTATCAATAAGTTGAGCATTCCCAACGTGCACCTTGCGAGCAATTCGCCTCGAAAGCCTGCAAACTGCGGTGAAGCTGACTTGCATATCGGCGATCCAAACGGCGGTTTTGTCCGCAATCTGTGAGTTCGACGAGGCCCGGAGTTCGCGCTTGCGGCGAATGTCCGGAAAGCGGGCTGCAACCGCAGAATTCAGGACTAAGGTCGAACGGCAGGATTGGGCCGTCCACGAGGGCCGAAATATAGTAGGCATTCGATCTGATGTTTAACCACCTCCAACTGCGGTTGTGAGCGGTCTTTGTAGCAGCGCCGTGATATCCCGCCATCGAACCATCTTCCATACGTGAGCGATCATTCAAGACAAAGGGCGACAGTGAAAGCTCGGTCAGGCCTCAGCTATGATGGTTTCATCTGCGAATGCTGCAACTCTCTCAGCAGCCTCCAGCGCGCCTTCAAGAAATCCGCCAAACCCGCGTGCGGTTTCGGTCGAGCAGAAATGCACACCCCGTTCCGCCAAGCTGCCGAGGATTGAAGGCAAGCCGTAGCTTGGGTGGAAGCGCACCGGAACGCGATCCTGCGTGCGGGAGATTTCCGGGATTGTGGCCCAGTCCTGCAGTTCCAGATCGAGGGGCTGCGCCATCTTGGGGCCAAACATCGCCGTAAGTTGCGCCAGGGCATCGTCCATCATGGCGTCCTTGTGTGCCTCGCGCGTGTCGGCGGGATAGCCGACGAAACCGAACAGCGCGTAGGGACCGCCCTTCATGGGAGAGGCGTCGTGGATTTCGACCATAGGGCCGCGATGGCTCATGGCGTCACCCGAAAGCCCGGCATTGCGCCAGTGGGGCTCATCGTAAACCGCGAGGATCTTGGCCTGCCCCGCCATCCAGGTCGGGACGTTTTTCAAGGCCTGGATCTGTGCTGCATCCAGCGCCGGCTCGAATTTGACGGTTTCCGCAATCACCCGCGGCGGGATCGCCAGCATGATTTGCCGGGCTTCAACGGAAAGGGCCGTGCCGTCATGGTCGAGAGATGCAGTGATCATGCCCGGAGAATGATTGACCGATTTGAGGCTCGCCTGTGTCAAGACGTGACCGGCATCCAGAGATCCGGCAAGCGCGTCGATCATGGCGCCCATGCCCCCGGCAAGCCGGTAGGAGCCCTGCATCGAGGCATAGCCGCGGGCACGTTGGACGGCGCCGGACTGGTCCTGATACATCTGATCGCCGGTGGCAAACTGTTCGAACACCGGGATTCGGAAACGCCGGGCCAAGGCGGCCATTCGCGGCTGGCCGGGCCAGAACCAGGCCGGGCCAAGGTCGAACTTTCCGCCCGACAGGTCTTTGGTCAGGATGCGCCCGCCCAGGCGGTCCTGCGCTTCGATCAGAAGGAAATCCGTGCCGTTTCGTGTCAGCTGATCGGCAAGGGCAAGGCCGGAGAGACCTCCGCCAACAATCAGAGTATCGGTTTGCATCAGAATGCCTCCCCTTTGGGTCTGAGATCCAATTCGTGGGTCCAGGTGGATTGCGGTTGGTTGGCCAGCGCCAGATAGGTCTGAGCGATGTCCACAGGTTTCATCATCCGCGCCGGATCCATCTTGTGCAGATCCCGGCTGGCCCTGGTGTCGACGATCCCGTCCAGAATCACATGCACCACATGCACGCCTTGCGGCCCGTATTCGCGGGCCAGGGATTGGGTCAATGCCCGCAGACCCGCCTTGGCCGAAGCGAAGGCTGCAAAGTTCCTGCCACCGCGCAGGCTGGCTGTGGCACCAGAGACGATAAAGGTGCCGCCCCCGGTATCAACCATTGCGGGCAAAATTCGGTGTGCCAGGTTGACCGTTGACAGGACCATGGCCCGCCAGGTCGCTTCGAAATCCTCGATGCTTGTTTCCTCGAACGGCGCGATCACGAGTTTCGCGGTGTTCTGAACAACAAGCTTCGGCGCGCCATGGGTGCAGATGATGTTGCGCAGCTTGGCCTTTGTGTGTTTCGGATCCGCCAGGTCGACTTGCAGAATTTGGTCGGCACCCGACGGGATCGTCCGGTTGAGACCAAATGCCGTATAGCCATTCTGACCAAATGCCGAAACCAGCGTCTGCCCAAGCCCCGGACCAGCACCAGCGACAATTGCAAGGGGTTTGCCCATGATCCTATCCTTTGCCCGGGATGACCGGCGGTTCTGCCAGGTGGTCGGTTTTGACCCACAGGCGCGCGCCTTTGGGCCCGGCCGTGGCATCGAGCGCCATACCCGGCGGCAGACGCAGCCATGAATTCTTCTCGAAGATCTCTCCGTGCTCAGAGAAGCTGCCTTCGATCACCAGTGCCTCGAACCCCTTGTGGTCGGTCACGGTCACATTGGCCGATGCATCCCAAAGCTCGATCCGGACCCGTTCACGGGAATCCTCGAAAAGCGGGATTTCGGATATGCCATCTGCAACCGGGCGCGGGTCCTGCGCGTTTGTGTCGATTGTCAGCTGTGTGCGGTCCTCCGGGTCGAACTGCCAAAGCTTGACCAGGATCGTTGCCCCGTCCGCCGCGCTTGGCGTATGCGACGTGGTCGGCGGGTTGCGCACATAGGTGCCGACGGGAAAATCCCCGTGCTCGTCCTGAAAGACGCCGTCAAGCACCAGAAACTCTTCGCCACCGGTATGGGTATGGGCCGAAAAGGCGCTGCCTGGTGCATAGCGGACAATCGTTGTTGCCCGTGCAACCTCGTCGCCGATCCGGTCGAGCATGCGACGGTCGACACCCTTCATTGGCGAGGGGACCCAGGGCTCGTTCTCCGAGTGGACGACAGCGCGTTCATCAAAGTTTGCATTGATTTCCATGGCTCATTCCCTTTCTCAAAGGTTGATCTTCATGCCGACGGCAATCGGCACAACCCGTTCGCCGTATTGGCGTTCCAGCGCGTTTGTCGCACGCCAACCTGTGCAGTGGCCGGGCATGATCAGGTCGATGTCGAACTGCGCAAAGTCGGCGACGGTCCGGTCGATGATCTTTTCGTTGCCACCGGCAAGGTGAAAGCCGCCGGTTAGGCCATGGATCGGCACTCCGGGGATATCCCTTTGAGCGGCATGAAGGACATTGACGATACCCGCATGGCTACAGGCCGAAAACACCACCAGCCCTTTGCCCGCGATGTTCACCGCCACATAGCGTTCGTCCATGAGCAACGGGTCGTCTTCCCAACCCGCGCCGTCTTCGGTGCGGCGGACATGACCCGGAAATCCGACCTCGTAATCCGTGACACGGGGAATTTCGCCCGAAATATAGAACATATCGTCCAGCACGCTGACCGGTTGATCCGTAACAACGGGTGTAGCCCCCTGCGCAGCCAGGGCTTCGGGCGTGGCGATTTCGCGAATTTCGATCAGTTCCCCCGATGAAAGCGGAAAGGCGCGTTTGCGGAACATCCCGGGATGCAGATAAACCGGTAACTCGCCGGTCTGGCCATCCTTGCGGATCAGGTCGATTGCCGCTGGAATGCCGCCTGCATGGTCCCAATGCCCATGCGACAGGGCGATCGCCTCGATGGCTGCAAAGGATTTGCCAAGGCGTGATGCGTTGAACTCGACGGCAAAATCCACCGGCCCGGCGTCAAAGAGCAATGTATGTTCCGTCACACCGCGCCGGGCTGTGATGATCAACGCCAAGCCGTGATTGGCACAACACTGACCGGCGCCCGAGATTTGCTTCATCCCGACGTTGTGGAGGTTGATCCACTCATGGGTGAACCCCTCGGGCACGCTGGACAGGCTGTCCGTCCGGTTGTCGATGAGAACGAGAATCTCGACACTGTCGATGGGTTGCAGATCGGCGGACATGGGACTTCTCCATTTCGAATTGCCGGGGCGGACAGGTGCCCGCCCCGACGTAAGGCGTCAGGCAGCCAGGCGCTGCTTGAGCGCTTCCGCGAGTGGTGGTGCCGACGCCGGGCTTTGGCCGGTCATCAGGGCGCCATCTTCGACCACGTTGGCCTCCCAGTTGGCCTTGCTGACGTAGGTGGCGCCACGGCGTTTCAGTTCATCTTCGAGAGAGAACAGAAGGTGATGCAGAAGCTCGATCTCACTGTCTTCGTCGTTCTTGAAACCGGTCAGGCTGAGGCCCTCAACCAGGTAGCTGCCGTCTGACTTCTTGATATCCCGCAGTATGGCCGGCGCGTGGCAGACCATCGCGACAGGCCGTTCGGATTCGTAGAACTCCCGGATCATCTTGATAGCATGGCTGTCCGACGCCAGATCCCAGATCAATCCATAACCGCCGGGTACGAAAAGCGCATCGAAGGTCGAATAGTCGATCTCGCGCAGTTTGCGGGTATTCTGTACCGCGAACATGGCCACCGGATCGTTGAAGAAGCGGTCAGTGTTTTCGGTAGTGAACGGAGCCTTCATCGACAGCAGGTCAATCGGCGCGTTGCCGCCTTTGGGCGAGGCAAAGACAACCTCATAGCCCGCTTCCGTCAGGACGTAATACGGGGTTGCGACCTCTTCGAACCAGGTGCCGGTTTGCTTGCCCGAGATGCCCATTTCGTCAACGGACGACATGACCAGCAAGACGCGTTTTTGTTTGTTTCCAGTAGCCATCAGCGTGATCCTTTCATCAATATCTATCTATCACTAGGTAGATAACAGTTAGAAGTTGATTCCTGGGCTGTCAACGTTTATCTATCAATCGGTAGATTGGAGGTAGTCATGCCACTGACAATGAAAGAAAAAATTCTTATCGCCGCCGAGAAACGCGTGCGCAGCGCGGGCTTTTCGGAGATGAGTTTCCGTGACCTGGCGAACGATGTGGGAATCAAAAGTGCCAGCGTACACTACCATTTCCCCACCAAACCGGATCTCGGGGAGGCTCTCGTCACCCGCTACGCCGAGCAATTCAAGGCAGAACTGGACAAGATTGACCTGAACGATCTGCAAACCGCTCTGGACTGCTTCGTTTCGCTCTACTCCAAAGCGCTTGTGCTGAACGAATCGATATGCCTTTGCGCCGTCATGGGCGCCGAGGCCATTGGACTGCCGGAAAACATCAACCAACGCACAAAAGCCTTCTTCGAGATGAACAAGGCATGGCTCCAAAATCTGCTCGTCAAGCATGGGGTCAAGGATGCCGCTGACAAGGCAAACCTCATCGTCGCCGCCCTTGAAGGGGGCATGATCGTCGCATCAGCGTCAAACGATCGATCGATGTTTGAACAGGTTGCCAAAGCTGCAATTCGCGGCGTTGGTACGATTTAGGAACAGAAGCTAGCAGTGCGTCCCATGCGCAGGGGCGGGGATCTGTTGCAAACCTTTGACTGTTGACGCTCACAAGTGCTTCGAGTGAATGGATATCGGAATATTGAAGTCGAAAATTTGCAACAGATCCCAGCGGGGTCTACACCTTCAGAACCGGGGAATACAGATCGCAAGTTTAAGTCCGAGAGGCTTCAAACGCCGCCCATGCTTTTTCGAAGGCATCGAAATCGAACCCGGTTGCGCGGGCGGGATCCAGAATCAGTTTTTCGGTTTCAAGCAATTTGATGATCGCCCGTTCAAGCTTGCCCACGACTTCGGGCGGGATAACCAGCGCACCATGACGGTCCGCGTGCACAAGATCGCCGTTCTGGATCTTCAGACCAAAGATAGAAACCGAGGTGCCGATTTTGCGCACATGTACGAACCCGTGACTGGGCCCGATTGACCCGGCAACAACCGGGAAGTTACCGGGTAGATCGCCCAGGTCGCGCATTACCCCGTTGGTCAGCGCACCACTGATGCCGAAGCCCTTGTGGATCGTCGTATTGATCTCACCCCAAAAGGCGCCGATGCAATCTGGATAATCCAAATCCTCAACCACGGTGACAGCCGGGCCGCTCCCAGTTGCCATATGCCTGTAATAATCCATCCGACGTTGGCGGATCTCCTCAGGCGGTTCTGACGGCGGGTTCACGGCGGCAATCTTCGCGGTACGGGCATATCCAACCATCGCGCCCGCATCGGGATCAGAACATAACATCGTGCCCCGGGTGAATTCACTGAATCCGCGCTTGCCCTGCGCCACTTCGATTGCGTTACAAACAGTCGGCGTGTCGATCTTTTTCAGCAGGTCCAGCAAGGATTGGTTCATATCAACTCCAGCCAGCGGATCAAAGCCGCCGTTGTTTGTCGCGGTTGTTCCAGTGTCGGCAGGTGGCCGGCGTTTTCTATGATTTCCAACCGGCTCTGTGGCATCAGATCGTGCATCAATTCATGCCTTGAAACAGGGCACAGGGCATCGTCGCGCCCGCAGAGAATGAGTGCTGCGTCGGTGAAGTTGCGCAGAGTGTTGCTCTGGTCAGGGCGATCACGCAGAGCTTTAGATTGATTGACAAAAACGTCCGGGCCAAGATCCATGGCCATATCCATGCACAGGTCCAGAATGGCGGCGCGGCGCGGACCTTCAGTCAGGTAGTTCGGTTTCATCTCTTCGGCCATGACCTTGCGCAGGTTGCCACGTCCGACCGCATCGATCTGAGGGCCGCGCCTGGCTTTGACCTCGTCCAATTCAGCAAGCGGGTTCGTGTCCATCAACGCCAAACCAGCCACACGGTCCGGTGCCTGACGCAGGATTTCCATCCCCACAATGCCACCCATCGAGAGTCCTGCCAGAGCAAAGCGTTCGGGCGCATAGGCTAACACATCGGAGGCCAGCGCCCGCATCGTTTCATGGCCTCCGATTGGTGCGCACAGGATCGGGTACTTGCCTGACAAAGCGTCGATCTGCGGGGTGAACAACCGCGCATCGCACATCATTCCGGGCAGGAGGATAAGCGGCGTCATTTGACCAGGGCAGCCCCTTCGGCAAGTGCGCCCAGCTTGGCGTAGGCGATATCCGGATCTACCGCACCAAAGCCCGCAAAGGTGCCAAAGCCGCAATCTGATCCGGCGATTACACGCTCATTTCCAACTATGTTCGTAAACCGCTCGGTACGCTGAGCAATCAGTTCCGGGTGTTCGACAAAATTCGTCGTGGTGTCCACCACACCGGGCACAAGAACCTTGTCACCCGGAATTTCACCCTTGCGGTCACGGAACACCGTCCATTCATGCGCGTGTCGCGGGTTAGAGGTTTCGAACAGCACATAGCGCGATTTGGTCGACATCAGCGTCGAAAACACCTTGCCCATGCCGATGTCGCAGCAATGCGGCCCCTCGTAGTTGCCCCAGCAGATATGGACACGCACTTTGTCAGATGGGACATTCTGCAATGCGTGGTTCAATGCCTCAACATGCATGTTGGCGATTTTCACGAACTCGTCGTCGGACAGATCGGTGAACAGCATATGGCGCGACAGGGCCAGATCGGGGCAGTCCAATTGCAGATCCAGACCCGCACCAACGATGGTCTCATATTCTTCCTTCATCGCATCGGCCAGCGCGGCCAGATAGGCCTCGCGCGTCGGATAGAAATCATTTTGCAGAAACAGGGAAATAACTCCGGGGCTGGCGGCGTTCATAAAACCGCGCTCGACCCCGTGCTCGGCCATCGCGGCTTTGAGATTGTCGATGTCCTTCTGCAGCTCACCCTGCCCTTTTGAGCGCACCTCGCCCACACACATGGGTCGAGCATACTGGGGCGTTCCACCGTCATCGGCCAATCGTTGCAGAAAGCCCGGAAACATCTTGAGGTCAGCCGGCGCATTGCGCGCGCTGTCACCTGCAAAGCCGGTATAGCGGTCCTTGACGTAAGTGGCGTAAGAGATCTTTGAGGTCTCACCGTCCGAGACGATATCAACCCCAGCCTTGACTTGTTTCCGCACGGTCTCGGACACGGCCGCTGTCATGCAGGCGTCAAATGCAGCCTGATCGAACGGTTCCTCTCGCTCGCGTGCAAAGATGAAGTCAACGACCTCCTGATTTCGTGGCAGACTTCCCACATGGGTGGTTGAAACGCGGGTCATGTTAGGATCTCCATTCAAATCTAGGTCCATCGCCGGGCCGGAAAGCCGGCGATGGATGTGCTGCGCGCGCCCCGATTGAAACCGGGACGTGTAATTTCGGCGTTATTCTCCTGTCCAGGTCGCCCCAGCAGGGTCGTCGGTTGCGGTGATCCGGTACAGACCCGCTTGCCCGGTCATAGACGGTTCAGCGCTGTAGCTTTCACCGGGCAGAACCAGAGCGGTATCACCGTTGGACAGGGTAACCTCGACCTCATTGATCTTGATGTGCCAATGGCCACTCGCCGGCATCAGAACCACGGGTTTGTCCGCCTTGACCAGTTCAGCCACAGCCGAACCGCGCGTCAAAAAATCAACCTCGAAACCGGGCTTGTCTTTGATCAGGCCATTTTCACCGATCACAACCGCAGGTTTGTCCGCTGCCAGCGCCATCAGGTCCCAGTAGCGAGCGACGTATTTGCCGATCACCGCATCAACGGGAACCTCAGGGTAGGCTTTCAGTTCTTCCTCGGTCAGTAGCGGCATCGGCTGCACATTGTGTGGCAGTTCCTCACCCTTTTTGCTATCGTAAAGGACGCCGTTATTGCCCAACATTAGGCCATGGGCCTGCGCATCCTGAATGACTTGCGGAGCCCAGGTCACGCCGCCACCGGCATCGTCGCCACCAAGCATCGACATGATCATCCCATAGTCCTGGCCGACATTCTCGAAGCCGCGGAAGATCCCGGTCGGGATGTTGAAGATGTCGCCTTCTTCGGCGATGAACTCGCCAGCCGTGCCATAACGACCCCAGAAGAACCGCCATCGACCTTTAGCAACAAAGAACACCTCGGCGGTGGTGTGGCTGTGCAGCGAGTTGCGGCATTTCGGCGGTTGCCCCGCTGCGCCGATGTTGAACCCGATCTTGTCGGTGATGTGGACGTGCTGATCCGGGCTTTCGCTGACGCCGCCGCCAATGATTGTAAAGTTCTCTTTCTGGTCTGAACCTGGCGTGTGGGCGTCGATGAACGCGGTTTTACAAGGCTTCAGTTCGCCATAACGGACGATGCGGCTTTCGATGGTACTCATATCTTTTCTCCTTTTGATTTGGGTTTGATGAAATCAATCCAAACCACCCGGCGGGCGATTGTTCAGCCGCCGGGCGCGCAGGCTGGCGCGATGGGCGTGGTACCGCCGCAACGCCTGCCCGGAATCCAGATTTGAGATACGGTGCGACATTCTAGAGATCACCGGTCTTCAGCAGAATCTGTTTCCAGATCGAGGTTTCGTCAAACAAGGTGTATTCTTTGCGCAGACCCCACGGACCGAACTCGGCGTGGCTGATGCCCAGCACAAAGACCTCGGCCCCTGTGGGCACGCCGAACACGCCCCAGCCGTCATGCTTGCCGTGCAAAGACCAGCGGATCGCGGCGCGCGGCGGCATCATCGGGTCGTCACGGCCGATCTGATGGTGGATCTTGAATTCGGCACGTGGGAACGCTGCGCGCAGACCCATCCAGAACCTATCAACCGGCCCCCAACTGTGGCCGGTCGTGCCGCCGGGATATTCTGACAGAACAGCGCGGTCGTATTCAGCCTCGATCACCCTCATATCGGCATTCATGATCCGGGTCAGGATATCCGCGTATTTCTGGCCCCATTCACTGTCATTGCCACGGCCTTTATAGGGGCCGGGCCTATCGTTCGCGGGCGTGAGGGGCTGCACGCAGGCGTCTGGCCCACCCTCGCGCGCGATCAGATCGCGGGCGTATTCCTTGGGATCCCAGCCCATCTGCTGCACGATCGCGCTCTGGTCGCGGATGAGCCACTCATCGTTGATCTGGTTGTTTATTGCGTGGCAGTCGGCAAGAATGCGGTAGATCAGTTTCTTGCCAGTCGCCTTGCCATAAACACCGTCACCGAGATGGCTCGCGGTGGATAAAAGGCGATGCGACGACAGCATGCCCTCTTCTGGCGTTCCCGACCAGATCACATCCTCGCCCAACAGTGTACGATCAGGGAACTCTGCAAGGGTCGCCATAGTGGCAGCAATGACATTCTGATTTCCGACAACCACCGACCCAGGCGAACGCACGACGATGTCCGGGGCATAATAGTCGTGCAGCGTCGCAATGCCGCGATCTTCCCAGATTTCTTTGGTGATTCCTATTATGTAATCGGGAAAGTCTTTGAATTTGGGATTAAATCCCTTCATGTCTTCCATCCTTCAGGTATGCGGGCGGAGCCTCGAACAATCAGCGGCCCGTCAATCTCGACCCGACGCGGGCCGGCATCGGGGTCCTCGATCTTGCCGAGCAGAATATCGACAGTTTCGGTGACCATGCGATTGGCGGGCTGTCGAATGGTGGTCAGGTTGTAGGCTGGCCATGAGGCGACAGTGACATCGTCATACCCGATGACCGAAACGTCCCCCGGAACATTCAGCCCCAATTCGAACCGCAGCGTGTCCATCACGGAAACGGCCATGTGATCGTTGGCGACAAACACCGCATCAGGCGGATCGGCTTCGAACATCCGCAGCGTGGCTTGCCGGGCTTCTTCCGTCGAAAAGTTTCCTACTTCGCGGGCGTGCAGCGTAACCCCGGCTTTCTGCAAGGTCGCAACAAACCCTGTTTCGCGGTCACGCTGGGTCGAAGCTCCTTCCCACCCGGCGATATATCCGATCTTTTGGTGCCCAGCTGCCAACAGGAACTCGGCAGCCTTTCGACCACCGGCAACGTTGTCAGATGTAACTGACGACATTGCCGTGTCGTCTTGTGCCCGATTGAACAAAACCATCGGTATACCGGCCGTTCGGCAGCGGTCTGACAAATCTGAGGACAAAGCCACCGAAGCGGCGATAATCCCTTCGACCTGAAAGTCGAGTATTTCCTCGACCACATTGTCGATGTTTCCTGATTCATGCGAGGCCATGAATATCAGCACGTGGTATCCACGTTCCTGTAACGTGTTTGTCAGCTTCTCCAGCGCCTCGGGATAGAACTGGTTGTTCAGATAGGCCACGACAAGCCCGATGATCCGGCTTTTCCCGGACACTACAGCGCGGGCCAGAACGTTCGGGCGATAGCCCAGTTCCTTGGCCGCCTTGCGCACCTTTTCAACGGTTTTTTTCGACGCAGACGCGCCGGGGGTGAACACACGGCTGACCGCAGATTGGCTGACCCCGGCGAGACGGGCAACTTCCAGTGATGTAACTTTTTGTGTCGCCATCAGTCTGCCGTCCAACCTCCGTCAACCATCAATGCCGTGCCCGTCACCAGCGCCGACGCATCCGATGCCAGATAAACCACCGCCCCCATGATGTCTTCAACCTCTCCGGGGCGACCCAGTTTTATCTTGTCCAGAATCCAGGCCCGCTTGTCCGGATCGTCAAAAGTCGACTTTGTCAGATCCGTCAGAATGAAGGTGGGGCAAATCGTGTTAACCCGGATCTTTGCCGGTCCGAACTCAAGCGCCATCGCCTTGGTGAAGCCTTCGACCGCGAATTTCGACGCACAATAAACCGCGCGTTCGCGACCACCAACATGGCCCATCTGGCTAGAGATATTGATCAGCGAACCGGGGCGGCCAGCGTCGAGCAGGCCTTTGGCAACAGCCTGGGTCAGGAAATAAGCACCTTTGACATTGACGCCTATCACCGCATCGAAATCTTCCGGCTGTGTTTCCACGGCCTTGCTGTGTCGGGCAAGCCCGGCTGAGTTCAGCAGAATATCGAACGGCCCATTTTGCGCTACGGCTTCAGCGGTTGCCGCCACGTCCGAAACATCCAGTTCCAGAACTCTGGCAGACCATCCCTGCGCCGACATATCTTTTGCAATATCCTGAAGCGCACCAGCACGGCGCGCCGCCAAAGTGACCTCAGCACCATGTTCCGCCAGCGCCACAGCGCAGGCCATGCCTATGCCCGACGAGGCTCCGGCGACCAAAGCTCGCTTGCCGCTCAGGTCGAAACTGGGGGTGCTGGGAAAATGTGGCATATCAGACCTCGCCGACCGGGAATGGGATGGTGCCGGGTACACGTGCCTTATTGAACTCACGCAGTCGGGCAAAAACATCTACGCCCAATTGCCGATACACATCCAGCAGATCGACCAACACCCAATTCTCGCGGATCAGCCCACCTTCCAGACGCCAGAAATCAAGTGACTTCAAAGTGATCCGTTTGCCCGAAGGCGCAATCCCCATCCAGCCGTCATGGGTGACGGTCTGGATCATGTTCGGCCAGCCGGTCACAGCGGCGTAGTCGCCATCACCAAAAAAGTGAAAGGTGATCTCGTCGGCATACTGACCACGATCGGGCATTCCGTTGAGGAAGGGAATCTGGTGCCAGTTGCGGAATCCCGCGATACCGCGCGCTGTCCCGATCCCTGCGGGACCGTACCAGTTCATGCGCGGATGCCAGAACCGCTCCATCTCCATCACTTCGGGCCCACCCTGGCTGGGGTGTTTCTCAAGATGTTTCAGCATGTCGACGATATGATTGCACGAGGCCAGAGATTTCACCTCATCCCACGGTCCGGACACAACGCCATCCAGAGTCGCCGGGCCGGGAATGCAGAACTCCAGCCCCAGAGACGGGGCCATTGGCCAGGCATTCGCCTGCATCATGACTTCGGGAACGTCCCAGAGTGCCTGAATCTCGACAACCTTGCCATTTTCAAAGCGGTAGAATTCGTGGAACCGCATGTGGGTCAGATGCCCGGTCGGCGGGATGTCCAGCCAGGGGGCGACGAAGGTGCCGAAGTAGTGGCCGCCGCAGCCAACCCAGTCGTTGCCCTGTTCTGTCCGACCACCCATGACGATCCAATCGCGACGCTCAAGATCGGGCATGGATTTCAGAAGTGGCGCGTAACAGGTGTCATAGAGTTCCTGCGGGCCGGTCAGATCTCCGAATGGATACAACATGTGGATGGCAGCATCGGGCGCGATCACCGCCTCCAGCGCCGCTCGTACTCCGGCTTCGTCGAATTTATACATTGCCTCGCGCAGGGGCGCGATCAGGACCTTGTGGGTAGAGTGAGTATCCATTGCGAAATCTCGCATTATTTTAACTTCTTATCCAAAAAATTCTGTAGGGCCCCGGTCGAATCCCTGCGCAAGATTCGTCACACTTACGAAGTCGCATCGGCCGTCTCGCGGTATGGTGCGCCTTCACCATAGGGCACGTTGATGCCCCCATAACGCCGGACACGGATGTTGCATTGTTCGGCATGGCCGACAAAGCCTTCCAGCATACACAGACGTGAGCCGTATTCGCCGATCATCGCTGCGGCCTCATCAGTGACGACCTTCTGATAGCTGTGGGTTTTCATGAATTTGCCGACCCAGAGCCCGCCGGTATAGCGCCCGGCCTTTTTGGTCGGCAGTGTATGGTTGGTACCGATCACCTTGTCGCCGTTGGCCACGTTGGTGCGTGGACCAAGGAACAGCGCACCGTAACAAGTCATGTTTTCCAGGAACCAGTCGTCGCGATCTGTCATGACCTGAACGTGCTCGGACGCGATGTCATCGGCCACTTGAAGCATCTCGTCATAGGTGTCGCAGACGATGACCTCGCCGTATTCCTCCCAACTGACCTTGGCAGTGCCGGCGGTGGGTAGGATCCCGAGGATACGGTCGATCTCGCTCAGTGTCTCTTCGGCCAGTTTGCGCGAGTTGGTGACCAGAACGCAGGGGCTGTTATATCCATGCTCGGCCTGTCCCAGCAAATCGGTCGCACAAAGCTCGGCGTCCGCAGCAGTTTCATCGGCGATGACCATCGTCTCGGTCGGACCCGCGAACAGGTCGATGCCCACCCGGCCAAACAGTTGGCGCTTGGCTTCGGCCACAAAGGCGTTGCCGGGGCCAACCAGCATGTGAACCGGATCAATGGTCTCAGTCCCTATCGCCATGGCACCGACGGCCTGGATCCCGCCCATGACATAGATCTCATGCGCGCCTCCTAGATGCATCGCTGCGATCACGGCCGCATTGGGTTTGCCCTGGAAGGGCGGGGTACACGCTATGATGCGCGGAACACCGGCGACCTTGGCAGTTGCCACTGACATATGCGCCGAAGCCACCATCGGGAATTTGCCACCGGGGACATAGCATCCCACTGACTGAACAGGGATGTTCTTGTGACCAAGGATCACTCCTGGCAGAGTTTCAACCTCGATATCCAGCATCGAGTCGCGTTGTGCCTGCGCAAAGTTCATCACCTGTTTCTGAGCAAACTTGATATCGGCCAATTCGCGCTCGGACAGCGAAGCGATCAACTCGTCGATCTGATCCTGGCTCAAGCGGAAGCTTTCCGGCGAGTAATTGTCGAACTTCTCAGACAGCTCGCGCACTGCGGTATCGCCGCGGGTTTCGATATCCGCCAGCGTTTCTTCGACAACAGCTCGGGTTTTGGCATCGTCTTCCGCCCGGTCAGCTTCAGGTTTGCCGCGTTTCAGGTATTCAATAGCCATTGTCTCTATCCTCAGTTTTCGGGCCGGGGTGGAGTTTTTTCTCCCCGGTCAAATGCTTCCCAGCCTTCGCCGTTGAACAGATCAACGCCAAGCTGCGCGGCGACGTGGGCGAAATCGACGTTCACCCAGTTGTCAACGATCTTGCCATCGACGACTTTCCAGAAATCCATGTATCGGATCTCGACCCGCTTGCCGGTGGGCGCGATGCCCAGAAACTCGCCCGAGTGGGTTGCCTCCTGGCGGCCAAAGGCCGCAGCCCATTCGCCCATATAAAGCCGGGCCTCATCAATGCAGGTCTTGTCCGAGAACGCCGCCTGAAACGGGCGTTGCCAGTTTTCCTGAAACTCCTTGAGCCCAGTTTTGGTGCCGCAGCCCCGGTTGCCGATCCAGCGGAACCCTTCTGCGAAGAATTCGCCGATATCGTCGATGCGGTGATCGTTCAAACCATCGACCATCCCCTCGATCACGGCGCGGGTCTCGTCGGTTTTTCTCATGTCCGTGTCACGTGTCAGCACGGCCTGTTCGGGGCGGGAGCCCTTCATGTGTCTTTTCCTTTTATGGATACCAAGGGGTTTTCTGTCTGGACGGGGACGGTTGGTCGGCCGTCAGAAAATCCCTTGGCATCCGGTTGAGCGCCGGGTGGCGCGCAATGGCGTTATGTCTGGCGGAACAGCTCATCGGGTCTGTTCAGAAATTTGGGCAAAAAGGTCGTAACCCAGTTGCAACAGCAGATGTGGAATATCGAGCATGCACCAGTTCTCGATGATCTTGCCGTCTGCGCAGCGCCACCAGTCGCAGTCACGCATAAAAACGCGCTTTCCCGTTGGCTCCAGGCCCAGGAAGGATTTGACGTGGACGCCGGTGATCTGCGGCCAGCCGCACAGGAATGCATAGTCGCCATCCCCGGCCTTGCAATTCGAGCCGACCCCGGTGACGCCTGCGTCCCTGCCGTCACCCCAGCCTTCGAACGTGTCCTCGAAGGGGGATTGGAAATCGGCGAAGGCATCGACCGTGGCATAGGATCCCAGCCCGCCGGGACCGTACCACACCATTCGGTCATCCCAATAAGGCCGCCAGCTTTGGTCCTCGGTCGTCAGCTGTACTAGCATGTCCTCGACCAGATCTGCTGTGGCGCGTGACTGCGCTGGGTCTGATGGCCCAATGACGATGCCGTCATGAGTTGCCGGACCCGGCACGACACCTTCATAGCCCTGCAGTTCCAGCGGCCAGAGGCCAAGCGCGATGATCAACTCGGCAAAGCCGAGAAAGACATAGGATTCGACGATCTTGCCATCTTCCATTCGGTGGAATTCACCAAAGCGCAGAAATGCCAGTTTGCCGCTGGGTGGAATACCACAAAGCGGTCGCTTGAAATGACCGTGGAAATACCCGGTTGAGGTGACCCACTCGCTTCCCAGGTATTCGCCACCTGTGACCACATAGTTCTGACGGGTGAGCCCCTCGAACGCCTCTGAAATCGGCAAGATGACAGAGCTGACGTAGCCGTTGCCATCAGGGGCTGCATTGATCGGATGGCTCGCTTCGGTAGTGGCCGTTGCGGCGAAGATCTCGCTAGCGGCCGTCTCCATGGTTTCGCAGAGGCCCTTATCAAAGCTTTCGAGAAACTGACGATAAAGCTGTTTGTTTTCAAACGTGGTTCCGGTAGCAATACCCATCGCTGGGCGATTTGCGCGCTTGTTCATGGCGCTTTCCTTTTTAGGACGTTTTCCTATTCGCGGTGGCGGTGTGCAGGCACGAGGACCCGCGCGCATCAAGGCAAATGGAATTCGTCCCGGCCGTCGGGCCCGGCGCGCAGCCAAGTTCAGGCTGGCTGCGTGCGCATGGGCAGATACGGACTGAGGATGAGTGCGCCCCATTTATGTCAGCCTTTCACAGCCCCGGCGGTCAGGCCGCCCACGATCTGACGCTGGAAGAACATCACCAGGATGAACAGTGGAACAGTGGCAGAAACCACGGCTGCAACAGCGAACATCACGTTGCCCTCGGTTTGCGTTGTACCGAGAAACGCGGCAATGGCAGGCACCATAGTACGGTTGCTTTCAGACAGCAGCATCGCCCCCACGGCAAAGTCGTTATAGGCCAGAAGGAACGAGAACAGCCCGGTCGTGATGACGCCTGGCCACATCACCGGAATGATCACACGTCGGAAAGCCTGAAACTGGTTGCATCCGTCGACCTTGGCACTTTCATCCAACTCGCTCGGGATGTTCTTGAAGAAGGAATGCAACATCCAAAGAGTGAACGGCTGGTTGATCGCCACAAGCACGATAATGGTGGTTGGAAGAATTCCCCAAACATTCCATTCAAAGAAGGGTAACAGATAACCTGAGACCAGAGTGATTGGCGGCATTGCACGGAAAATCAACGCTGTGATCAAAAGCCAGAATGTGTAGTTGTAAGTAGACCGCGAAAGGGCATAGCCCCCTAAAGTCCCGATAGTCAGTGAGATGGTAACAACAAAGAAACAGACGATCCCGGTGTTCAGAACATTTCGCCAGAACTCTTCCTGAATCCAAGCACCCTCATATCCGGTGGTGGTGAACGGCGAGCCATAAACCGCTTCGGTTCGGGCACCAGTCAGGGCGTTGGTCCAGTCAGCGATCGAGAAGAAATCCAGTTCGACCTTGAACGAGCCCCAAACCGTCCAGAGGAACGGAAAGGCGGCCAGGATAAACCATAGGAGCACAAACAGGGATGAGGCGATCCGAAGGCTTGTAGGCATTCTTTGCGCGCGGCTGGCCATATTATCTTGCTCCTTTGAAATCGCGCCAGGTGCGGACAAGCACGGGCGACAGAAGAATTGCGACCCCGAAAATCGTCATCACAGAGGTAGCAGCAGCGGAAGACAGTTGCCGAGTCTCGCCACCGAGATCGTAGAAGATGAAGGTGCTGAGTGATTGCGCATGCGCTTGTGCACTGAAGCCGATGATAGGTTCAAACACCTTGAAATTGTCCATCAACTGGATCAGTGCTACAAATGTGACCAGGGGCATGAGATGGGGAACAACCACGAATTTGACCTGCTGCCAGCGCGTCGCCCCGTCTATCTGGGCGGCCTCAATCTGGTCTTGGGGCAAGGTTTGCAGGCCAGCATAGAACACGACAAAGGCAAAAGGCGCAGCGTGCCAAACACCATAGACCATCAGCGCTACCCACATCAGCCCTGTTGATGCTTTCAGGCTGAAATCCGGATCTCCAGCAAGATATACGAGGGCGTTGCCGATCACCCCGCGACTGTCAATCATCCAAAACAGGATGAGCGAGCCGATCAGCGGGGTCACGATCATGGGCAGAAGAGAGAAAAAGATCATCAGACCTTTGAGTTGCCTGTGCAGGGAGTTTACTGCCAGCGCAATCACCAGCCCCAAAATAATTGTGAGCGGTGTCACGACAGCAACGAAGGTCAGCGTGAATGCCATCGCCCGGTAAAAGGGCAAATTGCCGAGTTCCGAGAAAAAGCCGCCCCATGTTTCATTCGCGGCCCAGATTTGACCAATTTCCTGTATCGCCAGATGGCCTCGGTTAAAGTAAATGTCCAATCCCACAAACCGGCCCAGAGGTTGCTCGGCGCGAAGCGCCGCGGTGGCCTCTTGATCAACAGTGGTCTCAGTTGTGCATCCGATAAGCGGGGTGCAGTTTTCGACCTCTAACAGAACAGCCGGATGGGGTGCGAAGATCGATTGAGTCACCACCGAGACAATTGGCATTGCAATGAACAGAAGCATCGCGAGTCCTGTGGGCAGGAAGAACCAAAGGAATGTCTTATGGCGCATGTTGCAATCCTCGTGTCAGTGGGATTGCGCGGGCGGTTATCAAAGGCACCCGCGCAATAGGCTTCTTATTGCAGATAGCCTTGCTCGATGGCGGCGGCACGATAGGCGGCTTCTACATCAGCCAACGCTTGTTCCGCGCTTTCCTTGCCCTGCATGAAATCAGCAAGTTCGTTGCCAAGTGCGCTGTGCATGAGACCCATGTACGGTAGCATCGGATAGGGTGGTGTGCCCATTTTGGCCGCAGCAAACACACCCTCGGCATCTTTTCCCGGCTGGTAGCCTTCAATCAGCCAGACCGCCAACGGCGTGGTTTCATCGTTCAGCATGTCAGGACGGATGCCATGTTTCATTGCAATGAATGTGGCCTCGGCCTCTTCATCTGAGATGTTCTTTCCGACAGTCCAACCGTCCCACCACAGGGTCGTTGCAGGGATATCTCCGCCACCAACTGTCAGCGGCGCGCCAATCGCATGGCCGTCGATTACCTCCTGCAACACACCTTCGGTGGTGGTTTGCTGCGATGCGCGCGAACCCCACATATTCATGATTGCAACGTTGCCAGCACGGTATTCGGCATTGGTGGCGTTGGAGTCATGAGTCAGGAAGTCGGGGTTCATGTATTCCGACAAAGCCTTCATCATATTCAGGGCGTTGACACCGGCCTCAGAATTCACGTTGGGTTCGGCCGTACCGGGTTTAAAATGGCTGCCGCCATAACCAAGGAACATATTGTTGAATTCCTGCGCCAGGTTCCAACCCGATGCATAGGCTCCACCAACCGGGTTTTGCATAATACCCTGCGCACGAATGGCCTCGGCCACCTCGAGCATTTCCTCATAGGTAGTCGGGACTTCCACACCGGCTTGCTCAAGGATATCCTTGCGGTACATCAGATGCTGCGCGTTCGCCATGAAGGCGATAGCCATGATGTTGTCGCCAATCTTGATCAGCTGCCCAGGCTGCAGGTCCTGACCATACTTTTCCACCAGATCATTGAGCGGACGAATAACGTCTTCGTTCATCAGTGCCACAACCGAACTATTGGCGATGATTGCGGTCGTGTATTCCGACGGATTGCCCGACAGGCCAGCCACGTTGATGGTCTGGTGCTCGGATGTCAGGTTGGATTCTACCGACGCCCCGGTGCATTCCTTTGCTCCGGCTGCGACGGCCTGGATGGCCGCAAATTCATTACCGACTATGTTGACACGTGCGCCGATTTCGCAGGCATATCCTGCGCTTGCGGCAAAGGCGGCTACCGAGCCGGCCAATGCAATTTTCTTCAGAAACATCAATATTCCTCCCTAGATGGATGGTGCATCTTCGAAGTCTGCACCCTGGTTACCCCGTCCCAACGGGTGTCGTTTGCGGTTCTCAGCCTTCCAGGCGAGCCCCAGTTTGCGCATCAAACAGATGGCAGTGGTCGGTATGGATATGAATCGAGACCTGATCGTCGATTTCGGCCCGATAGGTTTTGTCGGCCTTGACCGAGACCAGCGCACCACCGATCCGAACCGAGACCATGGTGCTGTCGCCCAACAGCTCTTGTGTATAGATCGGTGCATTGATCTCGCCGCCGCTTTCCACAACATTGGCGTCCTCGGCGCGAAACCCCAGCGTGATAGGACCGTCGGGCGCGTTCAACCCGTGTACCTCAGTGCTTTTGGCGCGAAACACGCCACCCTGAACCTCGCCATCGACAAGGTTCATTGCCGGGTTGCCGATAAAGCTGGCGACAAAGGTGTTGGCGGGGGTGTCATATATATCGACCGGAGTACCGACCTGTTGCACGACACCCTGTTTCATGATCACCACCCGATCAGCCAGTGTCATAGCCTCGATCTGGTCGTGGGTGACATAGATCGTGGTGACCGCCAATTCGTGGCTGAGGTTCTTGATCTGTGCGCGGGTGGAAACGCGCAGTTTTGCGTCAAGGTTGGATAGTGGCTCGTCCATAAGGAACACGTTCGGCTCGCGCACTATGGCACGAGCCAAGGCAACCCTCTGACGCTGACCACCAGACAATTCCGCTGGCTTGCGGTGCAGGAAGTCATCCAACTCAACCATGGCCGAAGCGCGCCGCACTTTTTCGTCATGGGTAGCAGGGTCAATACCGCGAACTTTTAGCGGGAAGCGAATGTTCTCATATACATTCATATTCGGATAGAGCGCGTATGACTGGAACACCATCGCAACATCGCGGTCTTTGGGCTCCATGTCATTTACTCGGGCACCATCGATCAGAATATCGCCCTCAGATGCGTCCTCGAGGCCAGCAATCATGCGCATTGTCGTGGTCTTTCCGCAACCTGACGGCCCAAGAAGTACCAGAAATTCCTTGTCGGCTATTGTCAGGTCAAAATTGTCAACTCCGACAAACGATCCCCAACGCTTTCCAACATTGCGAAGTTGAATTTCGGCCATTCTGCCCTCCCTGTTGCACTCGTAGTGCATACGCTTGCAAAACCATAGACAACAAAAGAAACATCTGGCAAGCTTTTTTTGCATGCGTGTGCAAAAGCCGACTTCATCTTCCTCGCAATTCGCCCCTTGGCAGCGACTAAAGAACTGAAAGAAAATAATAATGTCCTATGAAATCCAAAAATCGATCATCTTGGATTACTACACGGCGCTCAGCAGCGTAAAAGAATCGGATATCGCCAACACGTTGTCTGAGTTCTGCACAGAAGACTACCTGTGGCGCGGTTTCCACCCGTTTGATGAGCTTCGGGGCACCCATGACGTAGCACAGGCATTCTGGCGTCCCCTGAAGCAAAGTCTAAGGAAAATGCAGCGCCGGATGGACGTGTTCATGGCCGGAAAAAACGAGATGGACGGATTCACCTCGGTCTGGGTTGTTTCAATGGGGCATCTGATGGGCCTGTTCGACAATGCGTGGCTGGGCATCGCCCCCACGGGCAAGATGGCGTTTTTGCGCTATTGTGAGTTCAACAAGATCGAGAATGGCAAGATCGCCGAAACGGCGATGTATTTCGACATCCCGCATTTCATGATGCAGGTCGGGTTGCAGCCCTTCCCGCCTCAAACTGCAGCCCATCTGGTTCAACCCGGACCGATGACGCATGACGGGTTGATGTTCAGCCCGCAGCCTGCCGAAGAAGGCGAGAAAACTCTCGACACGATCAATGCCATGATTTCCGATCTCGGCCAATGGAACAGCGGCTTGAGCCTTGAGGAAGAATTGCGCCAGACATGGAGCGAAGACATGATTTGGTGGGGGCCCGCCGGGATCGGTGCGACCTATACGATTGAGCGTTATGCAAAGCAGCACTCAGGCCCGTTCCGCGCATCCTTAACGGACCGCTCGAAGACCAAGCACATTTGCCGCTTGGCTGAGGGTCACTATGGCGGCTTTTTCGGCTGGCCGAATTTCACGGCGCGGCCCACCGGCGGGTTCATGGGTATGCCCGCCACAGACAAGGCCGGTGAATTCCGTGTGATCGACATCTATCGTCGCGCGGGTGACAAGCTGGCCGAGAACTGGGTTTTCATTGACCTGCTGCACTTCTGGAAACAACAGGGTGTCGATATTTTGGGGCGCATGTCGAAAGTACCGCGAACATGACCGGCTGGATCGATGCCCATCACCACCTTTGGGACCTTGAAGCTGTAAACTACCCCTGGCTGATGGCGCGCGGGGTGGAAAGGTTCTTTGGCGACCCGACGCCGATTCAACGGAATTATCTACTGCGCGAGTTCCGGTCCGAAGCCGCGCCCTGCGGAGTCGGTGCCTCGATCCATATCCAGGTGGGAGCCAAAAACGGTCTGGACGAAGCCCGGTGGGTTCAAGCTGTCGCCGAAACCAATCCAGACTGGCCAATGGCGCAGGTTGTGTTCTGTGACCTGACCTCGGCTGACCTACACGCCCAGCTTGATACGTTTCAGGCTCTTCCAACTGTACGCGGTGTGCGCCAGATCGTCGGGCGCGCACCCGGAGAGGACGCGCAGACGGGAACCAATTTCCTGTTGGACGATCCGCGGTTTCTGGACGGACTGAAGGAGGCTGGACGGCGTGACCTCAGCTTTGATCTGCAGCTCATTCCTGATTTGATCGGAAAAACCACCCGAGTTCTCGCGCAAGCCTCGAATACACGAGTCGCTCTATGCCATGCCGGATCACCATATGACCGCACTCCGGCGGGCCTGAAAAGCTGGGCTCAAAGATTGCGCGCTCTGTCCGATCTGCCGCACGTCTCATGCAAGCTCTCAGGTCTGGGCATGTTCGATCACAACTGGGCGCCTGAGAGTATTCGCCCGATCGTGGAGATTTGCCTTGAACAATTCGGACCAAAGAGGGTCATGTTTGGCTCGAATTTCCCGGTCGACAAACTCTATGGCAATTACACATCGCTGGTACAGGCTTACCGTGATCTGGTTCCGGCTGAGGCCCAATCGGCTGTGTTCAGAGAAACCGCAGAACACTTCTATGATCTCGAGGTGCCCTGAGAGTGATATTCAATGACTCGGCCCCTTGATCCGGGCCGATCGGATGTAGAATCCGTTCCCGTTTCTTTCTCGTGATTAGGTTGCGGTCAAGGCCTGCTGAGCGGAACCGTTGCGCAGCTCAAGCGAAGCAGGCCGGGCGGTACGGTTAAGATTAGCGTAAACGGCTGGTGCCAGTCCGCCGAGAGAAATGTGCGGTCGCTGTGTATCGTAGTCAATCCTCCAGTTTTTGATGATCTTTCGGGCTTCAGCCAGGTTGCCGAAGATATGTTCGTTTGAGCGCTAGCAGAAATGCGCTCGAACTGACAGGTAGGGGCGAAGTTTGCGACAGAACCTGGAACGGTTGTGTTGCAAATTTTTGGAACGATCAAAGTAAGCGTCTTACCAGGCACACTTATCCTACGATCTCAGCAAACACCCGAAAGCCAGAGGTGGCTGCGCTGAAGAATTGCTGTTTCCGGATCATGTTGACGACTTTGATGCCATCCAACGTAGCGGACGCGGATGCGAATGATTTGAACCCACACATATGTCGAACACGCCGTTTTATGAACCGATGATCCTGCTCGATCATATTGTTCAAAAATTTGGACCTGATTGTCTGCACCTTGGCTTGGCAACCAAACCGCTTCAGAATCCTGTTCACTTCTCGAATGCCGGCTGCGTTGGCTCCGCTCTTATCGATGACGACTTTGTCTGGGATTCCGTTTGATGACAGCGCTTTGGTAAAGAACCTGGTTGCTGCGGGACCGTTTCTTCGCTCAGACAGCATAAAATCAAGGGTGTTCCCTGCTTTGTCGACGGCCCGATAGAGATACACCCACTTACCGCGCACACGGAGGTAGGTTTCGTCCATTCTCCAAGATTTCTGTGTTGGACGCTTTTTCGATTGCGCCCGCGCAGCGATCATCGGCAAATATTTTACAACCCATCTATTCAACGTGGCGTGATCGACGGAAACGCCCCGTTCAGCCATAATTTCTTCAAGGTCGCGATAGGAAACAGTGTGGCGCAAATAGAAAAACACAGCGTACAAAACCACATCCTTCGGGAAGTGGCAGCCTTTCAAAGAAACCATTCTGAAACCTGCTCGCGATTGATTTGAAAGCAACAAGCACCAGGGCACGCGATTTCGTCAACCTCGGTCAAAATTCGCGACACAACCAAATTTCCTATCGACAACTGCGTTCCGGAAAGACATCCCAAATTTGAGCTCTGCAAGGTCTCTACCCGGCTCTCCAGTTTCAAAAAACCAATCCAAGGGGATTGCTAGGCGCTTTCCAAACATGAGCTAAAAGCTCGGCCCTGGGCACCGAAGTTCCGGCCAAGTATCGGCTCATTTGCGTACGGTTCACACCTGCAACATCAGTCAAGAATTTCACTGACCCAACCTGTTTGGCGAGGTGGTTTAGTCGTGCTGCCAGCGCGTCCCGCATATCTGATTGGCTGGCAGTACCCCTTGTCATTTTCAACCTCTTTTCCAGCGAGAGCAGGGGAAAAGTTTACTCATCAACACGCTGTGTGTCTCCTATAATCTGAAACCAGTTTCAAACGCTTGCCCGGCATCGCAGGCCTAGTGGTTCAGAATCTTGCTCAGAAAATCCTGCGCTCGATCACTTTCCGGGTTGCCAAAAAACTGCTCGGTGGGACGGTCTTCAATTACCAGACCGGCATCCATGAACACCACCCGATCCGCCACCTTGCGTGCAAAGCCCATCTCGTGCGTGACAACCATCATTGTCATACCGTCCTTTGCCAGTTCGACCATCACATCCAGAACCTCATTGATCATTTCCGGATCAAGGGCCGAAGTCGGTTCATCAAACAGCATCGCAATCGGGTCCATAGCCAGCGCCCGGCTGATGGCGACCCTCTGCTGCTGTCCACCTGAAAGCTGCCCGGGAAATTTTTCGATATGTGGCAGGAGCCCAACCCGATTGATCAGAGCTTCAGCTTTGGCGTTGGCCTCGTCACGTGACCGGCCCAGGACTTTCTGCTGACCCAGACAAAGGTTCTCGCGCACGCTCATATGTGGGTAAAGCTCAAAGTGCTGGAACACCATACCAATGCGCGAGCGCAGCTTGGTAAGATTGGTGCCTTTTGCGGTGACATCCACGTCTTCAACCTGAATGCGGCCCTGCTGCACCGGCTCCAACCCGTTAACGCATTTGATAAGGGTGGACTTTCCTGATCCGGACGGACCGCAGACCACTACAACCTCGCCTTTTTTGACGTTGGTGGTGCAATCGGTCAGCACCTGAAAGTTGCCGTACCATTTAGAGATGTTTTCAATGCTGATCATGCTGTTTTGGCCTTCTGAAGGTGCCGGACAACAAGTGAACCGGCGAAGCAAATGCTGAAGTAGACAAGGGCGGCGAAGATATACATCTCAGCAAGCCGGCCCTCGGTTCGGGCGACAATAGATGAGGCGGTCATGAAGTCGCGCAAGCTGACAACAAAGACAAGGCTGGTATCCTGGAACAGAATGATGCCCTGCGTCACAAGGATCGGGATCATGTTCCGGAACGCCTGTGGCAGGACCACATAGCGCTGGATCTGCCAGTAGCTGAGGCCAGTGGCCTGTCCGGCATGCACCTGTCCTTTGCGGACTGACTGAATGCCTGCCCGGATAATTTCTGAATAGTAGGCCGCCTCGAACATGACAAAGGCGATCAGCGCCGAATAGAAGCCGCCAATCGGCCGACCCAAAGCAAGAGGCACCAGGAAGTAGAACCAGAAGATCACCAAGATCAGCGGCACCGAGCGGATCAGGTTCACATAACCTGCGGCGAGGAGAGCCAATGGCGCGATACCAGATAGCCGCATCAAGGCAAGGCCGGTCCCCAAAATGATACCGCCGATCACAGCAAGAAAGGTAAGCCATAGCGAGAGCTGCAAGCCCTGCCACAGAAATGGAAGATTGTTCCAGATGACGGAAAGATCAAAATCACCCATAATTCAGCCTTTTCCGACAAAACCCGGGATGCGGGTGTATTTTTCAAGAGTCTGCGCGATGACTGTCGCACCAAGAGCGATGACGACGTAGATGACCGTCGCTGCGGTAAAGGCCTCAAATCCCTGAAAAGTGTATTCCGCGATCTGCTGGCTTTGCGCCGTCAGTTCAAGAAGGCCGATGGTCAGCGCCAGTGAGGAATTCTTGAAGATAGTCAGGAATTCAGAGGTCATCGGCGGCACGATCAACCGGAAGGAAATCGGCAACAACACGTAGCGATATGTCTGCGCAGTCGAGAAGCCATTGGCATAGGCTGCGCTGGTCAACCCGTGACCGACGGCATTGATCCCGGCACGAACCTGTTCGGCAACGCGGCTTGCGGTGTAAAGTCCTAGACCGATAACAGCCGTAACATACTCGGGATTTGGCATGTCCCGCTTCATCCAACGACCCAGATCGTCCGGAACGATCTCAGGCATGACGAAGTACCACAGGAACAGTTGTACAAGAAGCGGCACATTACGAAAAAGTTCAACGTAGGTGGTGCAAAGTAAGGCAACAGGCCGCGATGGCAGTGTGCGCCCGACGCCAATTAGAACACCGACGGCCAGCGCAAGAACCCAGGCCACAAGCGCGACCGCAAAGGTCCACCCCAGCCCCGATATCAGCCAGCCAAGGTATTCCTCTTCAAAGAGGACACCCCAGTTCCAGTTGTAGTTCATGCTTTCTACCCTGATAAGAATGGTGCCGGGCCTCCCGCGCACGGTGCAGGCCCGACAGTGTTGCTACAGGAGGAGGTTATTCCGGCAGCGCATTAAGCTGGAACGCAGCCTTCAGCAGGTCTGTCTGACCGACACCCAGCGGATCGAACCACTTGGCATAGATGTCGTTGATCTCACCCGAGCGGAACACATCTGCCATAGCCTTCTTGCCGATCAGTTCAAAGGCGCTGTCGTCGCGGCGCACCATCAACGCATAGGGATCGAAAGACAGGAAATCACCGACCACCGCGAAATCTTCGGGGGTCTTGGATTTTGCAATGAGCCCGAACAGAAGGATGTGATCCGTGGCATAGACATCCACACGATCAGTTTCCAAAGACAACATGCCCTCGGCATGATCCCGCACCGGAAGAACCTTCACGTCCAGCCCCAGCTCTTCAATTGCCGCCTTGACGGCACGCTCGTTGGTGGTGCCCTGCGCCAACGCAACGGCCTTGCCGCCCAGATCTGCAACCGAATTGATGCCGGAGTCTTTACGGACCATCAGTTTGGTACCGGTGATGAAGGTCGTGGGCAGATATTCGACCTGCTCCTGACGGGTCAGGTTGTTCGTGGTCGAGCCGCATTCAAGGTCAATCGTGCCATTGGCCATCAGTGCAATCCGGGTCTTGGGGTTCACCGGCACATATTTGATCGTCAGTTCCTTACCCAGCTCGGCGGAAACCGCTTCGACCACCTTCATGCAAAGGTCGATCGAATACCCAACCGGATTTTGGTTCTCGTCCAGATAGGCAAACGGAACAGAGCTTTCCCGGTGTCCAATGACAATTTCGCCCGAGGCGTCAATCTTGGCCAAAGTTCCCGTGCGATCCTCAGCCACAGCCGGAGCAGAAAAGGCCAAGGCAAAAGCCAATACGGCCGCTGGTTTCATATATTTCATGGTTTTCTCCCTTAGTTTCTGTTGCTTTTGTTAGTCCTGATAGCCCGGCAGATCGAAAATGCCGGAATATCCAAATAACGCTGCACTTCCACCGGTGTGCAGAAACACAACATTATCCATTCCTTCGAAGTAGCCTTTGCGAACTTGATCAATCAGGCCATCGAGCCCTTTGCCCGAATAGACCGGGTCAAACAAAAGCCCTTCGAGTTGAGCCAGTTTCAGAAGCGCCGCACGCATGCCGTCGGTCGGCAGGCCGTAGCCTGGGCCAACATAATCACAGTTCGCGCGCACCGAGGTACGTTCAATCACGGCCCCCATTCCAAGGTAATCCATAGTCTTGCAGGCCAGGTCATAGACCATGCCTTCCTGTTTCCCCTGAGGTGCCCGAACACCGATCCCAAGCAAGTGAATGTTGCTGCCAAGGGCAGCAAGTCCCGCCACCAGCCCTGCTTGGGTTCCCGCACTGCCGGTGGCATGGACCAGGGCGTCAATCTTGAGACCGATGTTTCCGGCTTGCTCTTCCAACTCGGCGGCACAATTCACATAACCCAACGCCCCAACGCGATTGGAGCCGCCGCCCGGGATGATGTAGATCTTGCGGCCCTGATCTTGCAGCGTGCTGGCCAAGGCTTCCATTTCAGCGTTCATGTCGGCACCACCTGCTCGTTTGGAAACGGTTGCGCCATGTAGCTGATCCAGCAGAACATTACCGTTGAAGTTATAAGTCTCGTCATTCGACCCGGTGCGATCCTCAAGCAGGATATGGCAGTTCAGCCCCAACCGGGCTGCTGCGGCTGCTGTCTGTCGTGCATGATTGGACTGGGTGGCGCCTTGCGTGATCACTGTGTCAGCACCCAGCTTCATAGCGTCGGCCATCAGAAATTCCAGTTTGCGAGTCTTGTTGCCGCCCGACGAAAGGCCCGTGCAGTCATCGCGCTTGACCCAGATGCGCGGCCCGCCCAGCTCGTCACTCAACCTTTCCAGCGGCTCCAACGGGGTCGGAAAATGACCAAAACGCACACGTGGAAAGTTCTCAAGCGCGCGCCTTACAAGCGCGAGGTTGCCGCCCACTGCCATAGCACTTTCTGCCGCTGCGGTTTGCATTTTGTACATTCCCTTTACGTATTCTAAGTAAGGCTAAACGCAAAAAATCGTGTTGGATAATGCCAATATTGCAGTGTACCCGTACATAAGGTATGGGTAAGCATGGATACACGCCTTCTAGAAGACGCTCTGATCCTGTTGGAAGAGCGCAGCTTGACCGCCGCTGCCGCGCGTAGGAATGTAACACAACCCGCCTTTTCACGGCGCATTAGATCACTGGAACATTGGATCGGAAAAAGCTTGCTGGTCCGTGAGGCCAACCGGGTAGAGCTGTCTCCGACGCTACTACAAAGCGAACCTCAAATCCGGTCGCTGCTCGCGCATTTGCGGCAATTGCATGGGCATCTTAATAACCCGGAAGGCATCGGAGAACCGCTGGTGATGGCGACGCAGCACTCGCTTTCGGTGTCCGTCGTTCCAGAGATTCTTCGCAAACTCCGCGCACGCAGCGGATTGCCGCAAATCCGATTGCGCACGCAGAACCAGGTGACAGCAATGTCCACATTCCTGCGCCATGAATGCGACATTCTGGTGAGCTATGAATTCCGTGAGCTGCCCCAGGTGCCTTTCGATGACACCGTTGATCGTTACATTTGGCGGCGGGACACTTTGCTTCCGGTCGTCGGAGGCGCACTAAAATATGAGCTGCTGGAAGGTCAGATCCTACCACCGGAAGCCCCCTGCATTGATTTCCCCGCAGACAGCTTTTTTGGGCAGATTGTGTTACTGCATCAAGCTAAAGCGGACCGTGCCTGGACGGGAAGATCGGCTGTGGAAAGCGCGTTTTCGGTGGGGATCTCCCAGATGGTTTTGGAAGGAAGCGGCGCTGCCTGGGTTCCTCACTCGCTCATCCAGAATCACATAATTACTGGCGATGCTGTCATCCTCTCTCCGGAATACGGCCGCCTGCCGCTGGATATTGTTCTATACACCCACGTTTCCAACCCGCGCGGTACGAACTTCAGAAAGATGGTCGCCGAAACAGAGTAAGGGCCAGGAAACCCGCCGTAAGCATCACCCTTCTCCATTACAGACTTGCGATGTGCCTTACAGGTTTTGAGCCATCATCCAAAAGCGTTCCAACTCTGCTCGGGACCTCTCGATCGAACGGTAGAGTTTGATGTCGATTGAAAGCTCGAATTCTGGTTGGCTGATCTTCTGCAAACTCCCGTCTTTCAACTCTCGATCCGCCGCGCTTTCGGGAAGGAATGCAACGCCAATTCCCGCAAGACAAGCGGACTTAAGCGCCTCGGCAACGGAGTTTTCATAGATGGGGCTCACAATGTGACTCAGACCTCCGCGATCCAGACAAACCTGGGACACGCGGCCCAGAAAACTGTCAGGAGTGTATGACAGGAACGGAACCGGGTTTTTCCCTTCGAGGCTGTATTTGGCACGCCCATCAGCATTGACAACGCTGACGGCTATGATCCGGTCTTTTGCAATGGTCGAAGACGGGTATCGGTTTTCATCTGAAATAGTGGGCACTGTCGGATGGGAATAGCACAACATAAAGTCTGCGCTTCCGGATAAAATTGCCTCGGCGCAGCCGGAGAAGTTTTCCGCGACCAGCCTGGTTTTGGTGGGACCAAGATGGCTGGACATTCGTGTCAGCCAGTTCGGGAAGAAGGAAATTGCCAAAGAATGAAGCGCGACGAAATCAAGCACCGATGCTTCCTGGCGAGATAAGCCACGGATATCGCTTTTGGATTGTTTTAATGCGGCAACCGTGTCGATTGCGGTTTGCTTGAATGCATGACCTGCTGACGTAAGCTCAACCGGGTGTACGCTCCTGTCAAACAATGGGGTACCGGTCCAGTTTTCCAAGTTTTTGATCCGCCGCGTGAAAGCCGACTGGCTTATGTTTCGCGCATCCGCCGCGCGGGCAAATACCCCAGCAGTTGAAAGTGCCAAGAAGTCTTCCAGCCAATCGATCTCCATCAAAATTCTCCAATTGCAGAAACTTCACACGGTAGAAGCATGTTGCAAAATTCGCAACACCTTTGCGAAAGTTGTCATGGGTGGACGGACTTGATGGCAGTACGGTCAGACCAACACACTCACAGAGTCTCGGCCCCTCGCATTTGATGCAGGCCGCAAGACCACAAAAAGGTCTCAGATCATGAAACAACACAGAACAGAATCCGACAGCCTTGGCCCGGTAAAGATCCCGCTGGCAGCGACCTGGGGCAGCCAGACCCAGCGGGCACTGGAAAATTTCCCGATTACGGGGGTGGCGATCAGCCACTATCCGGAATTGATTGTCGGACTGGCGTCGGTCAAAAAGGCCTGTGCTATGGCCAACAAGGACCTGGGCGTCCTGCCCCACCGGAAAGCGTCGGCCATTACGGATGTCTGTGACAAGATCATTGCCGGGGGCCATCACGATCAGTTTGTTGTTGATGTCATGCAGGGTGGTGCTGGCACATCGACCAACATGAATGCCAATGAAGTCATTGCAAATCTTGGGCTGGAAAAGCTTGGGGCAGATCATGGCGATTACAGCCAGCTTCATCCGAATGATGATGTGAACCGGTCACAATCCACAAATGACGTTTACCCCACAGCAATCCGTCTGGCTGTTCTGTCCAGGATCGCGCCTATGATTGAAGCAATGCATCTTCTAACCAAATCCTTCGACCAAAAGGCATGTGAGTTTCAGCATATTATGAAGGTCGGGCGTACCCAACTTCAGGACGCTGTACCCATGCCACTTGGTGCGGAGTTCCGGGGGTTTGCCACAACAATCAACGAGGATGCCGACCGGTTGAGGGACCTGTCGCGCCTTCTGACAGAAGTGAACCTTGGAGGCACGGCCATTGGCACCGGCATCAATGCCCCCGAAAGGTTTGGCGAAGTCGCTTTGGCGCATTTGCGCGACATTACCGGCGAGCCACTTAAACTGGCCCCGGACCTGATTGAGGCTTCATCTGATCTGGGTGCCTTTGTGATGTTCTCAAGCACGCTCAAGCGGGTTGGCATCAAACTGTCTAAGATCTGTAATGATTTACGCCTAATGTCCTCTGGGCCGCGGGCTGGGCTTGGAGAAATCATTCTGCCCGCGGTTCAGGCAGGATCGTCCATTATGCCCGGCAAGATAAACCCGGTTATTCCCGAAGTTGTAAATCAGGTTTGCTATCAGGCAATCGGAAATGACCTAACCGTCACAATGGCCGCCGAGGCCGGCCAGTTCCAGCTCAACGCGATGGAGCCGGTCATCATCCATAAAGTGTTGGAAACCATGGGGTCTCTGACCAATGCAATGAATGTGCTGCGCACCCGCTGCGTGGACGGTATCGTTGCGGATGAGAAAAGATGCGAGATGTTGCTGAGTAACAGCCTTGTACATGTCACCGCACTGGCCCCGGTGATCGGATATGAGGCTGCCACCAAACTTGCAAAATATGCACAGGCGCATGGCTTGAACCTGCAAGAGGCCGCAAAACCCGCTTTGCCAGGAGAACTTGCCGAGACTGCATTGCAGCACATGCACGGCAGGGCTCCGGAGATTGCCCAATGAACAAAAACCAATCTTTACGCATAGGAATCGTTGGCGGCCTGGGCGCCCTTGCCGGAGCCGACCTGCTGAACAGAATTGTTCAAAGGACACCGGTCAGGTCGGAAGAAGACCACAGGGAATTGATATTTCACCAGAAACCGCTGCGCGAACCAGCCTCCCCCAAAGAGCTGAGCTACAGCCCAACACACCGAAAACTCTATGTTTTTGACACACTGTCCCGCATGGAACGGGATGGATGTGACGTGGCGCTGCTTCCATGTTTTGTCACCCATAGCTTTCTGCATGAACTGCAGGACGAGCTTGAACTGAAGCTGATCAGCATGACAGAGGCGATCGCCGCCGCCGTTAACAGACTGCGTCCCGAGCCGACAAAGATTGGTGTCATCACGACGCCTTTTGTCAGAAAAACTGGTTTGTTCGAGAACCTGTTTGGCAGGGAAATACAGATCCTCCATCCCCGGGAAGATCTGGAAAGTGCCGTCATGGAGGCCGTATATGGACGCATCGGGTTCAAAGCGGGACACTGCAATGAAGACGTTCTGAGACCCATAAATGCCGCCCTGATCAACCTATTCGAACAAGGCGCGACCGTGTTTGTGCCCGGTCTTTCTGAACTGCCCTTGTTGCTCAACCAGCTTGACCTGCCAGACAACATGACGGCCATAAACACTGCGGCGGTTTACGCGGATTACGCCCTGCAAGAGACCCAGTCAGACCGCCGTCACCGGTTCAAAGTTGGAGTGGTCGGCGGTGTCGGACCTGCCGCAACCGTAGATTTCCTTGCCAAACTGGTCAAAGGGACCGAGGCGACCCGCGATCAGGATCACATAAAAGTCTTGGTTGAACAGAACCCGCAAATTCCTGACCGCACTGAAAATCTGGTCCGCGCAGGCACCGATCCAACTGTCGCCCTCTATTCTACCTGCAAAAAACTGGAACGCGGTGGTGCTGATATGCTGGTCATCCCTTGCAACACCGCCCACGCGTATGTCGATCGGATTCAGCGCCACCTTGATATTCCGATCATCAGTATCCTTGCCGCGACCACTGAACACATTAAAGAAACCGCCCCAGAGACGCGTGTGGTCGGGGTCCTCGGCACGGATGGAACAATACAAAGTGGCTTGTACCAGACAGCACTTGATGAGGCAGGCCTTGCCCACATCATTCCCGATGACGATCATCAAAACCTGGTCATGGATTCAATTTATGGCCCGTTTGGCGTCAAAGCTGGATATACCGACGGCCTCTGCAAAGAACAGATTAGCCGGGCCTTTTCCCATCTGGTTGCGCGCGGAGCCGAGGCAATCATTCTCGGCTGTACGGAATTGCCGCTCATCGTGACTGAAAGCGCAGACGCATTGGGGGCGCTTCCTGTCGACCCGACCGATGTGCTCGCCCGAAAATGTGTACAGCTCGCAAGATTCTAGGCGCCACCGACACTTTATCCGACAGAAGAAACGGCGTTGCAAATATTGCAACGCCGTTTCTCTATTTGCGCGACCATGACCGGCACGACGGTGTTACCTTGCGGCGACTGCAGGCAGCTCATTCCAGTTGACTGCCATGGAAAGGGAGAACCTATTGATGAATACCAGTCGCAAAACAGGGTTTATGGCACCTTGGAGGAATATGCTTCTTTGGAAGCAAATCGTGATCGCGCTTGTTCTTGGGGTGGTTACGGGCGTGTTGCTGAACGCAACCGGAAACGCAGCAATTGCGGGCATGATCAAGAACATTGGAACCCTGTTCCTGTCGCTTATCAAAATGCTGATTGTCCCGTTGATCTTCGTATCGCTCGTTTGCGGTATGACATCGGTCAGCGACATGGCCCGCATGGGGCGAATTGGCCTGAAGTCGATTGTATTCTATCTGGGCACAACTGCATTCGCGATCACGATTGGACTCGCTTTGGGCCTGCTGTTGCAACCCGGCGCAGGAATTGATCTGAGCACCGCAGCCGCAATGGAACCCAAAGCATCTCCGCCTTTCATCCAGCAACTTATCGGGATCGTTCCCAAGAACCCAATCGCCGCTGCCGCGGATGGCAACGTGCTTCAGATCATTTTCTTTGCGATTATGTTCGGTCTGGCCATCAACCTGGTGGGTGACGCTGGAAAGCCGGTCAGGGATTTCTTTGAAGCCCTAAATTCCGTCATCTTGAAGCTGACTGAGATTGTGATCAGTTTTGCACCATATGGTGTGTTTGCACTAATGGCCTGGGTCGCCGGAACCTATGGTTTGGATCTACTGTTGCCTTTGGGAACCGTGATTGCTGCGCTCTATATTGGTTGCGTTCTGCATGCCGTCATTGTTTATGGCGGGCTTGTTTCGATCTTTGCGCGCTTGAACCCAATCCGCTTCTTCCAAGGCATCATCGAGCCGCAGATCGTGGCCTTCACCAGCACGTCCTCTTCGGGGACACTGCCGGTCACGATGACGGCGGTTCAGCAGAACCTTGGCGTGAACCGGTCGGTTGCAAGCTTTACGCTGCCGCTTGGCGCGACAATCAACATGGACGGAACCGCCATGTACCAAGGCGTTGCGGCTCTTTTCGTGGCACAGGCCTTTGGGATAGAGCTGGGCATGTCGGAATATGTCACAATTATTCTGACGTCGACACTTGCCTCCATCGGCACCGCTGGTGTGCCGGGTGCCGGGCTGGTGATGCTGTCGCTTGTTCTGAGCTCGGTCGGCCTGCCTTTGGAAGGTGTAGCCATCATCGCAGGCATCGACCGCATTCTCGACATGGCACGTACATCGCTCAACGTTACCGGCGACGCTGCCTGCACCGTCATTATTGCGAAATCCGAAGATCAACTGGATCTGGATGCCTACGATACGCCCCATGTGCTAAAATCACCCGACGTTTCGCGGGCGTAAGTGACAAAGCACATCACTGCGGCCGCCCCGAAAAGGGCGGTCGTTTTCTGCTCTGGACGTCGCCTGGTTAATGCCGTCACCCTCCGCCCTTATCCCAACGCGTAAATTCAATTAAGTTGATCCCCGTTAATGACACAGGTTGGCGGGGAAAATTGGCCGGCCACGCTGACCCTGTCCTTGTTCTGCTCGCTTGAGCGTCTGGACAAAACCGGCGAGCAGGTCTGGAACGCGCTATAGTCCCACGGACGGTTCGGGAATATTTGTCAGATCAGACCAGATTTGCGCGGTCCCCTCGCCCTGTTGATCAGAGAGGCGGATCAGCATGATGCCCAGATCCTGATGCGGCAGGTCATGTAACCGCCGCAGCCGCCCTTCGGTTAAATGCCGCTTGACCAGGGTCAGCGGCAACCACGCCACCCCAATGCCATCCAGCGCGTATTCACAGGCGGCAAGCGTCAGTGCAGTTTCCGCCTTTGGGGACAGCATCACGCCTTCGGGCAACAGGGGCAGAATGCTTTGGCTGAACAGGCGCCCCAGGAAAACATCTGGGGGATATGAGATGAACGGGATCTCGGGGTCATCAACGTGGAGCGCAAGATCGGGTGACGCCACCGGCACCAATGTATCGCCGCCCAGCCGACGCATTTCAAACGCCTGTGGCACCGCAGGGCCGGGGGCCTCCGGGCGTTCATATGTCATTGCGAAATCGGCCTCGCCGGACAAAAGCAGCATCAGGCAATTGTCCCGATTTCCGGATCGCACCCGCACGGAAATGTCCTGCGATTGGGTCAGTTGCCGCACCACCCACGGCGAGATTGTGGTGGTGATGGCGTGCTGGCACACAAAAGTCACATCCCGCTTTGCGCCCTCTGCCGCCGCTTTCAAGTCGTGTTGCAGGCGACGCAGCCGCGCGCCAAGCTCTCGCAGTTCTGGTTCCGTCGCCTGCACGCCGGGCAGGATGGTGACCGGCTTGCAGGACCGGTCAAACAGGGGTGCACCGATGCGCTCTTCGATCAATCGCACGCGCCGCGTGAACGCCGATTGGGTCAGAAACCGCCGCTCTGCCGCCCGTGTCAGGGACCCCGTGTCGATCACCGCTAGGATGTCATCAATCCAATCCAACTGCATGATGTCACCATAGCGGCACACTGATATTATGCAAGATGTGCATTTTATAGCGCATATTTCGAATTAGAATAGTGGGAATGACCTCCATAAAATGCGAGAAAACCAATTTAGGAGTTTTCCGATGCATCTCTCCCGTTACCCACGCCGCTTCATCGCCCACCTGCCCACCCCGCTTGAGCGCCTGGACCGTCTGACCGCAGAGCTCGGCGGCCCGGAAATCTGGATCAAACGTGACGATTGCACCGGCCTGTCCACCGGCGGCAACAAGACCCGCAAGCTGGAATTCCTGATGGCCGAGGCCGAGTTGCAGGGCGCAGAGATGGTGATGACCCAGGGGGCAACCCAATCAAACCACGCGCGCCAAACGGCTGCTTTTGCGGCGAAACTGGGCATGGAGTGCCACATCCTTTTGGAGGATCGCACCGGCTCCACCAACCACAACTACAATTACAACGGCAATGTTCTGCTGGACCATCTGCATGGCGCCACCACCGAAAAGCGCCCCGGTGGTCTGGACATGAATGCCGAGATGGAAGCGGCTGCCGACAAGCTGCGCGCAGATGGCAAAAAAGTGTACACCATCCCCGGGGGCGGGTCGAACCCGACCGGTGCGCTGGGCTATGTGAACTGCGCGTTTGAGATGCTGGCGCAAGCCAATGATCGCGGGTTGAAGCTCGACCACATCGTTCACGCCACCGGCAGCGCAGGCACGCAGGCCGGTCTGATTGTGGGTTTGAAAGCAATGAACGCACAGATTCCTCTTCTGGGCATCGGCGTACGTGCGCCCAAACCGAAACAGGAAGAAAACGTCTATAACCTCGCCTGTGCCACCGCCGAAAAGCTGGGCTGTGCCGGTGTCGTGCAGCGCGAAGATGTGGTCGCCAACACCGATTACGTCGGCGAAGGTTATGGCATCCCGACCGACAGCGGCATCGAGGCGATCCAGATGTTTGCCGAGCTGGAATCGATCCTTCTCGACCCGGTCTATTCCGCCAAGGGGGCCGCGGGTTTCATTGATCTGATCCGCAAAGGTCACTTCAAGAAAGGCGAACGTGTCGTCTTCCTGCACACTGGCGGGTCGGTCGCGCTCTTTGGTTACGACGCGGCCTTTGATCACAGCAATCGCTGGGTCGGCTGACGCCAGACAGTACCAGGTGTGTGCGGCCTGACACAGGCTGCGCGCGCCAATTTCACATTCCCGCAGTCAGGAGCGAACCATGGTGTCGCTGATCAGGTCCCGCTGGGACACCCACTTTGGTGGCATTCTTCTGGTGTGCGTGATTGCCGCCGCCGCGACCTTTCTGTCCGAACATTACGGCGCGCCTGCGATGCTGTTTGCACTGCTGATCGGCATGGCGTTCCACTTTCTTTATGACGATCAGAAATTCACCCCGGGGCTGGAGTTTTCCGCCAAAACGCTGTTGCGATTCGGGGTCGGCCTGTTGGGCCTGCATCTAAGCATTGGGGATGTGGAAAGTGTCGGGCTGGGCGCGGTGGGCGCGGTTGTCGGCTTTGTCATGGCAACACTGGCCTGCGGGGCAATCCTGTCCTTTCTCTTCGGTCGCAAACTGGCCTTTGGCCTGTTGGCGGGCGGGTCTGTGGCGATCTGCGGGGCCTCGGCCGCCCTTGCCATCACTTCGGTTCTGCCCGCGAAAGATGACCGCGAACAGGATACGCTGTTTGTTGTGATCGGCGTCACCGCCCTGTCGACCATCGCAATGATTGCCTATCCGGTCTTGTTTGCGGCCCTGGGGATGAGCGATCTGGAAAGCGGATTTCTGATCGGGGCGACCATTCACGATGTGGCCCAGGTTGTTGGTGCCGGATATTCGATCAGTGACGAGGCGGGGGTGATTGCGACCTTCGTCAAGATGGTGCGCGTGGCCTTGTTGCCGGTGGTGATGATTGTGGTCATGGCGAGCTTTCGCGGCGCACAATCCCAGAAGATCATCCTGCCGTGGTTCCTTGTCATGTTTGTCGCGCTGGCGATTTTGACAAATACCGGGCTGGTGCCGCAGGTGATCACCGATGCAATCGCCACCCTGTCCGGCTGGTGTCTGGTCATCGCGATTTCTGCCCTTGGGGTGAAAACCAGCCTTGCCACCATTCTGCGCGTCAAGCCCAGCTATGGCCTTATTCTTGTCGTCGAAACCCTCTTCCTTCTTGCGATTGCCGTGGCATTTGTCATGGGCTTTGGCTTTTAAGACTGTGTTGCACGAATAGCGGCTGGGCCGCATTTGCCCCTTTCCCCGGTTCGTTATGCGACACGTTCATAGGTCGCACGACCGAGATGGGTCATGCGGTTGAGAGCTTTGACAGCGATCTTGGTTTCGGTTGTCTGACTCTCCATTTTGCGACTGCGCAGCTCCGGTCCGATGACCTGTTTGTAGCGCCCGATCTGGGCCTCGCCGCGTGATCTTTGGCCATAGCCAGTGGCCTTCTTCCAGGCCATACGACCTCCCTTGGCGATCATGTCGATATGGGCGTTGCGTGTTTTGCAATCACCTGGGACGGCATTCTTCGGCGGCGGTACGATCAGTTCGACATCCGATCCCAACGCCTGCCGGATCGTCGCTGTGGTCGGCGCACCATCATAGGCGCCGTCGCCGATGATACGATGAACAGGACCTGCCACATCAGCCAGCAATTCGGGCAGTGCGCCGGCGTCTCCGATGTGCTCGGTTGTCAGGCAGGAGGCCAAAAGCTCCGCGCTCTCGGGAACGAAGCCGATGTGCAGTTTGCACCATGTTTTACGGGCCTTCGGTAACCCGTGTTTCTTCTGCATCCAGTCTCGACCGCTGTGAACGCGAAGCCCTGTGCTGTCTACGATCAGCGTCACTGGGCCGTTCGTGGGCCGGGTGTTCGGTGTGATCCGAAGCAATTGTGCGCGCCGGCAGAGCGTGGAAAAATCCGAAACGGGAACGTCGATCTGCATGAGCCGTAGTAGGCTTCGTACAAACCCTTGCGTTTGCCGAAGCGGCAGGCCGAAGACGGCGCGCAGGGTCAGGCAGGTCTCAATCGCCAGGTCAGAATACTGCCGCTGACCACCACGTTTCCCCGACCTTGGGGCGCACCACCCGGATACCGCATCCTCGCTGAACCAGACCGTAACATCACCACGCTGGCGAAGCGCCTCGTTGTACTCAGGCCAGTTCGTGACCCGGTACTTGGCCTTCTCAAACTTGTCCCGCCGCGTCGCGTTGTGCTTGAAAGGCATCCCGCCATCCCGTCATCAAATCAAGCAACTGGCTACGCCGATGAAACGATCCGTGCAACACGGTCGGATGAACCGCAGGCATCCATGCCTACGACGCAGGGCGGAAGCGTCTCAAAAAAGGCCAGTAGCTTCGCGCGCTTGATCGGCTTGTTGAAAATAACCCGGCCGCTCTCAGAAATGCCGTGCACTTGAAAAACGTCCTTGGCCAAATCGAGGCCGACGGTCTTTACTGTCATTGGGTGGCTCCTTTCCTAGCAGTCGTTGATAACTGCACTTTGGCACATTCGATGCCGGTGGAGCAGGAGCCACCCACCTCATCCGCTT
>NZ_JBQERM010000020.1:0-48541 GCF_056535045.1 Ruegeria sp. O6 | reverse complement strand
CCCTGCGCATAAAAGCTCTCACCGACAAGCCGGCCCATATAGCCCGATCGCCACTTGTTCCAGGCGCGCTTCATCATTGCGTTCTCCAAATCCGTGAAACGGTGCGCACGCCCAGATACCCCATATCCCGCCGCGCCTAAAGGGCTGATGCTACCCTGCGGCAGACCAACCCATCCCAACATCCAAACACGCTAAATAAGACCTCACCACCAAACCCACAACCAAAACCAAAACCAAAACCAAAAAACTCAATCAAGCCAATACCGCTATTGAACGGCTAATGGTTCAGCAGGTTCTTGAGGTATTCGCCGTAGTCGTTTTTGCCGAATCTTTGGGCGCGGGCTTCGAGGTCCTGGTCGCTGATCCAGCCCAGCGTATGGGCGATTTCGTCAGGTGATCCGGTTTGCAGGCCTTGCCTGTCCTGAAGCGTACGCACAAAGTTTCCGGCGTCCAGCAGGCTTGCGTGGGTTCCGGTATCCAGCCAGGCATAACCGCGCCCCATGCGGTTGACGCTGAGCAACCCGGCCTCAAGGTACATTTCAAGCAAGGTGACAATCTCAAGCTCGCCGCGTGCAGACGGTTTTACGGCGCGGGCCCGTTCAGGGGCAGAGCCGTCCAGAAAATACAGCCCGGTCACGGCGTAGTTCGATGGCGGCACTTGAGGTTTCTCGACAATCTGGGTGACGGCGCCAGCCTCGTCATAGGCCACGACCCCGTAGCGTTCGGGATCAGCGACCCGATAGCCGAAAACGGTGCCTCCCGTCTCTTTGGCGTCTGCCGATTGCAGGATCTCGGGCAGGCCGTGCCCGAAGAAAATGTTGTCGCCCAGCACCATGGCCGAGGGGGCACCATCCAGAAAGTCTTCTGCCAGAATATAGGCTTGCGCTAACCCGTCAGGAGAAGGTTGAACAATCCAGGTCAGGGACAGGCCCCATTGGCTTCCGTCGCCCAACAGGCGCTGAAACTGCTCCTGATCCTGCGGCGTCGTGATCATCGCGATGTCGCGGATCCCGGCCAGCATCAGCACCGAAAGGGGGTAATAGATCATCGGCTTGTCATAGATGGGCAAAAGCTGCTTCGAGACGCCCATCGTGATCGGATAAAGACGGGTACCTGACCCGCCTGCCAGAATGATACCTTTGCGTTTCTTGCCGTTCCGGGTCGTCATGTGCCGAGCTCTCCAAGGTCTTCAAGTATGCTGTGCAGGCCCGCCTTCCAATCCGGACGGGGCACGCCCAGGTCCGTTGTCAGTGTCGTGCAGTCCAGGCGGCTGTTCAGGGGGCGTTTCGCGGGGGTCGGGTATGCGCTGGACGGGATGTCTTCGACATTGCAGTCAATGCCGGCCTGATCGAAGATCTCGCGGGCAAAATCGGCCCAGCTGACATCAGGGCCACCGCTGCAATGGTAAATTCCGGTCTTTTCATCCGGGTTTGTCAAAAGGGCACGGGCCGCGCCCACACAGGCCCCGGCCAGTTCCGCCGCCGGGGTTGGCCCGCCAATCTGGTCTGCGACGATCGTCAGGCGGTCACGCTCTTTGCCGAGGCGCAGCATGGTTTTGACGAAGTTATGTCCATGTGACGACACCACCCACGAGGTTCGTATGATTGCATGGGGTCCGCCCGCCGCAATCACACCGGCCTCACCCGCCAGCTTGGTGCGCCCATAGGCGCCCAGCGGGCCGGTCGCGTGGTTGGGTAAGAACGGGGCCGTGCCCGCCCCGTCAAACACATAATCTGTCGAGACCTGAACAAACGGCAATCCGCGCCCGGCCGCAGCTTTGGCCAGCGCCGTGGGCGTGGTTCCGTTGATCAGCAGGGCAAGGTCTTCCTCCGCCTCGGCCTTGTCGACGGCGGTATATGCGGCGGCGTTGATCACCGCATCCGCATCGGTGTTGCGAACCAGGGCCGCGCACCCTTCGGGATCGGTAAAATCCGCCTTGTCGCGCCCAAGCGCTTCAACCGAGATTTCCCCGCCACACCGGATCAGTTCCCGGCCCAGCTGACCGGTCGCCCCGAAGACCAGAAGTTTCACGCGCTGACCCCCAGCCGTTCGCCAACGCCGGACCGGTTCTGTAAAGACCGCCACCAGTCTTCATTGTTCAGGTACCATTCAACCGTTCTGCGCAGACCCTCCTCTACCGTCACGGACGGGCGCCAGTTCATTTCGTTGCGCATCCGCGAGGGATCGATGGCGTAACGCGCATCATGCCCGGGGCGGTCTGTGACAAAGGTGATCTGGTCCGCATAGAGCCCCTGCGGTTTCGGGCGCAGGTCGTCCAGGATCGCGCACAGCGTCTGCACCAGTTCCAGATTGCTGCGCTCGTTCTCGCCACCGATGTTATAGGACCGGCCGACAGTCCCCTTTTGCACCACCAGCAAAAGTGCGTCGGCGTGATCCTCGACATACAGCCAGTCGCGGACATTCGAGCCGTCGCCATAGATCGGCAGCGCCTTGCCCGCGATTGCGTTCAGGATCACAACAGGGATCAGCTTTTCAGGGAAATGATAGGGCCCGTAATTGTTCGAACAGTTGGTCAGCACCACCGGCAGGCCATAGGTCTCGTGCCAGGCCCGGACCAGATGATCGCTGGAGGCTTTCGACGCGGAATAGGGTGACCGCGGATCATAGGGGGTATCCTCGGTGAACTGGCCGGTGGGGCCCAGGCTGCCAAAGACTTCATCGGTCGAGATATGGTGGAACCTGAAAGTGTCCGGTTTTCCTTGTCCGGCCCAATAGCTGCGCGCCGCCTCCAGCATGTTGTATGTGCCCAGGACATTGGTTTCGATGAAAGCCCCCGGCCCGTCGATGGACCGGTCAACATGGGATTCCGCCGCCAGGTGCATCACCGCATCAGGCGCATGCTCGGCAAACACCGCCTTCAGGGCCGCAGGGTCGCGGATATCTGCGTGAACAAAGGCATAGTTCGGGTTCTCTGCAACCTCGGCAACATTGTCGAGGCAGGCCGCATAGGTCAGCGCATCAAGGTTCACGACCTGATGTCCGTCCGCAATGGCACGCCGCACGACCGCGGACCCGATGAAACCCGCACCACCTGTCACCAACAGTTTCATATTCTATCCTTCGTAAACAAACGGGCTGTCAAAATCGGCCAGCGCAGGCGCAATCCTGTCCTTGTCGCTCAGCACCGGGTTCCCCTGCAAGGGCCAATCAATACCACAGCTGTCCCAGCGCACACCCCCATCGGCATCCGCATTGTAAGAGCTGGTACATTTGTAGCAGATTTCGGTGTCGGGCTCTAACGTCACAAAACCATGGGCAAATCCCGCCGGCACCCAAAGCTGTCGCCCGTTCTCAAAGCTGAGCTCGATGCCGAAAGATTGCCCATAAGTTGGCGATCCCTTGCGGATATCGACGGCGACATCATAAAGCGCGCCCCGGCCCGCGCGCACCAATTTGCCCTGCGCATGCGGAGGCGCCTGAAAATGCAGGCCGCGCAATGTCCCCACCGCGGACGACAGCGAATGGTTGTCCTGCACAAATTCCGGCAACACAACCCCAGCCTCCTCCAGCCGCGCCTTGTTCCAGCTTTCGGAAAAAAACCCGCGCAAATCCCCATGCCGCTGCGGGCGAATAACCAACACACCCGACAACCCCGTCTGCTCAATCTCCATAACACCTAACCTTAACCACCTGTTGCCTGTGTTGGGCGAGTATTGTCAGGCTGGGTTTCAATGCAAGGGTGTTGCGCAATTTGCTGCTCAGATGACCGCAGCCGGAGATGGCGGCTCGCTGCCTTCCTGCTCCCTCACCCCACTACGTCACCTGCTGGTTCAGCATCTCAAGCACGGCGTCGCGTTCCGACAGAACCAGCAGCAGGGCTAGATCGCCCGGTTCCACCTGTTTCAGGATCATCGCGGCAGCCTCGGACGGGGATGCGGCCCTTTGGATCTGGGTCTTGTCATATCCTTGTTCCAGAGCCGACTTTTCAATCAGGTCCGGTATCTCTCCCAAAGCGCGACCCCGTAGGTACCCTTCCAGTTCAGCAGCAACGACCACGTCGGGTTGGAAATTCAAGGCGGTTGCGGTGACGTCGCGAATGTCCTGGTCCGAGCGGTCTCCGGCATGGCTGAGCATGATGAACCGCCGTTTTGCCGGCAAGGCCGACAGCGCATCGCACACGGCAGAAATCGAATGCGGATTATGCGCGAAATCCACGAAAACCTGAGCGCCGTTGTGCTGGAATTCGTTACAGCGACCCGGATTGTCCCTGGCATCCGGTTTGAACCCGGCCAACCCATGCCGCACCGCCTCAAGCGTCAGCTTCAAAGCCAGCGCAAGGCACATAGCCGCCAGAGCGTTCAGGATGTTGTACTTCGCGGCCCCGCCCATGGTCAGGGGCACGTCGGACACGGCAATGACCGTATGCTCGGACCGGCCGTCAAAGAAGACGATGTTGCCCTGCGAGACATAAGCGCAGCATGTTCCCGCGTCGCGCGCCCGACGGATCAGATCATTCCCGGCATCCAGTGAAAACCACCAGATATTCGCCGCCGTGTTTTCGGCCTCGGCACGGACAAAAGGATCATCGGCATTCAGGGCCAGAACACCGCCCTTGGTCAGTGTCCGGTGCACGGCGAATTTCGCCTGAGCCAGCTCGGGCACCGTGTTGACGCCGTATTGCCCCAGATGATCGTTCGCCACGTTGGTGACAGTGGCGGCCATGGCGGCACGCGTCGGCAGGCCGCGGCGCAGGATACCCCCACGGGCCACTTCAAGGCATCCGATTTCAAGCCGCTTGTCGCGCAGCAACATCCGCCCTCCGCCGGGGCCGGAATAGTCGCCGCGATCCAGAATATCGTCACCCACCCGCACAAACTCGGTCGAGGTCAGCCCTGCGACCTTGCCCGAGGCGCGGGCGATCGCCTCCAGCAACCGGGTCGTGGTGGTCTTGCCGTTGGTGCCGGTGATGAAGGCGACGGGGATGTTGTGAAAGGCGGGCCAGTCCACGTCATCCGGGGCGGGCAACGCGTCGACAGGCCAGGTTTGGCTGCCGGTTCCATGCCCGATGGAAATCTCATCATCGTCGCACAGGATATCCACACCATGCGCGTCGGCTGCCGCGATCAGGGCGATCAGCGCAGGATTGGCCTCCTTCGCCATGACGCCTTTGACGTCCCGGATCATCTGATCAAAATCGCCCGGCGTGGTCTCCAGCAACTCTGCCGCGCAGAAATGCCAGGCGGTCTGCGCCGCAAAGATCGCGGAATAAAGCTGATCCATCGGTGCCGAGATTGCCAGATTGACGCCTCCGGTAAAGGTACGGTGGGTCAGTGCCTGATCCTGCCAGCCAAGCGCATCCAGAACGCGCCGGGCGTGTTTTTCCCACAGTGCAATGACCTGCGCGGGGTCGATAATAGTGAAAAACACATCCATCACCGCGCCGGGGTGATCCCATAACAGGCCGGGGCCGGTCAGTCGCCGCGCGTCATCCACCTGAATATGATCAGCGGTCGCGCTTTCGATGGTCAGCGCGGTTTCAAGCTCTTCGATCCGGTCCATTCCGGTGCCTCCGCTCAATCCGCGTCTTCGCTGATTTCACGCGCCAGTCTTACGCCGCGTTCGTCCCGGATCAGGTTCTGGTCGCTGTCGAACATGTCCTCGAACGTGGTATCGGCGGGGCTGGTTTTGGGTGTCGCCTCGGTTTCAGAGGTTTCGCCATCGGAATTGAAGTAGATGATCTGTTTCCAGCAGCGTGTGGTGTCATCTCCGAAGATCACCAGCAGATCGCCCGGTGCCGCCATCTCCAGCGCTGTGGTTACGGCCTCAACCTCATCCGGGATGATCGAGATTGCCTCATCCGGCGTCCCGCAATCGATCAGGGCCTGCCGCATCATTTGCGGCACCTCGTCATGCCCGCGACCCCGGCGGCGGTCATCGGCCTTGCAGATGAAGTGGTCAAAATGCCCGGCCAGCGCTGCGGCCCCATCAACAATGTCTTCATCGCGCCGATCACCGGGCATCGCAACAACGCACAGCCTGCGGCCCTTGACCTCCAACTGATCGGCCAAAGCGGCCATCGCCTTCAGCGCGGCCGGGTTGTGGCCGTAATCAAGGATCACCTTGAAGGGATGTTCATCATAGACATTCATCCGCCCCGGTGCCTGGAAATAACTGGTGTCGAAAGTGCGCAGACCATGCCGGATATTGTCCAAATCGACCCCAAAGCTATAGGCCATTGCAGCTGCGACCATGGCGTTTTGCACGTTGAAGATCGCCTTGCCTTCAAGCGTGGCGGGGATCAGATGCGACCACAGAACCGGGATGTGAAGCCCTTTGTCATAGATGGTCAGCATGTCGCCATTCATGCCTTTTTCCAGCACGATGGCCTTGCCCCCTGTCTTGATATGTTCCTTGACCAGACTGTGACCGGGGTTGGTCGTGACATAGAAGATCTGATCCGCCCCGGCGTAATCGGCCATCTTCAGACAATTGATGTCGTCGGCGTTCAGCACGGCCGTATCGGTCGCGCTTTCCACCACCACCCGTTTGACGACGGCCAGCTCCTCGACCGTGTTGATCCCGCCCAGGCCCAGATGATCTGCCGAGACGTTCAGACAGGCTGCCACGTTCGAGCGTTGATAGCCCAGACCCGAGCGCACCAGCCCGCCCCGCGCGGTTTCCATCACCGCAAAATCGACCATCGGATCACGCAGGACGATCTGCGCCGATTTCGGGCCGGTCATATCCCCTTTTACGCTCAGCTTGCCATCCACATAGACGCCGTCGGTCGAGGTCATGCCAACGATCTTGCCGCTGGTTTTCATGATATGACCCAGCATCCGCGACGTGGTCGTCTTGCCGTTGGTGCCGGTGATGGCCGCAATCGGGATGCGGGTTTGTTCATTGGCGGGGAACAGCATGTCGATGACCTTGCCCGCCACATCGCGCGGCTGACCTTCGGACGGGGCCACATGCATCCGGAAACCGGGGGCCGCATTTACTTCGACAATCGCGCCACCGATATCCTTGTAGGATTTGGTGATATCGTCGATCAGGAAATCGACACCGCCCACATCCAGCCCGACGGCCATGATGGCGCGTTCGGCCATGTCGCGGTTGTCGGGATGCACCACGTCGGTCAGATCGATGGCGGTGCCACCGGTTGACAGGTTCGCGGTCGAGCGCAGATAGAAAACCTCACCCTCGGGCAGGACAGTGTCTTCCGTCACGCCCGCATTCTCCATCAGGCGGTTAGCCTGATTGTCCAGCTCGAGCCTGGTCAGCACTTTTTCGTGCCCGATGCCCCGGCGTGGGTCCTGGTTCACCATGTCGACCAGTTCGGCAATCGTATGGGTTCCGTCGCCTATTACATGGCCGGGGACGCGTTTGGCCACCGCAACCAGCTTGTCGTTCACGACCAGCATCCGGTGATCAAAGCCGGTGATGAAGCTCTCGACCAGAATGGCGCGGCTGCGCGAATGCTCCTTGGCCTCGGCAAAACCCGCCTCGACCTCGGCATCGGAATTCAGATTGATCGAAACGCCGCGCCCATGGTTGGCGTCCAACGGTTTGACCACCACCGGAAACCCGATCCGGGCTGCCGCGCGTACGGCCTCGCGGGCCGAATAGACCATGCGCTGCTGCGGAACCGGCAGGCCAAGATCGTTCAGCAGATTATGGGTGTCTTCCTTGTCACAGGATATCTCGACCGAGATATGCTTGGTCTCGGACGTAATTGTCGCCTGAATGCGTTTCTGAAACTTGCCGTGTCCAAATTGCACAAGCGAGCCGGAATTCAGCCTGATCCACGGAATGTCGCGTTCCTGCGCCGCCTTGACCAGCGATCCGGTCGATGGGCCAAATTCCTTGCGTTGCGCCCGCAGCACAAAGCTGCGCAGTTCTTCATCCCAGTTGAAGTCCGGGTCGAATTCGTAATCCACCTGATCTTTCAGGGATTGCGGCAGCAGGTGCATCAGTAACCGCATCGCCAGATTGCCCGCATCCAGACCGACGTCGCGCTGGCGGTATTCATAGACCATATTGTACTGGCCCGGCTCACCTGTGCCGCGCGTACGTCCAAAGGTCACGTCGGACCCGGCCACGTTCTGAACTTCGATGGCGCAATGTTCCAGCACATGTCCCAGCCAGGTGCCTTCATCCTCGCGCAGGCGGCGGATAAAGCCGCCGGGTTCGCGATAGGAACAGCCGTGTTCCGCCAGACCGGGAAGCGCCTTGATCAAGGCGTCAATAAACTCGGAACCAATTTTTGCCGAGGGCCACTCTTCCAGAACACCCAGATCGATGACGTGGCGAATGACCGGAAAACTTGCCCAGACATTCGGGCCGACAAAGACATTGGTCGAGATTATTTTCATGAGGCTCCCCGTTGGTTAGCTTTTTGTTTTCCCCCCGCTGGCGGCCTCTTGACCGGACATGTCCGGCAATGTGCAGAACGCCAAATGCTCATCCGGCGGAAAAGCCTGGCGAGCCGTCAGATCATAACGGCACCCTTCGCCCAGAACGTCAAGCCGAAGTCCAAGCAGGCTCAGCGCTTCGCCGCGGCGCGCGTCCCACATCGATGAATGGGTCAGATGACTGGCGTCCACGACGGTAACCGATCCGCTGCCCACGACTTCAAGGACATTATCGGGTCCGATGAAGGCTGCCGTGTCTTCGTCGATACCCAGTCCGATCAAAAAAGGGTTGAAAGATGAAGCGGTTAGCAAACGTCCCAGCCGATTGCGCTGTGTGAAGTGCTGGTCGATGATGACGGCGTTGGTCAAACCCATGCCCGGAGCCAGCGTGATATTGCCCTCAGCCGGGGCCGAGTTGCTGCTGCCCCCGGCCACCATATGTTCGGACATGATCGACGCCCCGGCTGAAGTGCCGGCAACCGGCACACCGGCCGCATTCCGGCGGCGTATTTTCTGCGCCACAAGCGTGCCACCCAGAATCGCCGACAGCCGCAGCTGGTTGCCACCGGTCATGAATATCCCTGTGGCGCGGTCCAGCATCTCGGCATAATCGGGATTGTCGCAATCGGCACGCCGCGAGATGGGCAGAAATTCGACTTTGCCTGCACCCAGTTCGGAAAAGATGCGATTGTAGTCCGGTCCGGTTTCTTCCAGCATCGAGGCTGTCGGGATCACGACAATATCGGCGTTCTCACCCCCTGAAAGCTCTACGAACTTGCGGTGAATCTGCATTTCCTTAACGCGGTCTTCGCCGCCGCCGATCGGGATGATGAACCCGCGCGGGGTCTCTGCATCAACGGGTGCAGGGCACATATCTTACTTACCTTCCGGTATAAAAGCAGCCAGCCATCGGGGCCACTCGGACGCTTAACCTGTTCATACATGCCGTGTCGGGCCATCTGACCCTATCGGACATGCCGTTCCCCCCCCAGCGACATCACATGCCGCACGGCAGGGATTTCGTCAAGAACCACCGGTTTTGTGCCTGCTTCAGCCTGCCAGTGCCAAACCCTGCACGACAAAAGCGATCCCCCCGAAACATCAAAGCTCCGGGGGGATCAGATTGCCCGTCAGTTTGCGCGCTGGTTCAGATGTCGAATTTGACACCCTGCGCCAGCGGGAGCTCTGCCGAGTAGTTCACGGTGTTGGTCTGGCGGCGCATATAGGCTTTCCACGCGTCCGAGCCGCTTTCGCGTCCGCCACCGGTTTCCTTTTCGCCACCGAATGCGCCACCGATCTCGGCGCCCGAGGGGCCGATGTTGACGTTGGCAATACCGCAATCCGACCCCGCCGCAGTCAGGAATTGCTCGGCCTCGCGCATGTTCAGCGTGAACACACAGGATGACAGCCCTTGCGGCACATCGTTTTGAATCTGGATCGCATCGTCAAAATCGTCATAGCCCATGACATAAAGGATCGGTGCGAATGTCTCGGTTTTCACGACCGCACTTTGGCCGGGCATTTCGACGATTGCGGGCTGCATATAGACACCCGCAGGAAGCCCTGCGGTCACGCGCGCGCCGCCAAACACGGTGCCGCCTTCGGCCCTTGCGGCCTCCAGTGCGGATGTCATGGCGGCACCCGATGCCTCATCTACCAGTGGCCCGATCAACGTGCCCTCAGACAGCGGATTGCCGATGGGCAGACCAGCATAAGCCTTTTTCAGGCGGCTCACCAGTTCCTCGCGGATCGAGTTGTGCACGATCAGACGGCGCAGCGTCGTACAGCGCTGACCGGCGGTCCCAACGGCCGAGAAGACAATGGCGCGCACGGCCATTTCCAGATCCGCCGAAGGGCCAACGATCATCGCGTTGTTGCCACCCAGTTCCAGAATGCACTTGCCAAAGCGTGCCGCTACAATGGGCGCAACTGCACGACCCATACGTGTCGAACCCGTGGCCGAGATGATCGGAACATCTTCGCTGGCCACCAGCGCCTCGCCCAACTCCGCGCCACCGATCAGGACCTGAAGCAACCCTTCGGGGGCATCGCCAAACCGCACCAGCGCGCGTTCAAAGATCTTCTGGCAGGCCATCGCTGTCAGCGGGGTCTTCTCGGACGGTTTCCAGATCACCGGATCGCCACAGACCAGTGCCAAAGCGGCGTTCCACGACCAGACCGCAACCGGGAAATTGAAGGCCGAGATCACCCCGACCGGGCCCGCCGGATGCCAGGTTTCCATCATCCGGTGCCCCGGACGTTCCGATGCGATGGTCAGACCGTAAAGCTGACGCGACAGACCAACGGCAAAGTCGCAGATGTCGATCATCTCCTGCACTTCGCCCAGACCTTCGGACGTGATCTTGCCGGCCTCCCAGCTGACAAGCGCGCCCAGATCGTCCTTGGCGGCGCGCAGCTCTTCGCCCAGCAGGCGGATCAGTTCGCCCCGACGCGGGGCCGGCACAACGCGCCACGCCTTGAACGCGGTTTTGGCGCGGGCAATGATCGCGTCCATTTCGGTGGCCGGAGTTTCATGCACGTCGGCCAGCAGGCTGCCGTCAATCGGCGACGTCACCTTCAGAGTGCCGCCCTTCAATGCAGCATCCGTCAGATCCAGATTTGCAAGCGTGGTTTGGGCTGTCATTACGATGTCTTTCATATCTCAGGCCGCCTTGTTTTGCCGGGTCACGTCACCAGCACGATACAGCTGGCCAAATTCCGTATTCAGGAAGTCGTTCAGTTTAACCTGTTCCTGCCGGACGAACCCTTTCGAAGGCAGCGTGCCGGTGCGCATCAGGTCAACAACGCCCAGAATACCCGCAGCTGTGGTGACCTGAATGGCACTCCAGACCTGTCCGTTGATGGTGCGGGAAAAGCTCTTGTTGATCAGAGATTTCTCGCGCAGAACGCCGTTGATCATGCCCTTGGCCGTGCAATAGACCAGCACAACGTCCTGATCGGTGCGGGGCAGGGCGGTCTCGAAGATCTCTTTCAGCAGATCGCGGCGGCGTTCCAGTCCCAGATCGTGCAGCAACAGTTTCAGGATTTCACAATGGCCGGGATACCGGATCGTGCGATAAGACACGGCCCGCGCCTTGCCTTCCAGTGTTTCCGGCAGCGTGCCCAACCCGCCCGAGGTGTTGAAGCATTCGTATTCCACGCCATCGTGACCCAGAATCTCGTAATCTTCCAGCGGCGCGGTCTTGACCAGTTTGCCGTTCACAATGGCGTCGCAGGGATTGCAGTACTCGTTGATTAACCCATCGGTCGACCAGGTCAGATTGTACTTCAGTGCATTGGTCGGATAAAGCGGCAGCGCGCCCACCCGCATATGCAGGCTGTCCAGTTCATCAAACTCTGCGGCAAGCGCGGCTCCGGAGATACCCACAAAACCAGGTGCCAGACCACATTGCGGCATGAAAGCCGTCTCACTGCCTTCGGCCAGCTGGCGTACGGCCTCGGTGGCCGCGACGTCTTCGGTTAGGTCAAAATAATGCGCGCCCGCCTCTTTGGCGGCCTTGGCAATGTTTGGGGTAAGAAAGAACGGTGCCGCTGAAACCACGGCGTTAAACCCGGTCAGTTCCTTTGCCAGACTGTCCGCATCCCGGGCATCAATCTGCTTCGTGCCAATACCAAGCCTTGTGATTTCACCCAATGCTTTCAGGTCATGGTCGGCCACAGTCACTGTATAGTTTGGCGAGGCCCTCAGCAGCGTCGCGATCATCTGACCGATCTTGCCAGCCCCGATTACGCAAATATTCCAGGACATCAACGTCTCCGTAAATTTCTGTTCCTGATATTATGGTGCAAGGCTGGCCAGACATTTCATAGGCCGCAATTTGACGAAGTGATCGACTTATCCGACATTATGCCGGAATAATTGTCATTATGGCGTGACCGCCATCAGGGGTTGAAATCGGCCGGCACCCCGAAAGGAGGAGAGCCAACGCCGGTGCCCGTCAAGGAATGCAGAAATGCGACCAGGGCGGCGATTTCCACATCCGACAGCGTCACTGGCACAATGTCGATCCTGCTGCGCTGGCGTTCCATCTCGAACCGGTCGTCCCACACCACGAAATCCACCTCTTGCAACCAGGGGACCTTGGGCAACGCAGCCATGTCGGGTTTCCATTTGGCAAGGCTGGTCTGTGGGTCAAGATGGTGACGGATCATGCTTTCGAGATCCGCAAAAGCGCCGTTATGTCCATAAGGCGCAGTCAGGGCGACATTGCGCAGCATCGGCGTGCGAAAGCGATAGGCGTCTTCCACACGGTTGCTTTCCGCCATCCGCCCAACGTCCCGCGCATATGGATCCCATTGCCGGGTCCGACCCGGCCCGAATGGCGGCAAACCCAGCGCGTGAAACTTTTGGTCCGACATCAACGGACCCGCATGGCATGTCGCACATCGCGCTTTGCCATAAAACAGGTTCATCCCGTCTTTCTGGACGTCTGACAGCGCATCCATGTCCCCGGCCAAGTACTGGTCGAACGGGCTGTCGGTGCTGCGCCATTCAATGGCCATGAAGGCCGCCAGCGCGTTGGCGATCTGGGTGATTGTGATTTCTTCGGTGGTCTCGATATCGTCAAAAGCCGCGACTATGGCAGGGCCATAGCGCGGATCGGTCCGCACGCGTTTGGCAAGGATCGGCCAGCCCTTGTCAATCCTGTCGTGAACCGCGCCGGTCACCTGATTTTCAGCGACATTACCGGCCATCTCGAATTGCGCGGTCAGCGGGAATAAAGCCTGCGCCGCCAGAAGCGAGTTCAATCCGCCGGGCAGCCATTCCTGTGCTGGCGAATTGAACCCGTTGCCATAGAGGTCCGAGATGCTCAGGCGGCCATCGTGGAAAACGGTATGGATGTCCTTGGCCCCGAGGTTCCACAACCCCGGCGCATTTCGGGGAATGCGTTTGCGGATCCTGTCCGCCCCGGTGCCCGGCGTGCGCTCCGGGCCAAGACCCTGTCCGCCTTCGCCGATCCCCAGGGACAACCCGTCAGAGGTGCCGAAATCGGGGTGATGGCAATGGGCGCATGAAATGTTCAGATTGCCTGACAGGATCGGATCGTAAAACAGTTGATGACCGATAGCGGCCTGTTCCATATCAAATGGGATAAAGTCATCATCTGTCAGCGGGCGCGGCAGGTCCTGCGCCACCGCGGCCCCCGCCCAAACGAGGACAATCGCCCAATGCGCCAGTTTCTCTTTACCCTTTGTTTTCTTGCGACCCCGGCTCTGGCTGAGCTGGAACAGGCCCGTGACATGATGGAGGCCGGAGAGTTTGAAGCCGCGCGCGCGGAACTGCTGCCCGCCGCCCGGTCGGGCAATGCCGAGGCCGAGGAACTGATTGGTGTGATGTACGGGCTGGGTCTTGGGGTCGAGCAGGACCATGAAAGGGCGTTTGAATGGTATCTGCGTGCCTCGATGAAGGGGCATCCGGGGGCGCAGTCGGGGGTCGGCTGGTACTATGAACTGGGTCTGGGAATGCCCGCGCCCGATTTGGTGCGGGCCTATATGTGGTACACGCTCAGCGCCATTGGCGGCGATCCCGATGCGGCGATCAGCCTTGAGGAAGTGATCAAGAAAATGTCGCCGGAGCAGATCGAGAAGGCGCATGTTCTGGTCAACGACTACAAAGGGTGGATGTACCCGTTTCGATAAGGGCCGGGCCACAAGGCCCGACCCATCCGTTTAGTTCAGGTCCGCATTGCGCGAGGCGTTCACGTCCGCCTCAGCCGCCGCGACCGCTTCGGTCAGCGCGGCAAAGATTTCATCACCACGGGCAACATTGGTCTGGAACCAGTCATAGACAGGCGAAGCCGCAGCTTTGAACGCTGCCTTCTGCTCGGGCGTCGGGACATAAAGGTCGCCGCCACCTGCGACGAAGTCCTCATATGCCTGGATCGACTTGCGCTTGGGCGAGGCAAAGGTGGCCTGTTGCAGGGCGTAGAACCCATCGACAACGACCCGACGCATATCTTCCGGCATCGCCTGGAACTTGGCGTTGTTCATCCACCACAGCGCACCCATATAGGCGTGCCCGTCCAGGGTGACATACTGCAGGCCGGCATCCGGGAACTTCATGCCCATGATGTCGGTGATGCCGTTCTTTGACCCCTCGACAACGCCGGTCTGGAAGCTGGTGAAGAGTTCCGGCCACGGGATCGGTGTAGGTGACGCGCCCAGGGCCTTGACCAGTTCCTGCGGCAGGTCGGCAACGACGGTGCGGATTTTCAGACCTTCCATGTCGGCAGGCTCGGCGACGCGGTGTTTTGTGTTGGCGAAGTTGCGCCAGCCACCGGTGTTGCCGATGGTCATCAGGCGGATCGCGCCACCGGAATCCTCAAGCGCCATGTCGCGCATGGTGCGGGTGAAATCGCCCGACAGAACATGCTCGGCGATCCGGTCATCGGCCATCAGATAGGGCAGGTCCAGAACCTGCACATAGGGGAAGATGCCCGAGGCCCCGCCCGAGGTAGAGATATAGATATCGATGGTGCCATCCGCCACGCCTTGCAGGCATTCTGCACCGTTCGAACACAGCTGGGTGCCGATGAACAGCTCAACCTCGATGGCGCCGTTCGACGCCGCCTCGACATAGTTCTTGAAAACGATCAGACCGTCGTAATCCTCGTCATTTTCGTTCGAATTGGCTGTGGCGCGCAGCGTATAGTCAGCGGCCGTCGCCGCGACCACAGACGCGGCCACAAGCGATGTGGCAATCGCCGCTGTTTTTATGAAGTTTCCGAGCATGCGTTTCCTCCCTGTGATACTCAGTCAGTTTGCAAATCCCGTTATCCTCGGGATCGTCATGGATAGTGCGGGGATGTAGGTGATCAGAAAGATCACGATGATTTCGACAGCCAGGAATGGCAGGATCGCCTTGGCGATTGTTTCGACCCGCTCCCGCGACACGGCGGCGGCCACGAACAGCACCAGCCCCATGGGGGGCGTGGCAAGGCCGACGGTCAGATTGACGCTCATGATGATGGCGAAATGGATCGGGTCTACGCCGAGGCCAGTGAAAATGGGACCAAGGATCGGGCCAAGGATGATGATCGCGGGGCCTGCGTCCAGAAACATACCGACGATAAACAACAACAGGTTGATCAGAAACAACAGGATCAGCGGATTTTCCGACAGGCTGAGGATCAACGAGGCCAATTGTTCCGGGGCGTGGCTCAGGCTGACCACGGTCTTGAACGCCATTGCTGCGCCAACCAGCAGCAGCACCACAGCCGACGTCATACCTGCATTGCTCAGAACATCCGGAATTTCCCTCAGGGTCAGTGTACGCAGAACGAAAAATCCGATGATAAAGGCGTAGCCCACAGCAACAGCGGCGGCCTCGGTCGGAGTAAAGATGCCCCCCAGAATGCCGCCCAGAATGATCACAGGCGTCATCAGCGGGAAGAACGCCTTGAGGCTGGCTTTGCGCCGCTCATCCCATGTGTATTTCCGGCTGGCGACGGGAAAATCGTACTTGTCGGCCATGAACTTGATCATCACCATCAGGCCGACACCCACCATGATTCCGGGCACGATCCCCGCAAGGAACAAGGCGGCCACGCTTTCACCCATGACATAGGCATAGATGATCATAATGCCCGAGGGCGGGATGATCGGCCCGATCACCGAACTTGCGGCTGTGATGGCGGCGGCGAATTTTCGGGTGTAGCCCTGTTTTTCCATCGCCGGGATCAGCATCGACCCCAGGGCGGACGTGTCAGCCACCGCAGATCCCGAAAGGCCCGCGAACAGGATCGAGCTCAGCACATTTACATGCGCCAGCCCGCCGCGCAGATGGCCCATCAGGGCCTGGCTGAATTCGACAAGGCGGATGGTTATGCCGCCACGGTTCATCATTTCCCCGGCCAGCATGAAGAACGGGATGGCCATCAGCGGAAAGCTGTCCATGCCGTTGTAGACATTGCGATAAAGCAGGGTGATGTCATTCGTCTGTCCGTTCAGCCACAGCAGGATGCCGGGCGCCGCCAGAAGCGCGAAAAAGACCGGCAGGCCAATCAGCAGGAAAATCAGGAACGTAGGCAGGAACCAGATCAGCATCTATTCGGCCCCCATCGCTGCGTCGGGAATGTCCGGCAAAAGATGCGCGCCGCCAAGCAAGGTGACCACGGAACGCAGGATAAGCTCGATATTGACCGAGATCAGCAGAATGATGCCCACCAGCAGCGAAGCCATCATCCAGCTGCGCGGAATGCGATACCACTCGTCAAACCCAAGCGATGTCGGCAGGTACAGGGCGGCGGTGGCGAACCTGCCGCCAAAGCCCGTGACCTCGGACCAGCCGATATTGACCGCAACCAAAAGCACGGCCAGCGAGATCAGCAGGAGGAACAGATTGAGCGACAGGCCGAGCATACGCGGCAGAAACCGTTGCAGCATGTCGATAGCTACAAAACCGCCGCGCCGAAAGGCCGTCGGTGCCATCAACCCGGTCATCCACAACATGCAGAACCGTGCGGCCTCATCCGGCCAAGGCAGGGCGTTGCCCAGAACGTATCGGAAGAACACCTGAATCAGGATTGCGATGACCATGAATGCAATCGCAACAACGCCAACCGCGCGGCCCAGACGCAGCACGGTTTCGTTTACAAATGCAATCGGCGCAAGCACCGATGCCAGTCCGCCCATGCGGATCCTCCCTTGTTCAGCCGCAGGTGTGTCCCGCGGTCGTCAGATCGCGCTTAGTGCTGCGCGAATTGGCCCATTTTCCCGGCATAGAACGTCAGCGCGTCGCCGTCGCTCATGCTGGCCTTCAGGACTTTGCCCACCACGATCACGTGATCGCCCGCGTCGTGATAGGCATGTTGTTCGCATTCAAACCGTGCCAGACAATCCGACAGCAGCGGGGTGCCGTTTGCACAGCGCTCGTGCCGGATGTCGCGCAGGGCATGGGCATCTTTCGAGCAGCCAAAACACAGCTCAGCCTGCGCAGACGATAACACATGCACCGTGAAATGCGGTGCCGCGCGAAAATAGGGGAACCGGCGCGAGTTGCGGTCGCCGGCCCACATGATCAGTGGCGGGTCCAGCGACAGCGACGAAAAGCTGTTGGCTGTGATGCAGATCGGGCCATCACCGCTGTCGCATGTCACGATGGTAACGCCGGTTGCAAACCGACCAAAAGCATCCCGCAGGGTCCGGGTGTCGTCCTTATGTGGCACAAAGGTGTGGGTCATGTTTCTTGAGATTGCGTTCATCATGCTACCTCATGCCCCAGCGCCGCCTCGTACAGGCGGAACCAGGTTTCGCGATCAATTGTGACTTTCAGCGCGTCCGAGATGCGTTTGATACGGTTCAGGTTGTTGGTGCCCAGAACCGGCAGAATGCCCGCCGGATGAGCCAGCAGGAAGGCGACGGCCACAGCGGCCCGGTCTACACCGAACTCCTCCGCGATTTCATCAGCAACAACCCCGACGGGCGGGTTTCCGGCCATCAGCAGCCCACCCCCCAGCGGCGACCACGCCATAAGGTGGTGCCCATGCTGCTGGTGAAACGCCAGATCGCCATTGGTGAAAGGGGCGATCGCGCCCAGTGAGATCTCGATCTGGTTGGTGACCAGCCGGGTTTTCATCGCCGATTGCAGCAGGGTCCAGTCCCACGGGCGGAAGTTCGAAACACCAACCGCGCCCACCTTGCCACTGGCGACAGCCTCATCCAGCGCAGCCCCGGTTTCGTGGTGGTCCATGAACGGATCAGGACGGTGGATCAGCAGCAGATCGATGTGGTCGATGGCCATTTCCGACAGGGACATGTCGATGGATTTCAGGATATGCGCGCGTGAGGTGTCATAGTATTTGACCTTCGCATCGGAATGCCGCCCCACAGGTGCGACGATGTCACATTTGGTGACGATCTCCATCTTCTGGCGCAGGCCGGGATTGGCGCGCAAGGCGTTGCCCAGAACGGCTTCGGCCGCGTAACCGCCATAAATATCGGCCTGATCGAAGGTGGTGATGCCCTGATCAAGACAGGCCTGAATCTTGGCCTCGACATGCCCTGCCGAGGTGTCGCTATCGTCACCCAGCCGCCACATGCCATAGACAAGGCGGCTCATTTCCAGCGTCGGGGATAGTTTCACGCGTTGCATCAGCGGCGCACTCCGTTGCCCAGCGGTGTGGCCGGGGGTGTCTTGGGCACACGCCCGTAGGCTTCGGGAAGCGAGCAGGTTTTCAGATGCGGCATCACACGAGCACCGAAATGCATGGCCTCATCCATGTGCGGATAGCCTGAGAAGATGAACGCGCGAATGCCCATCTTCCGGTAATCTTCGATCTTTGACATGACCTGATCGGTTGATCCAACCAGTGCCGCACCACAGCCCGAGCGGGCGCGGCCGACGCCGGTCCACAGACCGGGTTCCACATACCCGTACTTATCCGCCAGATCACGATTCCTGGCCTGATGCGCTACGCCAAGCGACGTTGCATCCAACGCCCGTTCGCGGATCGCGCGGCCATAGTCGTCATCCAGTTTTGAAACGATGTAATCCGCGTATTCCTGCGCCTCGGCTTCGGTATCGCGAACGATCATGTGAACCCGCAAGCCATAGTCGAGCGTACGGTCATAATTTTCGGCCACTGCATGAACAGCTTTCATCCGCTCGGCCAGTTGATCCTTGGTTTCCGGCCACATCAGGTACACATCGCAATGCTCGCCGCACAGCTCCAGCGCCGAGGGCGAATAACCGCCGAAATACAGCAGCGGCCCGCCAGTCTGATAGGGTCGCGCCGGGTCGGTTGTCAGACCTGTAAAGTTGTAGACCTCGCCCGCATGGTTGATTTCCTCCTGCGTCCAGGCCTGTTTCAGGATCTCGACCACTTCGCGCGACCGTTGATAACGATAGGCACTGTCGGCCTTTTCGCCGGGAAAATCGGATGAAATGATGTTGACGGTCAGCCGCCCCTTCAACATGTGATCCAAAGTCGCGATCGTGCGGGCCAGCATGATCGGCTGCATCTCGCCGCAGCGCACAGCGGCCAACAGGTTGATCTTTTGCGTGATCGGCGCGCAACCGGCGACAAAGCTCAGCGTGTCCTGCCCAACCTGATACGATGACGGGCACAGGATGTTGCGGAACCCCTGCGCCTCGGCCTCCTTCACGATGGCCGAGCAATGCTCCCAGCTGGACCGCAGATCACCATCAGGCACACCCAGGAACTGATAATCGTCCGAACATAAGGCGGCGAACCACGAAACCTCGGCCGCATCCAGATCAGGGGATGTGATGGGGACGATGGTCATTTGATTCACGCTCCGTGCATCTTTTACTTTCCTCTTGCGTAGCAATCACATTGATGTAGATCAATAGTGTATCAATTTTTCCTGCGACCGAATGAAGCGCCTGAAATGCCCCCCAACACCCGAAACCCCAATGCCCTGCCTATCTACGTTCAGATTGCCGAGCTGCTGATCCGCGATGTCGCTGCGGGCCGCTTGATCGATGGTGAGCGTCTGCCCCCGGAACGCGATATGGCGGCCGAGCTGAACGTGTCGGTCGGCACGCTGCGAAAATCTCTCGCAGAGCTTGAGAAAAAAGGCATGTTGGAGCGTATTCAGGGGTCAGGAAATTACATCCGCGAGACCGGAACTCAGAACAGCGTCTACGCGATGTTCCGGCTGGAATTGCCCCAAGGGGGCGGGTTGCCGCGTGCGGATATCCTGTCCGTCGATCATCTGAAGAAACCTTCCGATCTGCCGGATTTTGGCACTTCAGACACCGGATCGCGCGTACGTCGGATGCGCTATCTGAATGACACAATCATCGCGGTCGAGGAAATCTGGCTGGACGAATCAGCCGGCCTGATCAAGCGAAGCCTGCTGTCGGACTCGCTCTACCGCTATTATCAGCACCAGCTGGGTTTCTGGATATCACGGGCCGAAGATCGCGTATCGATTGGCCAGTTGCCCGATTGGACGCCCGCGGTGTTCACCAAAGCCGCCGGTGAAACGGTGGGCTATATCGAACGGTTCAGCTGGTCGGACAAGGCCGAACCTGTCGAATTTTCCAAGACCTGGTTCGACCCGGACCGGGCCACCTATGTCCAACGTCTGAAGTAAAAGGAAACGCGCATGACCCGGACCATCAATTACGGGCTGATCGGATGTGGCATGATGGGGCAGGAACACCTGCACAACATCGCCCTGCTGGACGGCACGCGTGTCGCAGCGATATTCGAACCCGATCCCGGGATGGCAAAAGCCGCGCAGGCGATTGCGCCGGGTGCGGTTATGGCACGCTCGGTGCAAGAGGTGTTGGATATCGAAGACCTGGACTGCTTGGTCATCGCCAGCCCAAACCACATGCATGTCGACCAGATCTGTGAAATCGCGCAAACGCGCCCCTTGCCGCTATTGGTGGAAAAGCCCCTGTTCACCAACCCCCAGGACGCCGCAAGGCTAGCGAAGGTTCAGCGCGACTATCCACACCCGATCTGGGTCGCAATGGAATACCGCTATATGCCGCCCATCGCGACCCTGATCGACAAGATCGGGGACACAGGCGGGGTCAGGATGCTGTCGATCCGGGAACATCGCTTTCCGTTTCTGCGGAAAGTCGGCGACTGGAACCGGTTCAACCGCAACACCGGCGGCACCTTTGTCGAGAAATGCTGCCACTTCTTCGATCTGATGCGGCTGATCCTGCAATCTGACCCTGTGCGGATCACCGCAAGCGGCGGGCAGGCGGTGAATCATCTAGACGAAACCTACGGGGGTGAAACACCCGACATACTGGATCATGGCTATGTTCTGGTCGATTTCGCCAATGGCGCGCGCGCGATGCTCGAGCTGTGCATGTTCGCCGAAGGCGCCCGTTATCAGGAGGAGATTTCGGCCATCGGACCGAAAGCCAAGGTCGAGGCTCTGGTGCCGGGGCCGGGGCGGTTCTGGCCCGACCATCTGGGAACGCCGCCAGTGCCGCAGGTCATCGTCAGCCCGCGGGACCCCAAGGGGCCAATGTCGCAGGATATCCCTGTCGATCCCCGTTTGCTGGCTGCCGGAGATCACAACGGCTCGACCTATTATCAGCACAAGGGGTTTCTGGATCTGGTGCGTGGGCACAAGGCCGAACCGGATGTGACAGTGCATGACGGTTTGTGGGCGGTGCGAATGGGATTGGCGGCGCAGCAGGCCCTGCAAACCGGCGAAACGGTTCACCTTAAGCACCCTTAGACTGACACCAGGCAGGTTCAGGGCAGAACCCTCTGCGGCGACAAATGTGTCGCTTGCGGGCCAATCTGTCGTAAATCTGCTAGTGAAGCGGGGCGCATTAGGGGACAAAACTGTATGACCTGTCAGTGTATCCCCACCCGTCTTGATCGCCGTGCGACCGGCTGTGATCTGGTCGCGACGCGCCGGTAACCGCCCTTCGGGGCCGTTCTGCCTGCCTGCTTTCAGACGACAACGGAATACCTCATGACAACCGCTCTGCGCCTCGCCATCGATATTGGCGGCACTTTTACCGACACGGTCCTCGTCTCGGGTGATGAGACGATACTGGCCTCCACCAAAACCCTGACCACCCACCAGAACCCGGCAGAAGGCGCACTGGAAGGCGCGCGGCGAGTCATGGCGCAGACTGGCCGGTCGCTGAAAGATGTCACCGGATTCATTCACGGAACAACTCTGGCAACCAACGCGCTGATCGAACGGCGCGGGGCGGTCGTGACCACGGTCTGCACCGAAGGATTCCGCGATATTCTCGATATCGGGTACGAACGTCGGTATTCCCAATACGACATCAACCTTGAAAAGCCGGACATGCTGGTGCCGCGCGAACGCTCGTTGACCATATGCGAACGCATGTCGGCAGAAGGCGAGGTGCTGATTGAACTGGATGAAGCGCAAGTAGACCGGTTGCTGGCCGAGATTGACGCCAGCGGGGCCGAGGCGGTGGCCATCTGCCTGATGCACTCTTACGCCAACCCGACCCACGAACGGCGTTTGCGCGATCTTCTCGCGCGACACCGCCCCGGTTTGACCGTCTCGATCTCGTCCGATGTCAGCCCCGAAGCGCGTGAGTTTGACCGGCTCTGCACCACTGTGGCCAACGCCTATATTCAGCCGCTGATGGATAGCTATCTGACCCGGTTTGTGGATCAGTTCACGGCCGAGGGCGTAACCTGTCCGATCCTGATGATGACGGCAGGCGGTGGTATGTGCACGATCGACACCGCCACGCGTTTCCCCATTCGTCTGGTAGAATCCGGCCCTGCCGGTGGGGCCATTCTGGCCGCCCGCATCGCCGCGCGTGCCGGGTTGGATCAGGTCCTGTCATTTGACGTCGGTGGCACCACGGCCAAGCTCTGCCTGATCGACAAGGCGCGCCCTCAGACATCCCGCTCTTTCGAAATCGCCCGCGCGGCACGGTTCATCAAGGGGTCGGGAATGCCGGTGCGCATTCCGGTGATCGAGATGATTGAAATCGGTGCTGGCGGCGGTTCGATCACGGGTGTTGACCGTCTCGGGCGTCTGACAGTCGGGCCGAAATCGGCAGGCTCGGAACCCGGACCGGTCGCTTTCATGCGCGGTGGCGTCGATCCGACCGTGACCGACAGCGACATCACTCTGGGCTATATCGTGCCCGACACCTTTGCCGAGGGGCATATCCAGCTTGACCCCGATGAGGCAAAGGCCGCCCTGAGACGTGTGATCGGGGACAAACTGGGGCTGGATGCAACAGGTGCGGCAGATGGGGTCAGCCGCATCGTTGTCGAAAGCATGGCCAGCGCCGGGCGGATGCATGCGGTCGAAAGCGGCAAGGACCTTGGCCCGCGCACCATGATTGCCTTTGGTGGCAACGGGCCGCTGCATGCCACCCGCGTCGCCCGGTCCGCCGGGGTGTCGCGTATCGTGATCCCGCCCAATCCCGGTGTCGGTTCGGCGGTTGGGTTCCTGTTTGCCCCGGTATCTTTCGAAATCGTCCGCTCGCGCTATTCTCTGCTCGACAGCATGGACATGGACGGGGTGAACGCCCTGTTCGATACGATGATTGCCGAAGCAAAAGAGGTCGTCGCCCAAGGGGCAGGGGATGCACCCACCGAAACCCTGCGCACCGCCTTCATGCGCTATAGCGGGCAAGGGCATGAGATCGAGATTACGTTGCCGGACCGCGCCCTGACACGCCCGGATATCGCCCCGCTGACAGCCGCATTCGAAGAAGAATACCGCAAACAATTCTCACGTCCTGTGCCGGGGATGAAGATCGAGGTTCTCAACTGGGCCGTTCGCGTTGCCACCCCGGACAAAGCGGTGCCTACGGTGTTGGAAACGCCGGGCAAAACCGCATTTCAGGTCACGCAGACGCGCCCCATCACCTGTGATCTGGATGGCACGGTAAAACAGGCCGCCTTTCTCGCCCGCGCCGATATGCGCCCCGGTGACCATGTGGCAGGCCCCGCGCTGATCCATGAACCACAAACAACCACACTCGTTTCCGCCGATTTCTCGGCCGAGATGGACGCAATCGGCAACCTTGTCCTGATACAGGACCAGAAAGGAGGCGCATGATGACCGCTGATCTGTCCCCCGCCCGCCTGCAAGTGATGTGGAACCGTCTGCTGGCTGTGGTCGAAGAACAGGGCCAGACCCTGATCCGCGCAGCTTTTTCGCCCATCGTGCGTGAATGCGGTGACATTTCCGCCGGGATATTCGACGTGAATGGCCGGATGCTGGCGCAGGCCGTGACCGGAACACCGGGCCATATCAACACCATGGCCGAGGCCGTGCTGCACCTGCGCGCCCGTTTCGCGGTGCAGGACATGCGCCCCGGCGACATCTACATGACAAACGACCCGTGGCTGGCCTCGGGGCATCTGAACGACTTCCTGCTGATGATGCCCGCGTTCAAGGACGGCAAGGTGGTGGGCTTTACCTCCTGCACCTCGCATCTGGTGGATCTGGGCGGTCTGGGTATGGGACCTGAAGGCTCGGACATCTATGACGAAGGCCTGCTGATCCCGCCTTGCAAACTGGTCGAGGCCGGAACGCCCAATGCGCTGCTGATGGATATCATCCGCGCCAACTCGCGCGAGCCTGTGGCCAATGAGGGCGACATCTACGCCCTGATCGCCTGTTGCGAGGCCGGGGTGAACCGCCTTGTTGCGATGATGGAGGAGTTCGGGATCGAAGATCTGGACAGGCTTGGCACCTATATCATCGACACCTCGCGCAAAGGCGCGTTACAGGCCATCGCCGAGGTGCCCAAAGGCGTTTACAAAAACGTGCTGCACATGGACGGCTATGAGGCCGAGCTGGAGCTGCACGCGACGCTCACCGTGACCAAAGACGGGATGCATGTCGATTTCACGGGCACGTCCGGGTGTTCTAAGAAGGGCATCAACGTGCCTTTGAACTATGCGACCGCCTATACGGTCTTTGCCCTGCGTTGCATCGTCGGGCCGGATATCCCGAACAACGCAGGCTCGCTGGAACCTTTCACGGTGGACGGCCCCAAGGGTTGCATCCTGAACGCCCAGCATCCGGTGCCGGTGGCCATGCGGCATACGCTGGGGCAGGTCACACCGGATCTGGTTCTGGGCTGCCTGCATCAGGCGTTGCCCGAACAGGTGCCTGCCGAAGGGGCCTCGTGCATGTTCGACCTGCCAATGCGCCACGCTCCCGAAGTGGCGGCGAATGGCGGGCGCGAATTTGCCATCGAACCCGTTCACAATGGCGGCACCGGGGCGCGGCCCCACGCGGATGGCCTGTCTGCGACGGCCTACCCTTCGGGGGTGTTCGGCTCGCAGGTCGAAATAACCGAAAGTGTCGCCCCGGTGATCATGTGGCGACGAGAATTGTTGCCCGACTCGGGCGGCGCGGGCCAGTACAGGGGAGGATTGGGTCAGCGGATCGAGATGACGTCTGCCAACGATGCCCCCTTCATCGTCTTCCTGTCGGTCGAACGTCTGAAATTTCCGGCTCTGGGCCGCATGGGTGGCCTGCCCGGCGCGCCGGGGCGTATCCGGTTCCGCGATGGCGGCGCAGACATTCCGGGTAAGGGTGAGCTACGTGTGGAAAGTGGCGACTACCTGATCTTCGACACACCCGGCGGCGGCGGCTTTGGCGATCCGGCCGCGCGCGACCCAGAGGCGCTGGCGCTGGACCTCAGGCGCGGGCTGGTCACGGAAGAAGGGGCTAAAGCCTATGGGGGTGCCTCATGATCCGCGCAGTTGATCACATTCGTGCCATGGCGGCCTATGCGCTGGCCGATCTGGGCGCGTCGGACACTGTATCTCTGGCCCAGAATGAAAGCGCTTTCCCGGTCAGCCCTGCCGCAATTGCGGCGGGGCAGGCGGCATTGCACCGGATGCCGCTTTATCCCGATCCCGACTGGTCGGACCTGCGCGCCGCCATCGCTCAGGGGCACGGGGTACCAGCCGACAACATCCTGTGCGGTGCCGGGTCGATGGAGTTGATCGGCTGCCTGATCCGCGCCTATTCAGGGCCGGGCGACCATGTATTGGGCACGGATTACGGCTATGCCTATGTGGCCTCAGCCACGGCGCAGGTGCGGGCAGACTATGTGAAAGCGCGCGAGGTCGATCTGACCGTCTCGGTCGATGACATTCTGGCCGCTGTCACGCCTGATACCCGGATCGTCTTTGTCTGCAACCCCGGCAACCCGACCGGCACCCTGATCCCGAATGCCGAGGTCATCCGCCTGCGCGACACCCTGCCCGGGAACGTGCTGCTGGTGGTCGATCAGGCCTATGCCGAATTCACCGATCGCGATCACGACCCGGCTGAAATCTTTGCCCTCGTCGCACGTGGGGATACCGTGGTCATACGCACCTTTTCAAAGGCTTACGGTCTGGCGGGCGCGCGCGTGGGTTGGGGTCTGTTCCCGTCAGAGGTCGCGATTGAGCTGCGAAAGCTGCTCAACCCCAACAACGTATCGACCCTCTCTCAGGCCATGGCAACGGCAGCGATGCAGGATCAGCCCCACATGTGCGACACGGTTGCCAGAACCGCCACCATCCGGGATCGCTTTGCCGACGGGTGCCGGGAGCTGGGATTATCTGTTCCGCGCAGCCACACCAATTTTGTCCTGATCCGCTTTGCCGATGCCGCGACGGCGCAAAAAGCGGATGCCGCGTTGCGCAAAGCGGGTTTGCTCATGCGCGGAATGGGCGGCTATGGCCTCGCGGATTGCCTGCGCGCCACGATCTGCGACACGGCAGTGATGGAGCGCTGCCTGACTGTTCTGAAAGAGGTGACGTCATGACCTTTGAAACCCGGACACGGGCCAAAATCGGGGTGCTGGTGCCCTTTACCAACACCAATCTCGAAGCTGACATGATGCTGATGCGCTGCCCGGACACGACGGTGCATTTTCAGCGAATGGGTGGCTATGACGTGGATGAGATCCCCGGATCGGATCAGATGGCGGGTCTGGGGGCCTCGGATATCAGCCATGACCTCAAGATGATCTCGGGCGTTCGGCCCGATGTGGTGCTCTATGGCTGTACTTCGGCCACGCTGACCCATGGCCCGTCCTTTGACCACCAGCTGGCACAGGACATCAGGGCCGCGTCGGGGGCCGTGTGTATTACCGCCGCTGGGGCGCTTGTTGCAGCGATCCATGCGCTCGACCTGTCCCGGGTCGGTTTTTCTTCGCCCTATCTGGGCGAGATCAACACGCAGGCCATGGATTTTCTGACGCAGAACCGGATCACAACGGTGAAATGTGCCGATATCGGCCGCGAGCTGGGCAACTACGGGCAGGGCGAACTGACCCCGGACGAGGTTTTCGACCTTGCCATGCAGGCCGACCACCCAAAGGCCGAGGCCGTTATACTCAGCTGCACCGACATGCGCGCGGTCGAGGCCATAGACCGGATCGAAGCGGCCCTTGATAAACCTGTTGTGACGTCCAATCAGGCCATGATGTTTGCCCTGATGCGGGCGCTTGACCTGCCAAGGCACGGGACTGTTCCGGGGCGGTTGTTTGATCTGCTATAGCCTTGGGTTAGGCAAAAGCATGGAACCCGCCCCGGTCGGCTGCCCGCATCAAAGGCGGGAGCGCACCGGCATATGGGGCGGGTATTCCAGCCCACCCAACGCGCCGTGTCGCAGACGTGACTGTATTTACGTCGCAAAAGAACAAGATACCGCGCCTTCTACGCCATAGTCGGAATAAGGACCGCTCGGGATTGAAGCACATGTTGAACCAGCCGCACAGTCACGGGAAATTTGGCCTGCCCCGCGGGGAAACCATCTTAGGCTTGTCTGAAACATCATACGTTCACAAAATACAAAGGTGCCGCTTTTCATGAGCCAAATTTCGGAAAATCTGCTGAACCAGATCCGCGACCGTTTTGCCCAGATCGATCACTGCCCCGAACAGGGCGAGCGGATATTTTTCGAAAACGCCGGCGGGGCTTTGACACTGAAATCCGTGCTGGACAGCTCGGCGCGTCATGCCGCAATCCCCGACAATCAGGGGCGCGACAATCCGGGGTCTCATGCGCTGGTTGCCACGATCAACGCGGCCAAGGCCGATATGCGGGATTTCGTGAATGCACCCGGTGGTCAGTTCTTTGTCGGTGAAAGCGGCACCGAACTTCTGTTCCGGCTAATCATGAACGCCTGTCTGGGAACCGGTCCGGGGATTGTGCTGGGGTCGACACTGGAACACCCCGCCACACGGTCAGCCTGTGATCGTTGGGCCCGTATTGCCGGGCAGGCCCATGTGCTGGTGCCCCATGATGACGACACCGGCACCGTAACAGCCGGGGCCTATGCCGCAGCTGTTACCCCCAACACCAAAGTGGCGACAATCCTGCACACCTCACCCGTGACGGGCATGGGCGTCGATGTGGCCGCTGTTTCGCAGGCTATTCGCGCCGTGGCGCCAGACTGTTTCATCATTGTCGATGGCATCCAGCACGCCGCCCATGGCCAGATCGACCTCAGCGCGTATGACGTCGACGGCTACGTGATCTCGCCCTACAAGGTGTTTTCGCGCCATGGCTACGGCGTGGCGTGGATTTCCGACCGGCTGACGCGGCTCGAACACAATGCCCTGTTGGACGGTCCGGCAGATAACTGGGAAATGGGCACGCGCGATACAGGGGCCTATGCGACCATGTCCGACGTTGTGTCTTACTTCGAATGGCTTGGCAGTCAGGTCAGCGACGCCACCGACCGGCGTGCCAGATTTCTGGCAGCGGGCGAAGCCATCCACGCGCAGGAAAAGGCACTGACCGACGCGATGATCCACGGCACCGGCAACCTGAGCGGTCTGGCCGAGATGGAGAAGGTCACCATTCTGGGCGGTGCCGACAACCCCGCACGCGAAGGGCTGGTGTCGCTGCGCGTGCAGGGCGTGGCCTCGGCGGATGTCGTCAAACGGCTGAACGATGAGGGTATTCGCACCCATTTGCGCAAGGCCGACCATTACTCTGGCAACATATTGACACCGCTGGGTTATGACGCCTGCGTCCGGGTCTCGATGTGCCACTACAACTCGATCGCCGAAGTCGCCAGATTTCTGGCTGTCATGAAAGAAATCGCCGCCTGAGCTGCGGCGGACCAAGGGACAAGCACTCATGAAAACCCATGCACAAGCTGTCGTGATCGGAGGGGGCCTTGCCGGCTGTTCGATCCTGTACCATCTGGCCAAGCTTGGCTGGACCGACGTTGTCCTACTGGAACGGAACGAGTTGACCTCCGGCTCGACCTGGCACGCAGCGGCGAATATCCACGGGCTGCACGATAACAACAACATCACCCGCATCCAGCACTATACGATGAATCTGTATAAACAGCTGGAACAGGAAACCGGCCAAAGCTGCGGCGTATTCCAGCCCGGCTCGCTCTATCTGGCCCAGACCGAAGAGCGTGAGCACCAGCTGCGCCTGCAAGAGGCCAAGGCCCGGTTCTATGGTCTGAACTTCTACGAAGTCAGCCGTGAAGAAGCCAAGGAACTGCATCCGCTGGCGCAGTTCGATGACATCCGCTGCATCATGTACGAACCCGATGGCGGCAATGTCGACCCGTCGGGCGTGCCGCATGCCTATGCCGCCGGGGCCCGTGCGATGGGGGCCACTATTGAACGGTTCTGCCCGGTGACGGGAACCGAACAACAACCCGACGGCAGCTGGATCGTGCGCACGCCCAAAGGCGACATTCACACCCAGTGGGTTGTCAACGCCGCCGGTCTCTGGGGGCGCGAGGTGGCGGCGCTTGCGGGTCTGACCCTGCCGCTGCAACCGACCGAGCATCAGTATTTCGTGACCGAAAGCATCGACGAGGTCGCCAGCCTGGGGCGCCGTCTGCCCTCGATCGCCGACCGCGACGGCGAATATTACTTCCGGCAAGAGGGCAACGGCCTTCTGATCGGAGCTTATGAGAAAGATATGAAATTCTGGGCCGAAGACGGCACGCCGCTGGATTTTGCCCATGATCTGTTCCCCGACGATCTGGACCGGATCATGGAAAACGTGATCCGCGCCACCGAACGCGTGCCGGTCGCGGCCACTGCCGGGGTGAAACGCGTGATCAACGGGCCGATGATCTGGTCGCCCGACGCCAACATGCTGTGGGGGCCGGTGCCCGAGCTGAAGAACTATTTCCTCTGCGGCGGCCTGATCCCCGGTTTCTCGCAATCCGGGGGGTTGGGTCTGCTGGCGGCGCAATGGATGATCGAGGGCGAGCCGCAATATGACATGTTCGCCTGGGATCTGGCCCGGTTTGGCGACTGGGCCGACAAGGCATTCACTAAGGCCCGTGTTCAGGATGCCTACACCCACCGCTTCAAGATCCATTTCCCCAACGAGGAACGCAGCGCAGGCCGTCCGGCCCGTGTGCGCCCCGCCTATGAGATGCAGAAGCAGATGGGCTGCGTCTTTGGCCTTAATTGCGGCTGGGAACATCCGCTCTGGTTCGCCGATGAGCCCGAGGTGGAAGAGACCACCGGCTTTACCCGCCAGAACTGGTGGAAGCCCGTGGGCCGAGAGGTGCAGATGCTGCGCGACAGCGTGGGCCTGATCGACATTTCGAACTTCGCCAATTACGTGATCAAGGGCCCCGGTGCCCATGACTGGCTGGACCGTCTGGTGGCCAATCGGGTGCCTGCCGAAGTGGGGCGCAGCTGTCTGACGCCGTTGATCTCGGTTCGCGGTGGCGTGGCGGGCGATTTCACCATCACCAAGCTGGCCGAGGATGAATACATGATGATTGGATCCGGCATGGCCGAACGCTATCATCAGCGCTTCTTTCAAATGGTGGAAATGCCCGAGGGCACAACTCTTGAGGTCGCCACCGACCGCATCGCAGGGTTCAACATCGCAGGCCCCAGGTCACGCGAAGCGCTGGCACGCCTGACCAATGCCGATCTGTCGAACGAGGCGTTCCGCTTCATGCAGTCGCAGAAAATCACGGTCGCCGGCGTCGAATGCGTGGCCATCCGGGTCAGCTTTACCGGCGATCTGGGCTGGGAACTGCACTGCGCCGAGGGGGATCAGGTGGCGCTCTACACCGCCCTGCTTGAGGCCGCCAAAGACTGTGGTGGCGGTCCGGTGGGCGGGCGCGCGCTGGGGGCGCTGCGGATCGAAAAGGGCTATGGCTCGTGGGGTCGAGAGTTTTCTCAGGAATACTGGCCGCAAGAGGTCGGGCTGGCCGGCCTGATCAAGCTGGACAAGGATTTCCTGCACAAAAACGCCTATCTGTCCATCAAGGACAACCCCGCGCGCGAGGTGCTGTCCGTCTTCGAACTGGATGTGACCGCAGATGCCGACGCAACCGGGGGTGAGCCGATCTTTACCCCCGACGGCGCGCCCGTGGGTCGTGTCACGTCGGGGGCGTTCGGCTATTCGGTCGGGAAATCGCTGGCGCTGGGGTTCCGCAACCCAAACAGGGCACAGCCGGGCGATGAGGTGGTCATTCAGGTCATCGGCAAACCGCACAAGGCGCGCGTACTGGCCGAGGCTCCGTTTGACCCGACAGGCGCCAGACTGCGGTGCTGACGCTCATAACCCGTCTACAGGCAGGCAAGGCCAATAAGACGCTCCAAAAGATGTCTCGTCCCGGCCCTTCAGGCGACTTCATCTTTTTCCAAATACTCCCGCCGGAGGCGTCCGAACTCACCCACCAGCGCATTGCGGGCGCCACTCTTGCGCCACCGGGTCACAAATGCGCAGGCAGTCCACCGCGCGTGCAGCGATCTGGGACACGATATCCATCAGGGTGTCGGGCTTCAGATAAAACGCAGGAACCGGGGGCAGGATGACGGCCCCCATTTCTGCCGCCGCCGTCATGTTGCGCAAATGGGCCAGCGTCAACGGTGCTTCGCGTGTCAGTAAAACCAACGGCCTGCGTTCCTTGAGCTGAACACTGGCGGCGCGCGTCAGCAGGTTATCGTCCAGCCCATGCGCAATTGCGGCAAGCGTTCGCATGGAACAGGGCGCAACGATCATGCCGGATACCGGAACCGACCCGGACGCAATGCTGGCACCGATATCGGCGCTCGGGTGATGCCGCGTCACCAGTTGCCGCAGGTTTGGCAAAGCGTCCGGGCCGCATTCCTGCGCAAGGGTCCGCATCCCGGCTGCGCTGACCACAAGATCGGTCTCGATATCCGATGACGCCAGACACCGGGCCACGGCAAGGCCCAACGCCGCGCCCGACGCACCGGATACCCCCAGAACAACACGGGTGTTTGTCATGCTCTCAGCTCCGGCATCAATCGGTTTACAAGGTCTTCCGCAAAGGCGTGATCTCCATCCGCAGTGTGCATCACCGTCCCCCATTCCCGCTGCGTTTCACTGCCCAGTTTCGTCGTGGCGTCGATGCCGATTTTTCCGGCCAGACCGGGTTCGGGCGATGCGAAATCCAGATAATCCATAGGTGTCCTGTCCAGCACCATCACATCCCGGCCCGGGTCCATGCGTGTGGCAAGCACCCAGGCTATATCCTCCCAGTTTCGGGGGTCGATATCAGCATCGACCGCGATGATCATTTTCGTATAGCTGAATTGCGGCAGCATTCCCCACAGGGCCATCATCACGCGCCGGGCCTGCCCCGGATACCGTTTGTCGATGGCAACGATTGCGATGCGATAGGAACAGGCGGCGGGCGGCAGCCAAAGATCGTGGATTTCGGGGATTTGCGCGCGGATGGTCGGCAAGGCCAGACGGTTGAACACCTCGCCAATGATCGACGGCTCGTCCGGTGGCCGCCCGGTATAGGTGGAAAGATACAGCGGCGCGTCCCGATGGGTGACAGCGCTGACCTGCATCACCGGAAAGGGTTCAGCCGGGTTGTAATAGCCGGTGTGATCCCCAAAAGGCCCCTCGGGGGCGGTTTCGCTTGGTGAAACCCAACCTTCCAGAACAATCTCGGCATCAGCAGGGACCAGCAGGGGGATGGTTCTGGCCGGGATCAGATGTGGTCGCTTCTGGTTCAGGGCTCCGGCAAATGTCAGCTCGGATACCGCCTCTGGCAGTGGCAAGGCCGCCGACAACAGCGTCGCGGGGTTTGCGCCCAGCACAATTGCGACGGGCATCTTTTCGGCGCACCTCGCCCAGCTTCTGTGATGCGCCGCGCCGCCGCGATGAGGCAGCCAGCGCATGATGACACGGTTCCGGTCCAGCACCTGAACACGGTAAACCCCCGCGTTATAGCCTTGCGCCGCGTTGGCATCGCCGCCGTAGGGCCGGGTAAGGACCACGGGCCATGTGATCAGCGGCCCCACATCACCGGGCCAGTGCGTCTGGACCGGCAGTGTGGTCAGGTCCACATTCGCCCCGCTGTGGCAGTGGCTTTGAACCGGGGCCGTTCTGACCAGTTTCGGTCGGGTCGACAGGGCCGCCTTCAGCATCGGCCATCTGGCCAGCGCGTCCCGCACCCCGTCCGGCGGCGTCGGGGCCCGCAGCGCGGCCAGAAAGGCGCCCAGATCGTCCAGCCCGTCGGGTGTGACACCCAGCCCGGCAGCAACCCGCTCTGCCGTTCCGAACAGGTTGACGACGACCGGGGTATCGAACCGATCAGTGGCCACGTCTGTCGGGTGGTCAAATTGCAGAACCGGTCCGCCCGCCTCAAGCACGGCGCGGTGAACAGCGGTCATCTGGTGGCGTACGGAAACCGGATCAGGGATGCGCCTGAACTGTCCGGTGTCCTCGCACCATTTCAGAAAATGCCGAAGGCTGGGATATTGCGGCAGGGTGCGAATGGGGTTGCTCCGACGGTGGTGTCCACCCTCTAGCAACGAAAGCGAGGGGTCGAATTGACAACCGTCAAGTCACCCCTGCCGCGATCGTCCTAGGAAGGCATCCAAGGTCACAATGTTGAGACAGCAGGAGGTCTTATTGCCCGTTCCTGAGAACACGATACCGCGCTGCCCGGCGGCTTTGGCGGCGATGCTTCGGATAGCGCCGCTTGCCCCCTTATCACTGTCGCTGACGGTCTTCACGCGCCAGTTGGCAAAGAAAAACCCGGAAATGTTTCAACGGCTTGGCGCATACGGAAGATCAGTTTTCGTTCTTGATCCGACGGATTTGCCTGTTGTCCTGCTGCTTGATCCGAATGGCGGTGCCCCAAAGGTGACACTGACCCGGCGCGGCGGGACAGGGGTTGCGCGTATTTCCGGCCCTCTGGCGGCCCTTCTTGGGCTGGTTCACGGCGCGTTTGACGGCGATGCGCTGTTCTTCTCACGTGATCTGGTGATCGAGGGCGATACGGCTGCGGCGCTGGCGCTGCGCAATGCAATCGACGACGCGGAACTGGACCTCGCGCACGAGGCCGAAGCCCTCTCCGGCCCGCTTGCGCGCCCGCTCAAGCAGCTCATCGCGTTGGTGGAACGTCGAACCGGCCTGTACCTGACCCGACCGGAAGACGCTGTACTATGGTAATGGAAATCGTCTGCCCGGCAGGAACGCCCGCCGCTTTGCGCGCAGCCGTCAAGGCCGGGGCGCATACGGTCTATTGCGGCTTCAATGATGAAACCAATGCGCGCAACTTTCCCGGTCTGAACTTTGACCGGGCCGAAATGCGCGCGGGCGTTGCCTTTGCCCATGACCACGGGGCCAGGGTGCTGGTTGCGATCAACACGTTTCCCCGCGCGGGCAGCGAAGCAATCTGGCACCGCGCCGTGGCCGATGCGGAAACCTGCGGCGCGGATGCCGTGATCCTCGCCGATATCGGGCTGCTGGATTATGCCGCGTGCAACCATCCGGGGCTGCGCAGGCACCTGTCCGTGCAGGCCGCGGCGGCGAATGCCGATGTGATCAACTTCTATGCCGAAACTTTTGGCGTCAAACGCGTGGTCCTGCCGCGCGTGCTGTCGGTTCCCGAAATCGCCGCCATCAACGCCGAAACAGAAGTCGAGACCGAGGTTTTTGTGTTCGGCGGGCTCTGTGTGATGGCCGAAGGTCGCTGTTCGCTGTCCTCTTATGCCACCGGGCTGTCTCCGAACATGAATGGCGTCTGTTCGCCCGCCAGCCATGTTGAATACCAGAACGACAAGGGCGCGTTGAACACCCGTCTGGGTGGCTACCTGATCCACCGGGTCGAACGAAACCAGCCTGCACCCTATCCGACACTGTGCAAAGGGTGCTTTTCCGCAGGTGAAAAGACGGGCCACCTGTTCGAAGACCCCGTCAGCCTGAACGCGGAACGGCTGATCCCGCAATTGCAGAAGGCCGGTGTCACCGCGCTGAAGATCGAAGGGCGCCAGCGCTCGAAATCCTACGTTGCGCAGGTGGTTCGGAACTTCCGTGCCGCTGTCGACGCGCTTGAGGCCGGGCGCCCTCTGCCCGAGGGGATGTTGGCCCGTTTGTCCGAAGGGCAGGCCATGACAACCGGCGCATACAAAAAGACCTGGAGATAGCGTGATGGAACTGACCGTTGGCCCCAACCAGTTTTTCTGGCCCGCCGAGAACTGGACTTCCTTTTATGAGGATCTGGCCCAAACCCCCGTCGACCGCATCGTGCTGGGTGAGCTGGTTTGCTCCAAGCGCCTGCCGTTCTATCAGGACCGGATCCCCGACGCGATTGCCCGGCTGGTTGAGGCTGGCAAACAGGTTGCGCTGACCAGTCTTGCACTGGTGACGCTCAGGCGTGAACGCAAGCTGACCGCCGATCTGGCGGATCTGGGCGTCACGGTCGAGATCAACGATCTGACCGCGCTGGCGCATCTGCCCGAAAACACCGATTTCGATGTCGGACCGCTGATCAATGTCTATAACGAAGGCACATTGGAATGGCTGGCGACACGCGGGGCGCGTCGCATATGCCTGCCGCCGGAACTGCCAATCGCCTCGGTCAGGGTTCTGGCACAGGCCGCCGCCCGTCTGGGTGTCGCGGTCGAGGTTTGGGGCCATGGTCGCCTGCCGCTGGCCATCTCCGGCCGGTGTTACCACGCGCGCCTGCATGGGCGCAGCAAAGACAACTGCCAGTTTGCCTGTGAAAACGATCCCGACGGGCTGGATGTGCTGACCGGGGATGGACAGCCGTTCATGGCCATGAACGGCGTGCAGACCCTGTCAGACAGCTATGCCTGCACGGATCACCAGATCGAGTTGCTGCAAAGCGCGGGCGTCTCGGCCCTGCGCCTGTCGCCGCAATCTCAGGGGTTCCCAAGGCTCTGCGCGCTCTACCGTCAGCGGCTGGATGGTCAACTTGACCGGGGCGATCTGGAACATGCCCTGTGCACGGACGAGCCCGATATAAGGCTAAGCGATGGGTTCCTGACCGGCGCATCCGGTGCTGAATGGTCGGGTTCGGCACGCGTGTCCACCGAAGCGGCACGCTGATCATTCTGGAAAAGTCCGGCATCCGTGGGCGAATGTTTGAGGCGACCAGAGGAAGCGATCCGAAACATCCACGGATCGTCCTGCGCAGTCAGGTGGTCACTGGCAGACGTTGCCGCACCAGTTCGGCCCACAGGTTTGCCCCCAATGGCAGCAGCGCGTCGTTGAAATCATAATCGTCCGCGTGCAGGGGGCGGCCATTCGACCCCTCGGTTCCATTGCCGATCAGCAGAAAACACCCCGGAACCGCAGCCGCAAATTCCGCGAAATCCTCGGAAAACGACATGGCGGTCCGGTCGCCGTCAACCTCCAGACCCAGCGTTTTTGCTGCTGAAACCACATGGGTTGCGGCGTCGGTATCGTTGATTGCCTCGATGAATTCGGTCCGGAATTCCACCGTCACCGCGACACCGTGGCTTTCCGCCACGCCCGCCGCGATCTGCCGCATATGGTGTTCAATCCGCGCGCGGTCATCGGGGGACATCGCCCGTGCGTCCCCTTTCAACACTGTTCGACCCGGCAGGACGTTGCGCTGCCCATCGGTGATGAACTCGGTCACGGAAACGACCGCGCCAGACAATGGGGCAAGCTTTCGCGAAACGATGGTTTGCAAGGCCAGAACAAGCTCTGCTGCGGGCGTGATTGTCTCGCGCCCGACATGGGGCATCGAGGCATGGCCGCCCTGACCGGTGATGGTGATCTCGAATAGGCTTTCGCTGCAACAAATGACACCGGCGCGGGTTGAAACCCGCCCGACGGGTTCGCCCGGCAGATTGTGCGCGCCATAGATTTCGTCAATCGGAAAATCCCGCAGGACGCCTTCCTCAATCATCGCCCGCGCGCCCAGCCCGTGCTCCTCGTTGGGCTGGAACAGGAAGACAACGGTGCCGTCAAAGCCCTGATCCCTGGCCAAAAGCTCGGCCGCGCCCAGCAGCATCGTCGTATGGCCGTCATGGCCGCAGGCATGCATCACGCCCGGGTTCCGAGACTTGTAGGCAAAGCTGTTGGCTTCGGTAATGGGCAGCGCGTCGAAATCCGCGCGCAGACCGATGGACCGGTTGCCATGGCCCGCGCGCAGAACACCAACAACGCCGACACCTTCATGCACCTCGATGCCAAGGCTTCTCAGGTGATCGGCGATCCGGGCCTTGGTCCAGTCCTCCTGAAAGCCAAGCTCGGGGTTGCGGTGAAACTCATGCCGCAGGGCGCGCAGGTTTTCGAAAAAACTCGTCATGGCAACTCTCCTTCGTCCTGCTTTCTTTCGTCATTGCTACAGGGTTTTGCAATCCCGCTCAAAGATAGGTTCCGATTGATGCACGTTGCCCCCGGATGAGAGCCCTGAACAATTTCGATCCCGCGAGGGGAACACCAGCCCACGCATCACAAGACGGCAGGTCTGTAATCCATTCTGCGCCTACATCCCGTTGCGGGGGATGACAAAAGACTGTTCTTCCTCAAAGATCAGGTCGTCACCCGACCACGCCTTTAGGCGAGCGGTCAGGTGAAATTCGGTCGCTGTCGCCCTTTGTTCGGAATGGGTCCAGATCTTGGCTGACCACCCTTCGCGGTCGAAACCGGCGGTTTGCTCCATTGTGGCCACTGCCGACAATGGATCACCCGGCTGGATGGTATAGCGTCGATCCGACATATCGCTCAGCACCGTGCCGATATCGTCAAGGCGAATATCGCCCACCGGCCCAAAGACACCCCCGTCAAGGAAATACCTGTGTGTCACCTCACCATTGGTCAGATCGGTGTGGACCGAACGCTCCATCGACCCGGAGCGGACGTTTGTCTTCCGCGGGGCGACGTCAGGACGCTGAGGTTCGGGCAGAGGGCGTGGGGCTGGCGCGTCATCTCGCAGGCTGCGCACGGGCAGGATCAGCCGCGATGTGCCGGGTCGGATCGTCAGTGTAACCGGCTCGGGCGCTGGCCACAGAACCGGCCAATAGGCAGACGCGATTTGCAGAACGATGCGATGACCCGCCAACACCCGATAACCGGTTCCATAAAGCGGGACAGTCACGTGCATGTCTTCGCCGGGTGTGATCGGTGTCGGTTCAGTGTCGCTGATCCGGTGGGTCAGATTGCAGAACCCGCGTGCAATCAATGTCTGCGCGCCGTCCGGGGCCTCATCCACCAGCAAGGCCGCAACAAAACCCTGCGCCCGATCGGCGGAAACTGTCAGGTCTACCGAGGGCTGGCCCAGAATATCTATGGGCTTTTCCAAGGGCTTTGCTTTGAATTGCAGCGCCCCTGCGGCCTCGATCCGGCAATCTGCTGCCATATCTCCGGGTATTGCAAAGGAACACATGTCGCCCGCTGCGGCCCCGAAATTCTGCGGCGAACAAACCGACATCTCCCCGCCCGACCCGGCGGAGGCGTCCAGCGTTCCGTCATTCAGCCACAAGGGCTGGTCCTTGACATGTGGCGACGGCCAGCTTGGCTCCTCGATCCACCGCCCCTCGCGGTGCACATGAGTTCCGGACGGGGCGGCACTGTCCTGCAGGAAAAACCGCAAGGGCGGCTCGTCCATCAGGCCGGTGTCGATCCCCTTCAGCCAATGGTCCCAGAACCGGATCACCTCGCCGACGAAATCGACCCGGGGCCCTGGCACCCCTTCTTGCGGGTACAGATGCGCCCAGGGGCCCATCAGGATCTTGACCGGCCCACTCAGGTGTTCCGCGATGCGGAACGGAGTGTCGCGATACAGGTCCATCCATCCGCCAAAGAAATACACCGGCACATCGACATCCGCATAGTTTTCGCAGATCGAGCCGCGCCGCCACATGTCGTCATGGGTCTGATGTTCCAGCCACATGGCGGGCCAGAATTCGACCCCCTCCAACCGTGTGCGCCACATGTCGATCCAGCGATCCGCGCCCACGATCTCGGGGTCGGGCGGCATGGCATTGTACAGCTGCATGATCGAGCCCCACCAGAAATTGTCATTGGCCAGACAGCCGCCGTAAAAGTGAATATCCTCGCGCCAGCGGTCATCCGTTCCCATCACCGGCGCAATCGCCTTCAGCGCTGGTGGGCGGGTCGCGGCCACCTGAAAGGCGTTATACGCCCCCCAGCTTTTTCCGAACATTCCGACATTTCCGTCGCACCAGTCCTGAGCTGCAATCCACTGGATGATGTCGTGCCCATCCTGAATCTCCTGATGCGAATACTCATCCTCGGGGATCCCGTCGCTGTCACCATAACCGCGGATATCCACCCGGATCGACGCATAGCCTGCTGCGGCGAAATGCGGATGCATGCTTTCATCCCGCATCCGGGTGCGATCCCGGCGGCGATAGGGAATGTATTCCAGAACACAGGGAACAGGCGTCGTTCGGGCCGAGCGGGGCAGCCAAAGCCGTGCCGCAAGCCTTGCGCCGTCCGGCATGGGGATCCAAACGGTTTCGATGACCTCTGTGTTGCTCATGTCCGGTCCTTTGACTGACTGTCAGGTGAAAGGCTGCTTGTGGCGTGCTTCAATGATCTCACCACCGAAGCCCCAAGCGCAGCGCATCATAAATGGCGGCATGCGTGTTACGTGATGAAACGGCATCTCCGATCCGGTACAGATCAAACCCGGCCTCCGGGACAGATTGTGGAAACACGGGGCCGGACCCGCCGACCAGCGCTTCATAATCCACGGCGCCCAGGTTGCGCGACAGCGGTTTCAGGTCGAAGTACAGATCATCCAGCGGCAAAACACCCTGATTGACAACCACCTGATCATACAGGCGCTTTTCTATCAGGTCCGAGTAATCCGTTCCAATGGCTGCCTCCAGCTGGTTGCCTGATCGCACCAGTGATTTCAGCGTCCGGGCGACTGTAAACACGGCTCCGGTCTTTTGCAGGGCCCGCATATAGGGCACCAGGTTCATCCCCATGATTTCGGGGGCAAAACTGCGGTCGCGGGTCATGATTTCTACCCGCCCCCCTGCCTGCGCGATAGCCTCAGCCGCCATCAGGGCCGGGTGATCCCCCGCATCGTCATAGATAAGGACATTGTCGCCGGGGCGCACATCACCGGTCAGGATATCCCAGGCAGTAACCGCCAGATCGTTGCCCGTTTCCAGAACCGTCACCTCGGGCAACCCGCCGGTTGCGATCACCACCATATCCGGCGCAAGCGCGGTTACAGCATCGGCGTCCGCAAAGGTGTTGAACCGAAATGTCACGTCGCGCGCCGCGCATTGGGCCATGCGCCAGTCGATGATCCCGATCATCTCGGCCCGGCGTCGGGATTGCGCGGTCAGCCGCACCTGACCGCCGGGTTCGGGCGCGGCCTCAAGAACGGTGACGTCATGCCCGCGCTCGGCCGCAACCCGCGCGGCCTCAAGCCCGCCGGGGCCTGCGCCCACAATCACCGCGCGGCGGCGCGTTTCAGCGGCGGGGATCACATGCGGCATCGACAATTCGCGCCCGGTGGCCGGGTTGTGGATGCACAGCGCCTCACCCGCCTGATAAATGCGGTCAAGACAATAGGTGGCGCCAACGCAAGGCCGGATGTCCTCTTCCCGTCCGGCCCGGATTTTGGCAACGATCATCGGATCGGCCATATGTGCGCGGGTCATGCCGACCATGTCCAGCAGGCCCGAGGCCACCGCATGCCGTGCCGTTGCCACATCGGGAATGCGCGCGGCGTGAAAGGTCGGCATCCCAACCTCGGCCCTCACGCGCCCGGCGAAATCCAGATGGGGTGCGCTTTTCATGCCCTGAACCGGGATCACGTCCGTCATGGCCGGGTCGGTATGAATACGCCCGCGAATAATGTTCAGGAAATCGACCTGACCACTGTCACGCAGCCTTCGGGCAATCTCCAGCCCTTCCGCTTCGGTGATGCCGCCCTTTTCCACCTCGTCGGCGGTGTAACGGACCCCTATGATGAAATCGCGCCCGACGCGGTCGCGGATTGCATCCAGAACCATGAAGCCAAAGCGCAACCGGTTGTCCAGATTGCCCCCAAAAGGCGCGTCCATCCGATTGGTCATCGGCGACCAGAACTGATCGATCAGATGGCCATAGGCCTGCAATTCAATTCCATCCAGCCCGGCGGCCTGCATCCGTTCGGCAGCATCGGCGTAATCGGTCACAATCCGCGCGATGTCGAAATCTTCCATCTTCTTGGCAAAGGCCCGGTGCGCCGGTTCCCGGTCGTGCGACGGCGACAGGGATGGCAGCCAGTCACCCTTGTTCCAGCCCGTGCGCCGCCCCAGATGGGTCAGCTGGATCATCACCGCACAGCCATGGGCATGGCAGGCATCCGTCAGCTCCGCCATCCAGCGGACCACCTCGTCCTTGTAAGCTAGGATATTGTTGAACGCAGGCGGGCTGTCGCGGCTGACAACGGCCGACCCCGCCGTCATGGTCATCGCAACCCCCGCTTTGGCCCGCACCTCGTGATAGGCACGATAACGTTCCGTCGGCATCCCATCTTCGGGATAGGCGGGTTCGTGACTGGTCGTCATGATCCGGTTCTTCAGCGTCAGGTGCTTTAGCTGATAAGGTTGCAGCAAGGCATCGCGGCTCATGATAGCGCCTCGTGATCGGTTTGAGTGCGCAAGGCGGCTACAGGGTCGGATGACATGCGGCTCTCCGGTTGTCTGGGGGCAAGAGGTGTGGGTCTTTGCTGATTGAAATCAAACTGGAATTGCCAAGTCAAACTTGTTTTCAATCAGACGTTTTTGACCCATTTTCCTCATGCCTTACGCCCGAGTGGACAAGACAAGCGCGGCCGCGCGCACCCGGTTGGCGCATGCCTTCAGTGAACAAATCCTCTTGCGGGGTGCCACGCGCAAACAGGCGGCGAGGCCGGGCTCAGGGCACGTCGGAATGGACGCTCAGCAGGGTTTCCAGAAACAGCTTGGCCGCACGTGTCGGATCCGGCTGTTTTCGCGTCACCGCCGCAAAGCGCGTTCTGTATTTGATTTCCTGCGGCATCACCTGCCTCATAAGCCCCTGCTCGACAAATTCCTGCGCCAGATGGTCCGGAAGAAAGCCCAGATAGCTGCCTGACAGAATAAGAATTGCAAGGGCCTGTTCGTTTTGCACTTTGGCAGCGCGCCGAAACCCCAGTTGCTGGCCATAGATCAGGTTGGGCGAATTCACGTTCAGGCCCGCATAGTTGTACGCCTGAATGTCCCGTAAACTCAGCGTGTCAGCGGACTGGCTGAACAACGGATTGTCCTGCCCGCAATACAGAAACATGTTTTCCCCATAAAGCGGCGCATAATGCAGGCTTGCCGAGGGGCGGTGCAGGGCGATGATCCCGACATCCAGCTGCCCGCTGATAACCATGGTCTCAATGACGTTGGGTGGTTCGATTGACAACTCGATCTGGATGGCAGGGGCGGCTTCGTTGAACCTGTGAATGGCGCGGGCAAGGCGCGCTTCGGGGTTCGTGGTACACTGATCGAACAGCGCCACGCGGATACTTCCTGCCAGTTGCTGCTTGATCTCGTTGACTTCTGTTCTGAACTGAGAAACCGAAATCAGCAGGTCTTCAGTCGCGGCCAGCACTTTCTCGCCGTCTTCAGTCAGGGAAAAACCCGCCGGGCCACGGTTGCACAGCTTCAGATCCAGCCGAAGCTCCAGATCCGATATGTGTTTCGAGATTGTTGATTTCCCGATGTTGAGCTCATTTTCCGCCGCTGAAAACCCTCCGCTTTCCGCAACGGTTTTGAAAACCCGAAGAAGGCGGATGTCCGTGTCCCCGATGCGGGTGGCCAGTGGGTTTTGTCTCATATTAAAAGTTCGACATCTGTGAAACCTTTCACGCAAATATTAACAACGACGAAACCATGTTGGCAAGATAGCCTCTTGTGGCCGAGGCAGAATCGGACTGGCCACCTTCTCCCCAGGCCATCGCGCACCTCGAAACACGACAAATGGGAGGACATCCATGTCATTTATCAAAAAGCTTGGCACCATCAGCGCCGCCGTTTCCGTTGCTGCACTGATGGTTGCGGGCACGGCTGATGCGAAGAACTTCAAGATCGCGGTGGGCGATAGCGCAGGAAGCGCACAGGAAGCTCTGGGCATCGCCTTCGTCAAGGCGCTGGAAGAGAAATCGGGCGGTGCACATACCGCAACGCTGTTCCTGAACGGTCAGCTGGGGTCCGAACAGGACACCGTGAACGAAGCGGCGATCGGCACGCTGGATATGTCGCTGCTGGCGATCAACAACATCACGCCTTTTTCGCCTTCGGTCGGTGTTTTCACGCTGCCTTACGTGATCCTCAGCCTGGAAGATGCCGAAAAGCTGACCCAGGGCCCAATCGGTCAGGAACTGGTCGAAAACACCATCCGTGATGCCGGCGTGCGCATCATCGGCTGGACCTATACCGGTTTCCGCCGCCTGACCAACTCGAAAAAACCGGTCAAATCGGTTGCTGACCTTCAGGATCTGGTCATCCGCGTTCCTAAGAACGAGATCATGATCGAAACCTACAAGGCATGGGGCATCAACCCGACGCCGATGGCATGGTCGGAAACCTTCACCGGTCTGCAAACCAAGGTGGTCGACGGGCAGGACAACCCTTATCTGACCATCAACGCGATGAAGTTCTACGAGGTTCAGGACCACGTCACCAACCTGCGCTACATCTTCTCGATTGAACCGCTGATCGTTTCAGAAGCGGTCTTCCAGGACCTGTCCGCAGAAGATCAGGCAATCCTCCTTGAAGCAGGACAAGAAGCCACCCTGGCATCCGCACAATTCCTGCGGGATTCCGAAGCCGCCATCAAGGAAGAGCTGACCGCCAAAGGCATGGAGATCATCGATCCCGAAAACGACGAAGCCGAGTTCATCGAACTGGCGACCGGTGCCGTATGGCCCCAGTTCTACGACTCCATCGGTGGCGTCGAAAAACTGAACACCGTTCTGGAAGCCATCGGCCGCGAGCCGGTGCAGCAATAATCGCCGCAGAGCGATACCGGGAAGAGCGCCACGGCGCTCTTCTCATCTCAGGGAGGAGTGAAACCACATGTTCTGGAAATTTCTGGACAACATAGAAAGTGTCATCTGCCGGATACTCTTATCCGGCTTTGTCTGCCTTTTGTTCGTGCAGATCATCGCGCGCGAGGTCTTCGGCTTTTCGGTCAGCTGGATCGAAGAACTCTCGGTCTACATGTTCGTATGGTTCGTCTATTTCGGTGCAAGTTACGCCGCCCTGAAAGGGGCGCATAACCGCGTGACGTTCCAGTTCAAATTCCTGCCTGACGGGTCGATCAAATATGTCGAAGCCTTTGCCGACCTCTTCTGGCTCTTCTTCAATGTCTACTTCCTCTATCTGGCGACAGACTTTGTTTTCAACAAGATGAACAAGTTCTGGAAATCCCAGACACTGGGCATCGAGATGAAGTATATCTACATGGTGCTGCCCATCGCATTTGCGCTGATGACCTTCCGCATCATTCAGGTGAATTACCGCCGCCTTGTCAAAGGCGAGGACATTCACGATCCCGACCAGATCGATCTGGACGAGATCAAGGCCGCTGCCGAAGCGGCCAAAGACCACTGAGACCGGGAGGGGTAACCATGGAATCCGAAATCGTCACGGTCCTGTTTGGATCATTTCTGTTCTTGCTGCTCATTGGCGCGCCGATCACGGTGGCGCTGGGTGTCGCGTCGCTGATCTCGTTTCTCTATCTGGGCGACAATCCGATCAAGTTCGTGCAGATCGCCTTTACATCCGTGGGCTCGTTCCCGCTGATGGCGCTGCCAGCCTTTATCCTTGCCGGGGCCCTGATGGAGGCTGCCGGTATCTCAAAACGCCTGATCAACGTTGCCGAAAGTCTGGCCGGTCCTTTTACCGGTGGTATTTCGGCCGCAACGGTCATGGCCTGTCTGTTCTTTGGTGCCATCTCGGGCTCGGGCCCGGCAACAACCGCGGCTGTTGGGATGCTGATGATCCCGGCAATGATCGACCGCGGCTATGAGCGCGGCTATGCCTCGGCGATCACTGCGTCCTCTGGCGGCCTCGGGATTATCATTCCTCCCTCCATCCCGATGGTGATCTTCGGCATTGCCGCGCTCGGTATGGCCCCGCCGCCCGAAGCGGTCGAGAAATTCGGCACCTTCCAGTCGGTTTCGATTTCGAAACTGTTCATTGCCGGGTTCGTACCCGCCTTCCTGATCGCCACAAGCCTGCTGATCCTGAACTATTTCATGTCGAAAAAGCGCGGCTACAAAGGCGTCGCCGAGGGCTGGTCGATCCGCAATGTCGGGTGCGAGATGTATCGCGGGTTCTGGTCGTTGATGGCTCCGCTGGTGATCCTGGGCGGTATCTATACCGGCTTTTTCACCCCGACCGAGGCTGCAATCGTCGCGATCTTCTATACCCTGTTCGTGGGTGTCGTCATCTATCGCGAACTGACCTGGCAGTCGCTGTTCCAGTCGCTTGAAGCCACCACATGGCTGACCGGCCGCGTTCTGCTGATCCTGTTCACCGCGACGGTGTTTGGTCGTCTGCTGGTGGAAAACCAGATCCCGGCAATCATCGCAGAAGGGATGCTCAGCTTTACCGACAACCTCTATGTGATCTGGGCGCTGATCATCTTCTTCCTGCTCTTCGTCGGCATGTTCATGGAAACACTGGCCACCATCCTGATCCTTGTTCCGGTGATGCTGCCGGTGGCCTATTCGGTGGGTATTGACCCGATCCATTTTGGCGTGGTGATGGTCTGTACGCTGGGCATCGGGTTCCAGACCCCACCGCTGGGCGAGAACCTGTTCATCGCATCCGGTATCTCGAACATCTCGATCGAACAGATCTCGCTTCGCGCGCTGCCTTTTGCGGCGGCCAACACGGTGGCGATCTTCATCATCGCCTTCTTCCCTGAACTGTCGCTGTGGCTCCCACGGCTGTTTGGCTACTGATCTGAAAGGATGACGACATGAAACAGATGGTCACCAACATCCTGTTTGCCACCGACCTGTCCGAAAACTCGGGTCACGCCATGCGCCATGCCGCAAGCATCGCGCAGGCCACCGGGGCGGAAATTCACGTGCTGCATGTGAATGAACCCCTGTCGGAGGATGCCAAGATCACGATGGAAATCTTCATCATGAACGAAGAGACCCGCAAGGCCGCGATTGAGCGTCGTCACGAGATGGTGCGCAAGGTTCTGGCCGAACGGCAAGCCAAATTCTGGGCGCAGTTCGACGGCGACGACGGGAAAATTCGCGATCAGGTCACCTCGGTCGAGGTGACTGACGGCCATCCCGCAGAAGTGATCTTGCGCCGCTCGGTCGAACTGGGTTGCGACCTGATCGTATTGGGTGCGCATGATCACGGCTTTTCGCACACCTTCCTGGGCACGGTCGCAAAACGCGTTTTGCGGCGCTCCAGGATCCCGACACTGATCGTTCCGAACCCGGACGAAATGTAACAACCCCACTGACAAGGAAGTACAAAATGAACAAAACCCTGACCGCGCAGGACCTGGCGGACACGTTTGACGCGTTCAATCGCCACGACATCGACGGCGTGATGACCCACTTCGCCGACGACTGCGTGTTCTACACCGTGGCCGGTGACGAAAAATACGGCAACAAGGTTGAAGGTGCCGAAGCCATCGCCGCTGCGTTTTCGGGCGTCTGGGCAGGCATGAAAGACGCCCATTGGGATCATCACAGTCATTTTGTCCACGGTGATCGTGCGGTGTCCGAGTGGACCTTCTCGGGAACCGATGCAAACGGTATGCGGATCGAAGCTGAAGGTGCGGATCTGTTCACTGTTCGTGACGGTAAAATCGTTGTAAAACAGGCGCTTCGCAAAACGCGCCCAATGTTCAAAGCCTGATCCGCCGCCCTGCGCGCAGCCTCGGAGAAAAACAAGAATGGTGGATAACAGCATCCCGCGTCACTGGCCCAAGGCCAGCTATGACCCCAAATATGACCCGATCATTGATGCGGGTCCGGGTCACAATCGCGACCACGCGCCCACATATTGGATTGGAACGGCCGGAACACCTCCGGCCGATGATGGACCTGTGTCCAGCGATATGGATGCGGATGTGGTGGTGATCGGATCGGGGTATACCGGCCTGTCCACCGCCATCCATCTTGCCAAGGAACATGGCATTCAAGCCGTTGTTTTAGAAGCAAATACCGTCTCCTGGGGCTGCTCCACCCGCAACGGCGGGCAGGCCCAGATCTCATCCGGGCGGCTCAAGCGGTCGCAATGGATCGAACGGTGGGGAACGGACGTGGCCAAGCGCATGCATGCCGAGGTCACTGAAGCGTTTCAGCTGTTCAACGATCTGATTGCGACCGACGATATCGATTGCGACCCCCAGCCGGGTGGCCACTACTACATCGCGCATCGCGACAAGGTCATGCCGTCCCTCAAGAAAGAGAGCAAGCTGCTCAACGATGTGTTCGGCTATGGCTCGCGCATCCTCTCTCGGGAAGAACTGCACGAAAAGCACGTGCGCGATATGGAGGCCGCAGGTGCCATGTGGGAACCTGACGGGACCTGCATCCATGCGGGTAAACTGGCGTTCGGCTACGTCAACATGGCGCGCCGTCTGGGGGTGAAAATTCACACTGGCAGCCCGGTCATGGGATGGCAGACGAAGAGCGGCGTGCATCACCTGCGCACACCGGGCGGCATCGTCCGCGCCAAAACCGTGGCGTTGGCAACCGCGGGCTATACCCCACCAGGTCTGAACACGCGCACAAAGCACCGCCTGATGCCTATCTTGTCGAACTCGATGGTGACACGGCCGCTGACCCAGGCCGAGCTGGATGAGTGTGGCATTCAGACCAAATCGCCCCTGACGGACACGCGCACCCTGCGCCATTATTATCGTTTATTGCCTGACAACCGGATGCAGATCGGCAGCCGCAGCGCGGTAACAGGACGAGACGCCGAGAACGAAAGACATCTGGAGCTTCTGAAAAAGGGTCTTGCCCGAAAGTTCCCGGCGCTGACGGATATCAACCTCGATTACTCGTGGTGGGGCTGGGTCGATGTCAGCCACGATATGATGCCGCGTATCTTTCAACCGGACCCGGAACAGCGCGTGTTCTACGCGATGGGATATGGTGGCAACGGCGTGATGTACTCGGCTCAGGCCGGGCGTCGTATGGCACAGCTGATCGCGGGCAAGAAAGACAAGGCCTTTGCCCTGCCGATCTTCACGTCCCCGCTGCCCAGCCATGGCATCCTGACACCCTTCCGCCGCCTCGGCCAGCGCATAGCCTATGTCGGCTATTACCTCAGAGACGAAATACTCTAATTTACCAACGCTTTGGCGTTCTGAAGATAAGGAAACACCCCTATGAAGATGACGACGGAAGAGGCCTTTGTTAAGGTTTTGCAGATGCATGGTATTGAACATGCGTTTGGGATCATTGGCTCTGCGATGATGCCGATTTCGGAT